>DASUTU010000172.1:0-4361 GCA_036374435.1 Actinomycetota bacterium | reverse complement strand
AAGGCGTTGATGTTCGAAGAGCCGGAGACGTGGGCCGACCTGTTGCAGACGCTCGCCGGCATCGTCCGCGCGCACCTTCGGGCTCAGGTGGACGCCGGCGCGCAGGCCGTCCAGGTCTTCGACTCGTGGGTCGGCGCGCTCGACGCCGACGACTACGAACGGTCGGTGCTCCCCCACGTTTCGACGGTGTTCGAGGATCTCGCCGTGCCCTCGATCCTGTTCGCCGTGGGCGCCTCCCACCTGCTGCCCTCGATGCGGAAAGCCGGCTCGGACGCGGTCGGCGTCGATTGGCGGATGCCGATCGACGAGGCCTGGGAGCGGATCGGGACCGACCGCGCCATCCAGGGGAACCTGGATCCGGCGGTCTGCACGTCCTCGTGGGAGGCGGTCGAGCGAAAGGCCCTCGCCGTGCTCGACCGGGCCGCCGGCCGCCCCGGGCACGTGTTCAACCTCGGGCACGGCGTGTTGCCTTCCACCCCGGTCGAGCATCTCCAGCGGCTGGTGGACCTGGTCCACGAACGCACCGAGCGGGGACCCCGGTGAGCGCTCCCCCGGTGGGCATCCTGGTGATGGCGTACGGGACCGCGAGTGGCCCGGACGACATCGAGCGCTACTACACGGACATCCGAGGAGGACGTCCCCCCACCCCCAAACACCTCGAGGAGCTCAGGGGGCGCTACGCGGCGATCGGCAACCGCTTCCCCTTGCTCGAGACGACGCGGGAACAGGCCGCCGGCCTCGAGCGTGCGCTGAACGCCTCGGCCGGACCGCGCGTCCGGTCCTACCTCGGCATGAAACATTCGCCCCCATTCATCCCCGAGGCCGTGAGGCAGATGCGGGACGACGGCATCGAACGCGCGATCGGCCTCGTGATGGCTCCGCACTGGTCGGGAATGTCGGTGGAGACCTACGTCGATCGCGTCCGGCAGGCGGTGGGCGAGGGGCCACCCTCGGTGACGTTCGTGCGGAGCTACCACGACCACCCGAGGTTCGTGCGGTTCCTCGCCGGGCGGGTGGCCCACTCGCTCGGGATGCTCGGGCCCGCCGAGCGAGAGAAGGCCACCGTGGTCTTCTCGGCGCACAGCCTCCCGGTCCGCACCGCCGAGGACGGGACCGAACGCTGCAAACACTGCTTCGAGTGCGAGACGTCCTGCCGGTACCGGGACGGCCTTCGCGAGACGGCGGACCTCGTGGCCGCGGAGCTGCGCCTGGCCCACCACACGATCGGGTGGCAGAGCGCCGGCCGGACCGCCGACCCATGGTGGGGCCCGCCGATCGAGGACGTGATCGTCGAGCTCGCCGAGCGCAGCCACCCGGCGGTGGTGGTGTGTCCGGCCGGGTTCGTGGCCGATCACCTCGAGACCCTGTACGACCTCGACATCGAGGCCCGACAGGTCGCGGAGGATGCGGGCATCCGGTTCGTGCGGACCGAGATGCCGAACGCCGACCCCGAGTTCGTCGACGTGCTGGCGGCGGTGGTTCGGGACCATCTGGCCTCCACCGCGGCATGACCGGCTCGGTGGCCGTCGTCGGCGCCGGCGTGGCCGGGCTCACCACGGCCTTCCGGCTCTTGCAGAAGGATCCGTCGCTCGAGGTCACGATCCTCGAGGCCGCGACGGACGTCGGCGGCCGGCTCCGATCGGCCCGGGTCGGGGACCTGGTCCTGGAGGCCGGCCCGGACTCGTTCGTCGCCCGGAAACCCTGGGCGGTGGACCTCTGCCGCGAGCTCGGGCTCGACCTGGTCGCTCCGGAGTCGGAGGGGGCGTTCGTCTGGACCGAGCGGGGACTGGTGCGTCTCCCGCCATCCGCGCTCGGCGTCCCGGCCGGCGGTCGCGCCGTGGCGGGGTGGCCGGGGTTGTCCCGAGGCGGCCGAGCCCGAGCGCTCCTCGACCTGGTCCGGCGGCCTCGGCCGGGCGAAGGGGACGAGGCGCTCGGCGCGCTGTTGCGTCGGCGGCTCGGCGACCAGGCGACGGACGGGCTCACCGCGCCGCTCCTGGCCGGGTTGTTCGCCGGGGACGTGGACCGACTCGGCGTGGCCGCGACCTTTCCCGAGCTCACGGCGTGGGAACGAGAGGTGGGCAGTCTGCTCCGCGGCGCCCGGGCGGCGCTGGGAGCGGCCGGCGACGCCGGCCCGATGTTCCTCCGGCCGGCCGCCGGCGTTGGCGCCTTGCCGGCTGCGCTCGCCCGAGCGCTCGGACCGGAGAGGATCCAGACCTCCACCGAGGCCAGGGCGATCGTTCGCGACGGCTCCGGGTTCGTCGTGAGGACCGCAGATGACCGGGAGGCCGCGGCGGGCTCGGTCGTCCTCGCCACCCCGGCCTTCGTCGCCGGGCCGCTCGTGGCCGACCTCTCGCCGGCCGCCGCCGCGGACCTCGAGGCCGTCCGCTACGTCTCGACCGCGGTCGCGCTCCTCGTCTATCCCGAGGGCACGGCCGGGGCCTTGCCGGACGCCACCGGCTTCGTCGTTCCGATCGGGCGGGCGCCCATGACCGCCGCCACGTTCCTGTCGCGGAAGTGGCCGGAGCCGGGGTCCGGCGACCGGGCCGTGCTCCGGTGTTTCGTCGGCGCCGACGGGACCGAGGACGTCCTGGACGCCGCCGACGGGGAGATCGTCGAGGCGGTGGCCCGCCACCTCGCGGCGCTGCTGCCGTTGCCGGAACGCCCGGACGACGCCGCGTTCGTGCGCTGGCCGCGGTCGATGCCGCAATACGAGGTGGGCCATCTCGACCGGGTGGCCCGGATCGAGGCCGCCCTGCCGCCCGGTATCGTCGTCGCCGGCAACGCTTACCGAGGGGTGGGGGTGGCCGACACGGTCCGCAGCGCCGGGGAGGCGGCCGAGCGAACGCTCGCGCACCTCGCCGGCCACCAGCGAGGAACGGAGCGAGTCCGATGACCGAGACGCTCTACGCGATGTACTCGTGCTTCAAGGCTTCGCCTGCCGTTCGAGAGCTCGACGCCGACGACGCCGCCCGCGACGTCGAGCACCTGTTCAAGCGGTGGGAGGGGACCCTCTCCGTGCGCGGGGTGTATTCGACGGTCGGCTTCCGTGCCGACACGGACCTGATGTTGTGGCTGGTCGGCCCGAGCCCGGACGCCGTGCAGGACGCCCTGGTGGCGTTCCGCCGGACCGAGGCCGGTCGCGCCCTCGACCTGACCTGGGCGTTCACGGGGGTGGTCAAACCCGCCGAGTTCACCGCCGACCACGCTCCGGCGTTCGTCCGCGGCGAACCGCCCCGCCGCTATGCCTGCGTCTACCCCTTCGTTCGCACGCCCGAGTGGTACCTGCTCCCGCGGGAGGAGCGAGCCGCGCTGCTTCGAGACCACGGCGAGATCGGCCGCGAGTTCCCGGACGTCCTGGCCAACACGACGAGCGCGTTCGGGATCAACGACTGGGAGTGGATCCTGGCGTTCGAGGCCGACGATCTCGACCGGATCGTGGACTGCATCCGCCGGCTTCGCGAGGCCGAGGCCCGCCGGTTCACGAAGGTCGAGGTGCCGTTCGTGACGGGGATCCGCAAAGACGTTCGAGCGGCGCTGGCCGACCTGGTCTAGCTTCGGATCAGAGCCGGCCGCCCTGGCCTTTGCCGAGCTTGCTCAGCATCTCCGCAGCGTGCGCCTGCGCCTGGCCGGGGTCGTCCCAGCGCGTGCGATCCGGGCTCGGGATGTTCCGCCGACGCTCGTGGAACCACACGACGCCGACGAAGAGCAGGATCGCTCCGAGGACGATCAGCCCGATCATGTGACCTTCTACTCTACGCCAGTCTCGTTCGGGCGGTAGGGGCGGCCGCCTGATGCGAGAATGACCACGTCGGCCGGCGAACGGAGGTCCCGAGATGGCGCACGCCAAGGACAAAGGCGAGAAGCACCAGAAGAAGACCGCGCAGAAGTCCATCAAGGAGAAACGCGCGGCGAAGAAGGCCAAGAAACAGGTCACCACGACGACGGCGTCCAAGCTGACCGAGTAGCCCGCGGTGTTCGAGGAGCTCCTTCGCGCCTGGGACGGCGAGGAGGTCGCCCTCCGCCACGACGCGGCGAGCGGCGCGTGGATGTTCGTCTGCGTCCACTCGACCGTGCTCGGGCCGGCGGCCGGCGGCACCCGGCTGAAGGTCTATTCCTCGCCGGCCGACGGGCTGCGCGACGGGCTTCGCCTGGCGTCCGCGATGACGAGCAAGAACGCCATGGCCGGCGTGCCGCTCGGCGGGGGCAAGGCCGTGCTCGCAGTCCCCGAGATCCCGCAGGGACCGGCCCGCCGGGAGCTGCTGCTCCGCTACGGTGACCTGGTCGAGTCGCTGCACGGGACCTACTGGACGGCGTGCGACATGAACACGACGCCACCCGACATGGACGTCGTCGCCGAACGT
>DASUTU010000171.1:0-16271 GCA_036374435.1 Actinomycetota bacterium | reverse complement strand
GACGGGGAGTGGGGTAGCAAGATCATGGAGCTGATGGCGGCGGTGGACGAGTACATCCCGATGCCGGAGCGCGCGATCGACCAGGCGTTCCTGATGCCGATCGAGGACATCTTCTCGATCTCCGGCCGCGGCACGGTGGTGACGGGCCGAATCGACCGCGGGATCATCAAGGTGGGGGATGAGATCGAGATCGTGGGCCTAAGGCCGACGACGAAGACGGTCGTCACGGGTGTGGAGATGTTCCGCAAGCTGCTCGATCAGGGCCAGGCGGGCGACAACATCGGTGTCCTCCTGCGCGGCACGAAGAAGGACGAGGTGGAGCGCGGCCAGGTTCTGGCCAAGCCGGGCTCGATCACGCCGCACACGAAGTTCAAGGCGGAGACCTATGTCCTGACCAAGGACGAGGGCGGTCGCCACACGCCGTTCTTCACGAACTACCGTCCGCAGTTCTACTTCCGCACGACCGACGTGACCGGCATCGTGACGCTGGCCGAAGGCACCGAGATGGTGATGCCGGGCGACAATGTGACCGTCGATGTCGAGCTGATCGTGCCGATCGCCATGGAAGAGAAGCTGCGCTTCGCCATCCGCGAAGGCGGCCGCACCGTCGGCGCCGGCGTCGTCGTCAGCATCACTGAGTAACAAATACCATAGCAACGAAAAGGCGGACCGCTCGGCGGCCCTGCCCGAGGGCGTGGAGATGGTGATGCCCGGGGACAACGTCGAGATGACGGTCGAGCTGATCGCTCCGATCGCGATGGAAGAGGGCCTGCGCTTCGCCATCCGCGAGGGCGGGCGGACCGTGGGCGCCGGGCGCGTCACCAACATCATCAAGTAGCGAGAGCGCACGAGACGGGGGCTCTCGCGGCGTAGCGACAGCCGGGGCGTAGCGACAGCCGGAGAGAAGAGGCGAGATGGCGAAAGGCGACAACCGACCGACGATCACGCTCGCGTGCACCGAGTGCAAGCGGCGCAACTACGTGACGGTGAAGAACCGGCTGAACGATCGCGACCGCATCGAGCTGCGGAAGTACTGCCGCTGGGAGCGCCGGCACACGCTCCACCGGGAGACGCGTTAGGCCTTTTCGCTTTCCTCGGCGTCCTCCGCGGCGTCAAGGTCCGCGGTGCCGACCCTGCCGTGGCGGATGGCCAGGACCAGGGCCTCCATCTTCGAGTGGACCCCCAGCTTTGTCAGCACGTTCTGCATGTGGGTCCGGAGCGTGTTCGGGCTCATCGACAACGTATCGGTGATCTCGGCCGGTGTGCGCCCTTCGGCCATCAGCTCCAGGATCTGCACCTCGCGCGGGGTGAGCCGCTCCAGCCTCTTGACGGCGTCGTCGTCTTTGTCGCGTCGGTGCCGGAGCCTGCGCAGGGCCCCCTCGACCTCGTCGGCCGGGTGGAGGGGCTCACCTCGGTGCGCGCGCCGGACCGTGCTCGCGACGTTCAGGACCGCTTCGGTCTTGCGAAGCAGTCCCGTCGCTCCGGCCGCCACCGCGCGAGCGAGGAGGTGCTCGTCTTCGTGACCCGACAGGATCACGATGCGTGCCTCGGGGTCGGCCTCCTTGATGCGCCGGGTGGCCTCGATGCCGCTCATGCCGGGCATCGCGATGTCCATCAGGACGACGTCGGGATGGTGCTGGTCGGCCGCCCGGACCGCCTGCGTTCCATCCGTCGCGATCTCCACGATCTGGAGGTCCTTCTCGCGGCCGAGCGTGACCTGGAGCGCCTCACCGAACGTACGCTCGTCGTCGACGATGAGCACCGTGATGTGCTTCGGGCGCCCGCCGTTCTGACTGTGGTCCTGGCTCATCGGTCCACCGATCGTAGGTCGATGCATACGCAGAGTCACGGAAGGCCCGCGACTTGCCTGCCCCCGGCGCTGTGGCTACGTTCGCAGGATGAGAGGTTCGTGGGAATCGGGCGATCGGGAGACCGCCGCGAGCAGGACCCGCGTGTCGGCCGTTCGTCCGTAAGGAAAACGTGGCGCTGAACCCCCGTCGTGTGGGAACGACGTACCCGCCCCAAGCGTTCGTGCTGGATGCCGACCGGGTGTCGGCGTTCGCGGACGCGGTTGGGCATCCGGGCGGTGGGGTCCCCCCCACCTTCGTCACGGCAGCCGAGTTCGCGACGCTGGCCGGCGTCGTGAGCGATCCGGATCTGGGCCTCGATTACGCCCGGGTGGTCCACGGCCAGCAGGAGTACGAGTGGGGGCGGCCCCTCGTGGTGGGCGAGGCGCTCTCGGCCGCGACGACCGTCGAGGCCATCCGATCCAGGGGGGATCTCGAGTTCCTCACGCTTCGCACGGAGCTCCTCGACGAGTCCGGCCGCGTGGTCGTGGTGGCCCGGAGCACGATGATCGTCCGGGGGGGCGAGTGACCGTTCGGCTGGAGGACGTGAACGTCGGAGACGCCGTCCCGGACGCCCCACGGCTGGTCACCCGCGAGGACGTCCGGGCCTACGCGGAAGCCAGCGGTGACCGGAACCCGCTGCATCTCGACGACGAAGTAGCACGCGCGGTCGGGTTCCCCGGGATCATCGCGCACGGCATGTTCACCACGGGGCACCTGGTCTCAACGTTGGTCGGATGGGCCGGTGACCATGCCTCGATCGTGCGCGTGCGGGTGCAGTTCCGTTCCCCGGTGTTGATGGGGGACACGGTCGTGGCCGGCGGCGCCGTGAAGGCCCTCGATCCCGAGCGGCGGACGGCGCTGCTCGACGTGTGGGTGCGCATCGACCGCGATGGAGCAACCGAATGGGCGATCCGCCGCGGCGAGGCCGAGATCCGGCTGGCCTGACGTCCCGCCGCGTCCCAGGTCCGCCGCGTCCCAGGTCCGCGTACTCGAGGTCCGCCTATTCGAGCTCGATGCGGGGCTCGGCGCTTCGATCCGCCGCGCCGCCCGCCGGCCGCCCCAGGCTGGCCAGGGCGTGCATGGCATCGCCCATCCGATCCACCACGACCTGGATGTCGTTGTCGTAACGCTCGCCGATCTTCACGGCCATCTTGTCGATCCGCTTCGCCAACATCTCGTTCGACCGCTCGATGGATTCGGCCAGCGAGGCGAATCGCTGCTCGACCATCGTGATGACCTCGCCCGGCAGGTTGGCCTGGAGCTCCTTCATGACGCGCAGGGACTGCTTGGTGGCCTCCTGGTCGGCGACGATCTGCTGCGCCAGCGTCTCGTTGTCCGAGCGGATCAGCTTGGCCAAGGCGGTCATCCGCTCGTCGAGCGAACGCTCCATCCCCTCGTCGCCCTGGCGGACGGTCCGCTCGAGCTGCTCGACGGTGCCGGCGGCGTCGTGCAGGCGCGCCAGCACGTCGTCGAACCGCTCGCCGATGGCCAGGTCCGCGGCCTGGGCGGTTCGTTCGCCGATCGCGCGACCCAGCCGCTCGAGCTGCACCTCGATGGCGTCGGTCATGCGGACCATGTTCCGGTCGATGGCCGCGAGCGATTCGTCCGTTCGCCCGTCCAGGTGGCGAGACTGCTCGTCCACCTGAGCTTGGAGCCGGGAAAAGGTGTCGTCGATCCAGGCCCGGATGGCGAGGCCGGTCTCCTCCTGGACCCGATGCCCGAGCTCCTCGATCATCCGAGCGGTGCCCCGGCCGACGGCGTCGGTGACGGCGGCAAGCCGCTCGTCGAGGGCCCTTGCCGTCTGCTCGTCGAGGGTCTGGGCCGTCCGGACGAGTTCGCGGCGCAGGGCCTCCGAGTCCGACCGGACGAGCTTGGCCAGGCCGAGGATCCGGGTCTCGAGCGTGTGATGCAGCTCGGCGATCGCGTCTCGAGAGGCCACGTCGATCCGGTCGTTCAGGACGTGTAGGTAGTCGCCGAGGGTCGTGGTGTCGATGGCCACCCGGTCGAACAGGAGCTGGACCTGCTCGCCGAGCATCGACATCTGCTGCTCCACGGCCTGGGCGATGCGATCGGCCGCCCGCTCCTCCTGAGCGGTCAGGCTCTGGAGCTGCTGGTCCATGCTCCCGGCCAGCCGCCCGACCGCCTCCACGCCCTGCTGGACGTACGCCTCCATGGCGGCGGAGATCCTGGTGGTCTCCCGGGTGATCAGCTCGCCGTGCTCGCGGACACGAGATCGCACCGTCTCGACGATGGCCTGGTCACGTTCGGCCAGGGTGGCCAAAGCTGCGGCGACCTGGCGCGTCACGTCGGCGAGCTGCCGGCGGATCTCGTTCGGGTCCCGCGCGTGCGCCGCCTGGTCGAGCATCCCGGCCCCTTCGGCGATTTGCTCCCGGGCGCCGCGGACCGAATCGACCAGATGGTTGAGCGTCTCCTCGAGTCGCTCGGTCCGGATGGCGAGCGCCTGGAAGCGCTCGTCGGTGTGGGCGATCATGCTCCGGACCGCCTGGTCCCGCGAGAGCTCGTGGAGGATCCGGCCCCGAATCTCGTCTTTGTCGCCACCAGCGGTGCGCCAGACCTCGGCGGCGATCTCGTGCATGAGCGTGCTCGCCGTGGACTGGATGCGGCGCAGGCCTTCCTCGAGCTGGCGCTGGATCGTGGCCTGGTAGGCGGCCATGAGCTCCTCGACCTGCGCCCCGGCATCGTCGGGGAGGGCCGGCGACGGCGTCGGCGATCGGCCGGAGAAGAGGCCGCGTCGCCCCGCCCGTTCGTCTTCGGGCGGGGGGGAAGGAACCGGCTCGTCCATCTGGCGCTCGCATTCCGGGGCCGGCGCGGCGCGTCTGGTGAAGTGTAGGGGAGGGTTGGTGCCACATCACGCACCTCAGGGGTCCCCTCCTTTGCCGAGGTACAGGGGCCCCCCTATACTGGGCTTTCGGTGTCCCCGACTTCCGGCCGGACCGTTCCACGGAGGGGCGTAGCTCAACCTGGTAGAGCACCGGTCTCCAAAACCGGCGGTTGGGGGTTCGAGTCCCTCCGCCCCTGCAAGGGAGAACCACGATGAACAGGCAGATGAAGCGGGCGCAGCGTCGCCAGGGGACGCAGGTCGAGCGTGCCCAGGCGGCCGCGCAGGCTCGCCGTGCCCAGCTCCAGCAGCGCAAGGAGCGCACGGGCGCCCGTCAGTTCCTGAAGGAAGTTCGCCAGGAGCTGAAGAAGGTCATCTGGCCGACCCGGCGAGAGCTGGTGACCTACACGGTCGTCGTGCTCGCCACCGTCATCGTGATGACCTCGCTGGTGTTCGGGCTCGACGCGGTGTTCGCGCGGTTCGTGCTCGACGTATTCACCAACTGATCTCGAGACCCCGATGAGCCAGCCCCACGACATGACGCCAGACCAGAACGTCCCGGAGGAGCCCGAACCGTCGCTCGACCGGGCCGCCGACGACGCGTCGGCGCCCGAACCGGTCGACGCCCAGGGCGACGCCGACGCGCCCGAACCGATCGACGCCCAGGGCGACGCCGAGACCAAGGCGCCCTCCGACACGGAAGCCGATGAGGCGTCGGAGCCCCCGACGCCAGAGTCCGCTCTCGGCGGCGAGGTGGCGGACGCCCAGACGGGGGCGGACCTCGAAGAAGCCCAGACGGGGGCGGACCTCGAAGAAGAAGCCGTGGAGGCCGCCGACGGTGAGCCCCCGGCGAGCGTGAGCGTCCTGCAGCCGGACGAGCCGGCCGAGAGGCTCCCGGAGACGGTGGACGCCATCGGCTCGGGGCCCACGGGACTGGTCGACGTCCCCGAGGAGGTCGCGCCGGCCGCCGAGGTCGCCGAGGTCGCGCAGCCGTCCGAGCCGGCCATGCCGATCGTGGAGCCCGAACCCGCCGCACTCGCGGAGGTCGAGGGACCGCCTACCGAGGCGGCGGGGGCCCAACCGGCCGAGGAAGAGGGGCCCCGGCCGGCCGAGGTGGCCGAGGCCGAGGAGGAGGGCGAGGCCGCCGTCCCCGACCCGTTCCGGGGCCCCGGTGACTGGTACGTCGTGCACACCTACGCGGGGTACGAGAACAAGGTCAAGACGAACCTCGAGTCGAGGATCCACACGATGCAGATGGAGGACAAGATCTTCGACGTCCACATCCCCATGGAGGACGTCATGGAGATCAAGGGCGGCAAGAAGCAGGTCGTCCAGCGCAAGGTCTTCCCTGGATACCTGCTCGTGAAGATGATCTACGACAACGATTCGTGGTACGTCGTCCGCAACACGCCCGGCGTGACCGGTTTCGTGGCCGCCGGCACCGGCAGCAAACCCACGCCGCTCTCCAGGCGAGAGGTGGAGAAGATCCTCGCGGTCAAGAAGGAAGAGGTGAAGCCGCAGTACCGCCTCGGCTTCGAGGAGAACGACGTGGTGCGGATCATCTCCGGGCCGTTCGCGGACTTCAACGGCACGATCAGCGAGATCAATCTCGACCAGAGCAAGCTCAAGGTGCTCGTCAACATCTTCGACCGTGAGACGCCGGTCGAGCTGTCGTTCGACCAGGTGGCGAAGGTCTAGACCGACCAACCGACGATGCGGGAGGCCGAACGGCCGCCGGGACCGCAGGAGGTGCAGGAGGATGCCCCCGAAGAGGAAGGTGCTCGCCGTCGTGAAGCTCGAGATCCGGGCGGGCCAGGCCACGCCGGCCCCGCCCGTCGGGACGGCGCTCGGGCAGCACGGCGTGAACATCATGGAGTTCTGCCGGCAGTACAACGAACGTACGCAGGCCCAGGCCGGCCAGGTCATCCCGGCCGAGCTCACCATCTACGAGGACCGCTCGTTCACGTTCATCACGAAGCAGCCGCCGGCCGTCGAGCTGATCAAGCAGGCCGTCGGCCTCGAGAAGGGATCGGGTGAGCCGAACCGGGAGAAGGTGGGGAGGTTGACCCAGGACCAGCTCCGAAGGATCGCCGAGCAGAAGATGGACGACCTGAACGCGAACGACGTCGACATGGCGATGCGCATCGTGGCGGGGACGGCCAGGAGCATGGGCGTGGAGGTGGCGCCATGAAAGGCGGCAAACGGTACGAGTCCGCGTCCACGCTGCTGGATCGGGAGCTCGAGTACCTCCCCGTCGAGGCCATCCGGGCGATCAAGGAGTTCCCGGGGGCGAAGTTCGACGAGACCGTGGAGATCGCGTTCCGGCTCGGCGTCGATCCCCGGAAGGCCGACCAGCTCGTCCGGGGGACCGTGTCCCTTCCCAACGGCACTGGCAAGTCGGTGCGGGTCGCCGTGTTCGCGCAGGGCCCGAAGGCCACCGAGGCACGGGATGCCGGCGCCGACGTGGTGGGCGGTGAGGACCTCGTCGAGCAGGTGCTGGGCGGCACGATCGACTTCGAGGCCGCCGTCGCCACGCCCGACATGATGGCCACCGTGGGGAAGGCCGGCCGGGTCCTCGGCCCGCGGGGGCTGATGCCGAACCCCAAGAGCGGCACCGTGACAAACGACATCGCCAAGGCCGTTCAAGACATCAAGGGCGGAAAGATCGAGTACAAGACGGACCGCACCGGCAATGTTCACGCGATCATCGGTAAGAAGTCCTTTTCCGAGCAGCAGCTCCTCGAGAACTACCTCGTCGTGGTCGACGAGATCCTGCGGGCCAAGCCGTCCGCGGCCAAGGGCAAATACGTCAAGCGCCTGACGGTCGCGACGACCATGGGGCCCGGGATCACGATCGACACGAACCGGATGAAGGACACCGAGACGCAGCCGGCCTCGGTGTAGCGTCTGCCGCGTGCGAAACGCGGTTCACCGGTTCGGCCCGTGGGCCATCGTCGCGCTCACCGTGGTCTTCAACCTCTGGGTGCTGCGCGCCGAGGTCAGCCCGGTTCCGAACCTGAACGACGGCACGGTCCACCGATCGATGATCGGTTGGGCCGAGGAGCGCTGGCGGGGAGGACATCTGCCCCTGGACGGGTGGTACCCCGAGCTGGGGTTGGGGTCGTCCCGGTTCCACCACTATCAGAGCCTTCCCCACGTCGTGACCGGCCTGCTCGCCATCCCCCTCGGGTCGCACCGGGCCTACTCGGTGACCCTGTACCTGGGGCTGGCCCTCTGGCCGATCGCGGTATTCGCGGGCGGGCGGCTGTTCGGGCTGGGGAGATGGCGTTCGGCTGCCGCCGCGCTGCTGTCCCCGCTCGTCGTGAGCGCCCCGACGCTCGGGTACGAGTGGGGGAGCTACGCCTGGCGAGGCTACGGCACCTGGACGCAGCTCTGGGGGATGTGGCTGCTGCCGCTGGCGTGGGGGCTCGGGTATCGGGCCGTCGTGCGGGGGCGCTCGTACGCCTGGGCGGCGCTCGTGGTGGCCCTATCCATCGCCGTGCACCTGCTCACCGGATACCTGGCGTTGTTGTCCCTGGGCGTGCTCGCGCTGTTGCGCCCCACCCGATTGCTCGAGCGCATCCGGCGCGCCGCCCTCGTGGGGATCGGCTCCGTCTTGGTCGCGGCGTGGGTGGTCGTGCCGCTCCTGGTCGACCGGGCGTTCACCGTCCAGGATGAGTTCTCTCGGGGAAAGGTCTTCTACGACTCGTTCGGTGCGGGGCGGATCCTGTCCTGGCTCGCCTCGGGTGAGCTTTTCGATCGGAACCGCTTCCCGATCCTCACGATCCTGTTCGTGGTCGGTCTCGGTCTGCTCGCGATGCGGTGGCGCCGCGACGAACGAGCTCGGGCGATCCTGGCCGTGGGGCTCCTGTCGCTCCTGCTGTTCTTCGGGAGGTCCACCCTCGGCCCGCTCCTTCGGCTCCTCCCCGGCTCCGGCGACCTGTTCCTTCGTCGCTACGTGTTCGGGGTCCACCTGGCCGGTCTCTACCTGATGGGAGTGGCGCTCGCCTGGCTCGGCCGGGTGGTGTTCGTCCGGCTGCGCTCGCGACTCCCCGAGCCGCGGGCGGTGCTGGCCGGCTTGGTCGTCGTGGCGGTCGCTCTGCTCGGTCCGGCGTGGTACGAACGCCAGGCCTGGGCCGCGCAGGGGGCCGAGTGGATGCGCGAGCAGCGTGTCGCCTCGGCCACCGACGGCGCAGACCTGGCCGCGCTCGTCCGTCGGGCGGGGCGGCTGGGTCCGGGACGCATCTACGCGGGATCGAGGTCGAACTGGGGGAGCAAATACCGCATCGGACAGGTGCCCGCGTATGCGCAACTCCTCAACCTCGACGCCGAGGCCGTCGGCTTCACCCGCCCGACGTGGTCGTTGTCGTCCCCGGCCGAATACCGCTTCCGCGACGCCAATCCGGATCACTTCGACGTGTTCGACGTCCGGTACCTGATCCAGCCCTCGGATCGTCCGGATCCCGTCCAGGGTGAGCTCGTCACGACCCGGGGACGGCACGAGCTGTGGCGGATGCCCGTCGAGGGCACCATCGAGGTCGTCGACACGGGGCAGCCGATCGACGCGGATCGGACCGACCTCGGCGAGAAGATCGCTCCGTGGCTCAGCTCGGAGCTCCCCACCGCCGACGTCCACCCGGCGGTCGCGTTCGCCGGCATCGACGCTCCGGAAGCCACCGTGCTCGGGGACGAGCTCCCGGCGGAACCCCCCGGGTCGGTGGTGGAGGTGTTCCTCGACCTGGCCGAGGGGCGGGCCGCCGCGACGGTCGACCTCGACCGGCCCGGAGCGGTCGTCCTGAAGGCGTCGTTCGACAACCGATGGGTCGTCACGGTGGACAACCGTCGGCTCGAGCCACAGATGTTCGCGCCGTCGCTCGTGGGCCGGGTCGTGTCCCCGGGCCGTCACGACGTGGTGTTCCAGTACGCGCCGTTCCCCCGGTACGACCTGCTCCTGCTGATCGGCGCGGCGACCTTCGTCGGGCTGCTGGTTACGGAGTCTCGGCGTTCTCGAAGATCTCCGGGTCGATCCGCTCCTCGAGGCTCGGGTCCAGCTGAACCGCCTCATCCAGCTCGGCTCGACCCCGCTCCGTCTCATCCTGCTCGATCAGGAGAAACCCAAGGTTGAGGTGGGCGGCGGCGTTGCCGGGCTCCGCCTCGATGATCGTCTCGTAGAAGCCGATCGCCTCCTCGTTCGCGCCGGCCTGGGCGTGCAGGATGGCGAGGTTGAACAACGCCGGCACGAACCGCGGGTCGATCCCGATGGCGGTAAGGTCGTAATCGGCGGCGGCGCCTCGACATCCGGGCCCGGCGGCGCCACGCTCAGCATTACGGCCAGCTATCCGTCCTCGACGACGACGTGGGCGGCAAGCGGGACGAGGATCGGAACGAGCGGGAACTGGACGTTGACGGCCTGGGCCATCTGCGCGACCACTTCCTGATCGCGGGGTGGCCTTGTCGGCCTCGTTCTCTCCCCGGTACCCTTGGTCCCGCCGCAGACAGCAGGGGCGCAGCACAATCCGGCCACGCCGGTACCTGCCGAGGCGAGGGACGTGGCGCCACGCACGCCTCCGCGAGTCTGCGGGGGCGTGTTGTCGTTTGTGGAGGCGCGATGCCGAACACAGAGAAGATCGAGAAGGTCGCGGCCCTGAAGGAGCGAATCCAGAACGCGGACGCGCTACTTCTGGCGGAGTACCGAGGGCTGAGCGTTCACGACGCGACGGAACTTCGCCGCTCCCTGTCGGATACGGCGCGGTTCTCGGTGGTGAAGAACACCCTGATGCAGCGCGCCGCCGGTGACGCCGGCATCGAGGAGCTCGAGGGGCTCCTCACCGGATCGACGGCGGTGGCGTTCGTCGACGGTGACGTCGTCGCGGCCGCGAAGAAGCTGGTCGACGCGGGGAAGCGGTTCCCGGCGCTGGTCCTGAAAGGCGCCTACCTCGATGGCAAGGTGCTCGACCAAACGTCGGCGCAGGCCCTGGCGACCCTCGAGTCGCGCGAGGTCATGCTCTCGAAGATCGCCGGGATGATGAAGTCCGAGATGGTCCGGGCGGCCTCGGTGTTCCAAACCCTTCAGGGGCGGTTCGTCGGCTTGCTCGAGGCGTACCGTGAGCGGCTGCCCTCGTCAGACGAGGCAGCCGCCTCGGCGGACAGGGAAGGACAGGCCGCCGTGGGCGATGAGGAGGCTGCGCCGTCGGCGACAGGGGTGGCCGAGAGCGCCGCGCAGCCGGCGACAGAGGTGGCCGAGAACGCCGCGCCGTCCGAGACGGCGCCAGTGGAGGCAGAGGCTTCCGAACCAGTGGAGACGTCGGAGGCGGAGCCCTCCGTCTCGACCGAGGAGGAGTGATCGATGGCGAAGATGACCGCCGACGACCTGCTCGAGCAGTTCAAGGACATGACGCTGCTCGAGCTCTCGGACTTCATCAAGAAGTTCGAGGAGACGTTCGACGTCCAGGCTGCGGCCGCACCCATGATGATGGCCGCCGCGCCAGGGGCGGCCGGTGCGCCGGCGGCCGCCGAGGAGGCGGAGGAGCAGACGGAGTTCGACGTCATCCTCACCGCGGCCGGGGACAAGAAGATCCAGGTCATCAAGGAGGTCCGAACTCTGACGAGTCTCGGGCTCAAGGAAGCCAAAGACCTGGTGGACGGGGCGCCGAAGCCGGTTCTGGAGAAAGTCAACAAGGAGACCGCCGACAAGGCCAAGGAGCAGATCGAGTCCGCCGGCGGCACCGTCGAGGTGAAGTAGCCGTTCGTCTCTTTCTGTGCGTGGCGGGGCACCGTCCCCGCCACGTTCGCTTTGCGGCGGCATGCTGCGCAAGGTAGATTGCTCATGCAACCTGGCAGGGGGTTCTTGGCAGATGAACGAGGAGCGGACGTTCGGTCAGCGGCTCCGGGCCACTCGGATCAAGGCCGGCCTGTCGCAGTCGGACCTCGAGGAGATCTCGGGCATCCCCAAGGCGCGCCTCTCGCGGTACGAGAACGGCCACGTCGCACCGTCCATCCAGACGTTGGAGCGACTCGCTCGAGCGCTGAACGTCTCCGAGGCCTCACTCCTCGGTGACGACCGAGCGCTCATGGAGGAGTTCTTCAACGTCATGACGGCCCGAGGGGTCAGGATCGGCTCGAGCGACCAGGCGATGGCGCTCGGGAACGCCGTCGCCGACATCGCTCGAGCGCTGGGCATGGTGGACGAGAGCCGGGTGGCCCAGGCGGCCGAGCCGGAGCCGAAGGAGGAGCCACCTCCGGCGCTTTCGCAGGTCAGCGCGCCGGCGGGGGTGTTCGGCGGGCTCGAGTAGGGCGATCCGCAGGCCGAGGGAAGGTTGACCACGGGGCCCGCCGGGGAGTAACCTCTCGCCGCATGGACCGGGGTCCAACCCCCGGCCGTTTGACGCTGCGCGTTCGCGCACCTACACTGTTCGTTTGCCGTGCCGCGTTCTGCATGCCCTGATTCCAGGTGTGTCCGCGCCTAACCCTAGGGGAGGGATCGTTCTTGCCTGACTCGCTCGTCCCTGCTCGCGATCGTGTCAGCTTCGCCAAGTTGAACGAGGTGCTTCCGCTCCCGGACCTCGTCGGCATCCAGCGAGAGTCCTTCGATTGGCTCCTGGCCGAAGGCCTCAAGGAGGTCCTGGAGGAGGTCTCGCCCATCGAGGACTTCACGGAGCAGTTCCAGCTTCACTTCGGCACCCACACGTTCAAGGACCAGAAGTTCTCGGAGGAGGAGTGCAAGGACAAGGACCAGACGTTCAGTCGTCCGCTGTTCGTCGAGGCCATGTTCGTGAACAAGGCGACCGGCGAGATCAAGGAGCAGGAGGTCTTCATGGGGGACTTCCCCATGATGACCGAGCGCGGAACCTTCATCATCAACGGGACCGAGCGGGTCGTGGTCTCCCAGCTCGTGCGCTCGCCGGGCGTGTACTTCAGCCGCGAGCCCGACAAGACCTCCGATCGCGACGTCTACATCGCCAAGATCATCCCCTCCCGGGGCGCCTGGCTCGAGTTCGACGTCGACAAGAAGGACACCGTCGGCGTGCGGATCGACCGCAAGCGCCGGCAGAACGTGACCGTCCTGCTGAAGGCGCTCGGGTGGTCGGAGGACGAGATCCTGGCACTGTTCGACGATGCGCAGTCGATCAAGAACACCCTCGAGAAGGACCACGTCACCTCCCCCGAGGAGGCCCTCGAGGACATCTACCGGAAGCTGCGGCCGGGTGAGCCGCCGACCGCCGAGTCGGCCCGAACCCTGCTCGAGAACCTGTTCTTCAACCACAAGCGGTACGACCTGGCCCGGGTGGGCCGCTACAAGATGAACAAGAAGCTGGAGGCGGCGCAGGGCGTCCTCCAGTCCCAGCTCAAGGCGCGTACCAAACAGTTGGGCGAGCTGGACAACCCCGACAAGAAGGGGTGGGACCAGCCGCGGTTCCGGGTCTGGGCCGAGCTGCAGAAGGACGAGCAGGGCGACGGTGGGCCCAAGTACAAGGGCATCCTCTCCTACGAGGACATGCTGAAGACCGTCCGCTACCTCGTGAAGCTCCACGCGGGCGAGGAGGGGTATGGGCCGGACGACATCGACCACTTCGGCAATCGCCGGATCCGTTCGGTGGGCGAGCTGATCCAGAACCAGATCCGGATCGGCCTGTCCCGGATGGAGCGGGTGGTGCGCGAGCGCATGACCACCCAGGACGTCGAGGCGATCACGCCGCAGACCCTGATCAACATCCGCCCGGTGGTCGCCTCCATCAAGGAGTTCTTCGGGACCTCTCAGCTCTCGCAGTTCATGGACCAGACCAACCCGCTGGCCGGTCTGACCCACAAGCGCCGGCTCTCGGCCCTCGGTCCGGGTGGCCTGTCGCGCGAGCGGGCGGGGTTCGAGGTCCGGGACGTGCACCCGAGCCACTACGGGCGGATGTGCCCGATCGAGACGCCGGAGGGGCCGAACATCGGCCTGATGGGCTCCCTCTCGACCTACGGCCGCATCAACCCGTTCGGCTTCATCGAGACGCCCTACCGGCGCGTGGTCAACGGCAAGGTCACGGACAAGATCGACTACCTGTCTGCGGACGAAGAGGACCAGCACGTCATCGCCCAGGCCAACGCGCCGCTGACCGCGGACGGCAAGTTCCAGAACGCCGAGGTCCTGGTGCGGCGCAAGGGTGGCGAGGTCGAACAGGTTCCTCCGAGCGAGATCGACTACATGGACGTTTCGCCCAAGCAGATCATCTCGGTCGCGGCCGCGCTGATCCCCTTCCTGGAGCACGACGACGCCAACCGGGCGTTGATGGGCGCGAACATGCAGCGCCAGGCCGTGCCGCTGCTCCGTTCGGAGGCTCCGATCGTCGGCACCGGGGTGGAGTTCCGGGCCGCAGTGGACGCCGGCGACGTGGTGCTGGCCGAGGAGACCGGAGTGGTCGAGGACGTCTCGGCGGATGAGATCGTGGTGCGCGAGCGCAGCGGCGAGCTCCGGACCTACGTGCTCGAGAAGTTCCGCCGGTCCAACCAGGGCACCTCGATGAACCAGAAGCCGATCGTCGAGGCCGGCGACAAGGTCGTGAAGAGCCAGGTCATCGCGGACGGGCCCTCCACGGAGGCGGGCGAGCTCGCCCTCGGTCGGAACCTGATCGTGGCGTTCATGCCCTGGGAGGGACACAACTACGAGGACGCCATCATCATCTCCGAGCGCCTGGTCAAAGACGACGTCCTCACCTCGATCCACATCGAGGAGCACGAGGTGGACGCCCGGGACACGAAGCTCGGCGCCGAGGAGATCACCCGCGACATCCCCAACGTCTCCGAGGAGATCCTGAAGGACCTCGACGAGCGGGGGATCGTCCGGATCGGTGCCGAGGTCAACACCGGCGACTACCTCGTCGGCAAGGTGACTCCCAAGGGCGAGACCGAGCTCACGCCCGAGGAGCGGCTCCTGCGGGCGATCTTCGGCGAAAAGGCGCGGGAGGTCCGCGACACCTCGCTCAAGGTCCCGCACGGCGAGAGCGGCAAGGTCATCGGAGTCCGGGTGTTCACTCGCGAGGAGGGCGACGAGCTGCCGCCGGGGGTGAACCAGCTCGTGCGCGTGTACGTGGCCCAGAAGCGGAAGATCTCCGACGGCGACAAGCTGGCCGGCCGCCACGGGAACAAGGGGGTGATCTCGACGATCCTCCCGGAGGAGGACATGCCGTTCATGGCCGACGGCACCCCCGTCGACATCATCCTGAACCCGCTGGGCGTCCCGTCCCGGATGAACCTCGGGCAGGTGCTCGAGGCGCACCTCGGGTGGGCCGGGCTCGTCGGATTCCGGATGGACGGCCAGGAGCACGAGGCTCCGGTGTACGTGTCGACCCCGGTGTTCGACGGGGCCCGCGAGAACGAGATCCTCGATGCCATCCGAGGCGCGCATCCCAACAAGGACGGCGTCCGTCTGGTGGACGAGGTCGGCAAGGCCACGCTGTTCGACGGCCGGAACGGCGAACCGTACGAGGAGCCCGTCACCGTGGGCGTGGCCTACATCCTGAAGCTGCTGCACCTGGTGGACGACAAGATCCACGCGCGGTCCACGGGGCCCTACTCGATGATCACCCAGCAGCCGCTCGGCGGGAAGGCGCAGTTCGGCGGCCAGCGGTTCGGAGAGATGGAGGTGTGGGCGCTCGAGGCCTACGGCGCCGCCTACGCCCTGCAGGAGCTGCTGACCATCAAGTCGGATGACGTGCTGGGCCGGGTGAAGGTCTACGAGGCCATCGTGAAGGGCGAGAACATCCCGGAGCCCGGCATCCCGGAGTCCTTCAAGGTCCTGATCAAGGAGATGCAGTCCCTGTGCCTGAACGTCGAGGTCCGCTCGGCCGAGGGCGAGGAGATCGAGCTCAAGGAGACCGACGAGGACGTCTTCCGGGCGGCCGAGGAGCTCGGCATCGACCTGTCGCGCCGGGAGCCGGCGGGGGCGGACTTCGATTGACGGGGGTCCAGGGTGCGGGACCAAACGGGAAGCCGGAAGCGTTGAACCTGATGGCGGGGGTCGAACGAGGTCGGCGAGGAGGCCTGCTACGTGCTTGACGTGAACTACTTCGACGAGATCCGGATCGGTCTGGCCACGGCCGACCAGATCCGGGCCTGGTCCAACGGTGAGGTCAAGAAGCCCGAGACGATCAACTACCGGACGCTGAAGCCGGAGAAGGACGGCCTGTTCTGCGAGCGGATCTTCGGTCCGACGCGGGACTGGGAGTGCCACTGCGGCAAGTACAAGCGCGTCCGGTTCAAGGGCATCATCTGCGAGCGCTGTGGTGTCGAGGTCACGCGCTCGAAGGTCCGCCGCGAGCCGGCGGGGGCGGACTTCGATTGAGCGGGCTCGGGTCGGGCCACACGACGTTGACCGCATCGACGGCGACGAACGCTGAGGAGGCGACAGCTACGTGCTGGACGTGAACTACTTCGACGAGCTCCGGATCGGCCTGGCGCAGGCGGACCAGATCCGCGCCTGGTCCAACGGCGAGGTGAAGAAGCCGGAGACGATCAACTACCGGACGCTGAAGCCGGAGAAGGACGGCCTGTTCTGCGAGCGGATCTTCGGTCCGACGCGGGACTGGGAGTGCCACTGCGGC
>DASUTU010000170.1:0-6292 GCA_036374435.1 Actinomycetota bacterium | reverse complement strand
TGCCGCCCTCCCACCACGGCGGGAAGGCCGGGTTGCCGGTCCCGACCGTGAGCGTCCCGGCGGTCTTGAACGCGGCCTCGTTGGCCGTCGCGCAGTCGGCGGCCGTGGCGACGCCCGCGGTCTCGCCGGTGGCCCCGGTCGGACCGGTGGCGGTCTCCCCGGTGGCGCCGGTCGGGGCGGTGTCGTCGCCGATCGTCGGATCGTCTTCGGCGCACGCGGCGAGCAGGAGCCCGCTCGCGAAGACGACGGCCAGCAGCTTGCGCATCTCGGATCCCCCTCGTTCACGACGGCGAAACGCGGTTCCCCGGCCGCGTTCGCGGAGCCTAGCACACGCCTTTTCGTTCGAAGGAGGCCGCCGCAACGGTTTCAGCGGCGCGGCTCCCACGAGAAGAACCGGACCGCGAGCAGGAGTCCGGCGACCCCCCACCCGGCGACGACGGCGAGATCCGACCACACGAAGGCGAACGGCGGGCCGTAGAACGATGCCCGAACGGCCTCGGCGAACGGCTTGACGGGAAAGAGGTCGCCGACGATGACGATCCAGTGCGGCGAGCTCGCCTCGAGCGGGATGAAGATCCCGGACAGGAACAACAGCGGCAGGACGATCGCGTTGACCACCGCCGGCGCCGCGTGGGCGTTCGGGACCAGCGACGTGGTCGCCAGACCCAACGCCGAGAACGCCGCCCCTCCCACGACCACCGTCGAGAAGAACTGGCCGAGCCGCAGGCCCGTGGGCAGGTCGGCACCGTAGACGGCGGCCCCGAACGCTGCCGTGATCGCCACGAGGAGCAGAGCGATGCCCATGGCATGGAGCACCCGGCCGGTCAGGTAGACCCATCCCGGGATGGGCGTGCCCCGTATCCGCTTCAGCACGCCGGCATCGCGGCTGAACGTCACGGACATCGCCAGGTTCGTGTACGTCGCCGAGACCAGGCCGAACGCACCCATCGCGGCGACGTAGTACCGGTCCTGCTCGATGAACAGGCCGGGCGCGACCTCGAGGCGGCCACTTCCGAGGAGCGCCGTGAACACCACGAGGAACAGGAGCGGGAAGACGAACGTGAAGAACGCCGAGGCCGGATTGCGCCAGAACGCCGTGTTGGTGAACCGCACCTGCCGGGCGGTCAGCCGGAGGTCGTTCACGGCTCGCCCTCCTCGGTGGCGGTGAGCTCGAGGTACACGTCCTCGAGGGTCGGCCGGGCCACCTCGAGCCCCTCGAGCGCCAGCCCCCGAGCCAGCGCCCATCCGGTGAGCTCGTGGAGAGTCCTGACGGGGTCGGGGGCAATGAGCTCGACGAAACCATCGCGCTCTCGGATGACGCCGAGCGACTCCGGCAACGAGCCTGCGCCCGCGGGGAGACCGAACCGGATGGTCGTCTCCGAGAGGTGCCGTCCGGCCAACGTGGACGGCGGGCCCTCCGCCACGACCTCGCCCCGGGAGATGACCGCAACCCGGTTCGCCAGCGCCTGGGCCTCGTCCATGTAGTGAGTCGTGAGGAACACGGTCTTCCCCAGGTCGACCAGGTTCCGAACGATCTGCCAGGCGTTCCGCCGGGCCCCGGGATCGAATCCGGTGGTCGGCTCGTCCAGGAACAGCAGCTCCGGGTCGCCCGCCAGCGCCACCGCCACGTCCAGTCGCCGCTGCTGTCCCCCGGACAGCCGCGCCACGCGAGTGTCCCGTTTCTCGACGAGTCCCACGATCTCGATCACCTCGTCGATCTCTCGCGGCTGGGGGTAATAGCCGGCGTAGAGCTCCACCGTCTCCCGCACAGTGAGGAAGGGATCCACGCCGGTGGACTGGAGGACGATGCCGATGCGCTCGCGCGTCGAGCGATCGAAGGCGGCGGGGTCCCGTCCCAACACCGAGGTCTCCCCCGAGGTTCGGTGCCGGTATCCCTCGAGGATCTCGACCACCGTGGTCTTGCCGGCGCCGTTCGGGCCGAGGAGCGCGAACACCTCCCCGGCCTCCACCGAGAGCTCGATCCCGCGGACGGCCTCGACGTCCCCGTACCGCTTCCGGAGACCCCGAACCTCGATGACGCTCACGCCGGGACGTAGCCCCGCCGCTTGTCCACCACGTTCTTGAGCGGCCGGCCGGTCAAGTATCGCTCCAGGTTCTCGACGAACAGCTCCACGAGGGCCTCGCGCCAGCCGGCGAAGTTCGCCGACATGTGCGGCGACACGATCACGTTCGGCATCCCCCACAGAGGGCTGTCCGCCGGCAACGGTTCGTGTTCGAACACGTCGAGCGCGGCGGCCGCCATCCGCCCCTCCCGCAGGGCGTCCACCAGCGCCTCCTCGTCCACCGTCGTCCCCCGACCGACGTTGACGAACCGCGTCGACGGTCCCATGGCCTCGAAGATCGCGGCGTCGAACGCGTGGGTCGTCGCGGCGGTGGCGGGGAGGACGTCGACGACCACGTCGGCCCAGGCGCAGCCGTCGGCGAGTTCGTCGATTCCCAGCACGGCGCGGAAGACGTCGTCGTTCCCGCGGGCGGTCGTCCCCACGCCGCGAACCGTCATCCCGAGGTTCCGGAGGGTGCGCCCGATGGCTCGCCCGATCGATCCCACCCCGACGACCAGGACCTTGCGGCCGGCCAACATCTCGGCGTCGTGGTGGCGCCACTCCCTCCGCGCTCGGCGCTCGAGCACCTGTGGGAGCCCCTTCGCCATGAGGAGCAGCAGGCCGGCCACGTATTCGGCCATGGCGTCGTCGAACACCCCGCGGGCGTTCGTCAAGACGACCTCACTCTCGACGAGCCTCGGGAACAGGAGGTCCTCCACGCCCGCCGACGCCGACTGGATCCATCGGAGGTCCCCGGCGTGTTCCCACACCGGCTCGAGCAGCCCGGAGCGCGGTCGCCAGGCGAACACCACGTCAGCCCCGGGCAGGGCCGTCGCCATCTCGTCCGCCGTCTCGGCGAACGCGAGCTCGACCACCTCCGCGGCGAGCTCGACGCCCGGGGGCGGCGAGCCGGCGCCCGCCCCCATCACGACCGCCCGGCCGCGCGGTTTCCTGGAGGCAGGATCGGTCACAGGGGCTTCCGCCCGACGAACCCCGAGTCGAGCTCGTGCCAGTGGCCGACCCGGTCCTCCCCGAGCCGCCAGCACAACCACACCCGCCGGCCGTCGCGTTCGCCGGGGAAGTCGAGCAGGCCGGTCTCGGGGTCGCGCAGCACGATGTTCTCCTCGGCCAGCCGCTCGATCTCCGCCCGAAGCGTGTCCTGGGCCTCCCAGTACTCACGGCCGCCGGATGCCCCGCCGCCGTCGGCCACCACCCGCTCCTTCACCAGCTCGGCGTGTCGGAGCATGACCTGACGGGCCTCGCGGATCCTGGGCAGCCGCCCGCGGAGCTCCTCGAGCATCGCGTCGGCCTCCTCGACCGTATAGACGCGGTCCTCATCCATCACGGGCTCCGTTGGGCGGGACGCCGATCACGCGTGGGAGCTCGGCCAGCGTGGCGATCCTCGGCACCGCGACGTCCGGGTACCGGTCCCGGCGGTCGATCAGCACCGGGTACATCCCGAGGGCGAGCGCGGGATCGACGTCGAACTCGGGGTTGTCCCCCACGTAGACCGACGCCGCCGGCTCGACGCCCGCCCGCTCCATGGCCAGACGGAAGATCCGAGGGTCCGGCTTCTCCAGGCCCTCCACTCCGGAGATCACCCGCACGTCGAAGAAGGACCGAACGCCGAGCCGCTCCAGCAGCCGCTCCAACCACTCTTCGAAGTTCGAGACGACGCCCAGGCGGAAGCCGGCGTCGCGAAGGACGTGGAGGACCGGGCGAACGTCTTCGAAGAGCGCGTAGTTCGCCAGGTCCGTGAACTCGAGGTAGATGCGGTCGATCAGACCGTCGCCGTCCGAGACCCCCAGCTCCCGGAGGAAGATGGCGTAGACCTCGTGCCAGAACCGCTTGGATCTCTCCGGCGAGGTCGTCCACAACTCGTTGGTTTCGGCCGCCGCTCGGAACCGGTCGGACACGACATGGATCCGCGCGTGGATCGTCTCGGGGTCGATGTCGTGGCCCTCCCGGCGCAGGATCTCGGCGAACAGGTCCGGGAACGTCGGGTGGGGGTGGACGAGCGTCTCCCCGGCGTCGAAGAAGACGGCCGCGTACGGCATCGGCGTCAGGATAGCCATCGCGACGCGCGGCCCGCCCGCGAGCGGATCAACGCGCGGAGGCGGCCGCCCGGGATCGTAGGTCGGTCCACAGCCGGTCGACCTGCGTCTCGAGGTCCTCGATCGACCCGTCGTTGTCCACGACCACGTCGGCGACGGCCGCCTTGTCCTCGAGCGGGGCCTGCGCCGCGATCCGGGCCCGGACCTGCTCCTCGGACATGCCGCGTTCGCGAAGGAGCCGCTCGACCTGGCGCTCGACGCCGGCGGAGACCACCACGAGCACCTCGAACGCGGTGTGCATCCCCGTCTCCACCAGGAGCGGCGCGCTCAACACGACCACTCGATCGGTGTCCTGATAGGCCTCCGCCGCCTCGGCGAACAGGCGCCGCACCTCGGGGTGCACGATGGCCTCGAGGTCTCGACGCGCGGCCGGGTCGGCGAACACGATCGCGGCAAGCGCCTCCCGGTCCACGTCCCCACCGAGCGCCAGCACGTCCGCGCCGAACCGACCGACCACCGCCTCGTGTCCCGGCGTTCCGGGCTCGACGGCCTCCCGCGCCAGCACGTCGGCGTCGAAGACCACCGCGCCCCGCTCCTTGAGCATGCCGGCGACCGTGGTCTTGCCCGAACCGATCCCGCCGGTCAACCCGACGAGCAACACGGAGCTACTCCGACCGCCCCTCGCGCCGCTTCAGGTCCTCGAGGATCGCCTCCAGCGAAATGTCCTCCCCCGCCCCCTCGCCCTCGGCCTCCTCGGCCGGCGCCTCCGCAGCAGCCTCGGTCTCCTCGACCGGCGCGGCCTCCGCAGCAGCCTCGGTCTCCGCAGCTGCCTCGGTCTCCTCGGCCGGCGCTGCCTCGGCGGGCGCGGCCACGGGCCGGACTCTCACGGCGTCGGCCGAGGGGGCCTCGGCGGAAGCCGCGGCCGTGCCGGCCGTCGGGGTCGCGGCGGAAGCCGACTCTGCGCCCCCCGCGGTTCCGACCTCCGCCGGAGCGGCCTCGGCGGGTTCGTGGTCGCGCTGCGCTGTGGAGGCTGGAGCCGCGGCCCCGACGGCCTCCCTCGCAGGCGCCTCCTCCTCCTCGATCTCGGTCTCCTTCGGCGTGGGAAGCGCGCCACCCACCTGGCGCATCGAGAGGCTGATGCGGCGTCGCGGCACGTCCACCTCGATCACCTTGACGCGTACCTGATCCCCGGCCGAGAGCACGGACTCGGGCGACTCGATGTGCTGGTCGCTGATCTCGGAGATGTGGACCAGGCCTTCGATCCCCTGGGCCACCCGGACGAACGCGCCGAACGGCACGAGCTTGGTGACCTGGCCGTCGATGATCTCGCCGGCCGAATATTTGCGCTCGAACTCCTTCCAGGGGTCCTCCTGGGTGGCCTTCAGGCTCAGCGAGACCCGCTCGCGTTCGAGATCCACGTCGAGCACCTCGACCTCGACCTCCTGGCCGACCTGGACGATCTCGCTGGGGTGGTCCACGTGTTTCCAGGAGAGCTCGGACACGTGGACGAGACCGTCCACCCCGCCGAGGTCCACGAACGCGCCGAAGTTCACGATCGAGGAGACCGTTCCCTTGCGGCGCTCGCCCTTCTGGAGGGACTCGAGGAACTTCTTGCGCCCCTCGCTCTGCGACTCCTCGAGGAACGCCCGGCGCGAGAGCACGACGTTGTTGCGGTTGCGGTCGAGCTCGATGATCTTGGCCTCGAGCTCCGTTCCGACGAAGGGGTGGAGGTCGCGGACGCGGCGCAGGTCCACCAGCGATGCCGGGAGGAACCCGCGCAGGCCGATGTCCAGGATCAGGCCGCCCTTGACGACCTCGATCACCGGGCCCTTGATCGTGCCGCCGGACTGCATCACCTCTTCGATCCGTCCCCAGGCGCGCTCGTATTGCGCCCGTTTCTTCGACAGGATCAGGCGGCCCTCCTTGTCCTCCTTCTGGAGGACCAGGGCCTCGACGTGGTCGCCCGTCTTGACGACCTCGTTGGGGTCGACGTCGTGGCGGATCGACAGCTCTTTGGCGGGGATGACCCCCTCGGACTTGTAGCCGATGTCCAGCAGGACCTCGTCGCGGTCGATCTTCACGACCTCCCCGTCGACGATGTCCCCTTCTTTGAAGTCGCGCAGCGAGGACTCGATGGCCTCGCGAAGCTCCTCCGGCGTCAGGTCGCGCTCGGGC
>DASUTU010000169.1:0-6617 GCA_036374435.1 Actinomycetota bacterium | reverse complement strand
GGTGATCGGCTCGGACGCCTTCGAGCGTCTGCTGACCGAACGCGCCCGGCCCGTGTTGGCCCGCGCCGACGCCGGGGAGGACGTCGTGGTCTCGGCTCTGGCCCGGGCCCTGGAGTCGCCGGTGCTGGCGGTCGCGGCCGGGCGCCAGGAGGCCGAGCGGCTCGTCCGCGGCGCCGAGACCTGGCTGGGGCCGGAGCGCACCGCCTACCTCGCGCCCTGGGAGGCGCTCCCGTACGAGGGGATCAGCCCGTCGCCCGAGGTCGCCGCCCACCGGGCCGACGCCGTGCATCGACTGCGCGAGGCCGGCGGGCCGTTCGTGCTCGTCACCACCGGGCTCGCAGCGATGCAGCGGCTGGTGCCCACCCTGGGGCGTGTGCGGCCGCTCCAGCTCGTGGCCGGGGTCGAGCTCGCGCCGGACGAGCTCGCCGAGCGTCTCGTCGAGCTCGGGTACGCGCGGTCGGACGTCGTCGAGCACCGCGGGGAGTTCGCGGTTCGCGGGGGCGTGCTCGACGTGTTCCCCGGCACGGCCCGGCGCCCGGTGCGCCTGGAGTATTGGGGCGACGAGATCGAGTCCATCCGCGAGTTCGCCGCCGCGACCCAGCTTTCGTCCGGAGCGGTCCGGATGGTCGAGGTGCCGCCGGTCCGCGAGCTCATCCTCGACGACGAGATCCGGCGCCGCGCCGCCGCGCTCGCTCCGAGCCACCGGGACCGGTTCGCCGACGGGCTCCAACGGATCGCGGACGGGCTGACCGTCGAAGGGATGGAGTCGTTCGCCCCGCTGCTGTTCGACGAGCTGCCCACGCCGGCCGAGTTGCTGCCCCCCGGCGCGTGGGTCGTGACGACGCAGGCCCGCCGCACCGCCGATCGCGCTCGACAGGCCTTCGAGGAGGCGGCCACGCTGGCCGAGGCCACGCGGTGGCCCGGGCCGCCGGCGCTGCTCCCGCTCGACGAGGCGCTGGGATCGCGAACCACCCTGCACCTGACCGAGTTCACGGAAGGCATCGACCTCGGCCTCACGCACTGGGGGAGCGCCCAGGGCAACCCGGCCGAGCTGGCCCAGCGGGCCGAGGACCTTCGCGCCCGCGGGTACCACGTGGTGATCACCGCCGGCGGGCACGGCTCGCTCGAACGCGCAAGGGAGGTCGTCGGCGCCGCGGCCTCGGACGCGCTTGAGGCCCCGTTGGCATCGGGGTTCGTGTTCGCCGCCGGGCGCCTGGCCGTCGCGACCGAGGAGGACCTGTTCGGGGTCCGCCGCCACACGCGGACGGCGCCCCGGTTCACGACCCGACGGCGGGACGCCATCGCCGAGGAGCTCGAGCCCGGCGACTACGCGGTGCACCGCATCCACGGCGTCGGCCGATACGCGGGGATCCAGCGCCGCGCGATCGGCGACGCCGAGCGCGACTACATGGTGCTGGACTACGCGCAGGGCGACCGGCTCAGCGTCCCCACCGACGCCGTCGGCATGGTGGCTCGCTACGTCGGCGGGGAGGTGCCGCGGCTCTCCCGGCTGGGCTCGGGCGACTGGGCTCGGACCACGCGGCGGGTCAAGCGGGCCGTGCGGGACATGGCCGGCGAGCTCGTCCGTCTGTATTCGGTCCGCATGTCCGTGGAGGGTCACGCGTTCGGCCCGGACACGCCGTGGCAGCTCGAGCTCGAGGACGCCTTCCCGCACGCCGAGACCGGCGACCAGCTCACCGCGATCGTAGAGGTCAAAGCGGACATGGAGCGCCCCAAGCCGATGGACCGCCTCATCTGCGGCGACGTCGGATTCGGCAAGACCGAGATCGCGGTGCGCGCCACGTTCAAGGCCGTGATGGACGGCAAACAGGTGGCCGTCCTGGTGCCGACCACCCTGCTGGCCGAGCAGCACTTCATCACCTTCTCCGAGCGGTTCGCGCCGTTCCCCGTGAAGGTGGCGATGCTCTCGCGGTTCGTCCCGCGCTCGGAACAGGACCGGATCGTCGAGGACCTCGCTCGCGGCGCGGTCGACGTCGTGATCGGGACCCACCGACTGCTCTCGCGAGACGTCCGGTTCAAGGACCTCGGCCTGGTCGTCATCGACGAGGAGCAGCGGTTCGGCGTCACCCACAAGGAGCGTCTCAAGAAGCTCCGGGCCCAGGTGGACGTGATGACGATGACGGCGACGCCGATCCCGCGCACGCTCGAGATGGCCCTCACCGGCATCCGCGACCTCTCGACGGTCGACACGCCTCCGGAGGACCGTCAGCCGGTCTCCACCTACGTCGGCCAGTACGACCAGGGCCTCGCCGTGGGCGCGGTGCGACGGGAGCTGCTGCGCGAGGGACAGGTGTTCTGGGTTCACAACCGGGTGGGCACGATCGAGCGCCAGGCGGCGTGGCTCCAGGAGCAGGTTCCCGAGGCGCGGGTCGTGGTGGCGCACGGCCAGATGGACGAGGACCTGCTCGAGCAGCGGATGTTGCGGTTCTGGGACCGCGAGGCGGACGTGCTCGTGTGCACCGTGATCATCGAGTCCGGCCTCGACGTGCCGAACGCCAACACGCTCGTCGTGGACTCGGCGCACGCGCTCGGGCTGGCGCAGATGTACCAGCTGCGCGGGCGGGTGGGCCGCTCCACCGAACGCGCCTTCGCGTACTTCTTCTTCCCGCCCACCCGCGAGCTCACCGAAGAGGCGCACGAACGCCTGACCACGATCAGCCGGCACCAGGCGCTGGGAAGCGGCTTCCAGATCGCGCTGCGGGACCTGGAGATCCGGGGGGCCGGCAACGTGCTCGGGGCCGAACAACACGGCCACATCGCGGCGGTCGGCTTCGACGCGTATGCCCGCCTGCTCCAGGAGTCGGTGGCCGAGATGCAGGGCGAGGCGCTGCCCGAGGAGAAGGAGATCCGGATCGACCTGCCCGTCAAGGCGTTCGTCCCGCCCGGATGGGTGGCCCAGGAGGCGCTGCGCCTGGACCTGTACCGTCGGATCGGCTCGGTCGGCGATCACGATCGCCTGGCCGAGATCCGCGAGGAGACCATCGACCGCTACGGCCGGCTCCCCGACGAGGTCGAGACGTTGTTCGGCGTGGCGTCGCTGCGCGTGACGTGCCGGGCCCTGGGCGTCGAGGAGATCTCGACGTACCGGCAGCAGGTCCGGATCCGCCCGCTGGTGCTCCCGCCCTCGCTCGAGGTGGACCTGGGTACCCGCGTCCGCGGGGCCACGTACCACGGCACGACGAGGACGTTGAACCTCGACCCGGACCGCGTATTCGGCGCCGAGCTGCCCGGGTGGGTCGAGTCGCAGCTTCGTCGGGCGGCGGGGGTCCGGGGGGCTCAAGAAGAAAGCGCGAACGCGCGAACGTAGCCCTCCGGGCGGCGGGGGCCGATGGCGACGTTGTTAGGATGGCCGGGTGACCCGACCCCTCCTCCGTTTCTTCGCGCTGCTCGCCGTCGTCGCGCTCGCCTCGTGTTCGGGGGCCGACCGGGCCGCGAAGGTGGGGACGGCGGAGATCACCCACGAGCAGGTGGAGTCGGATCTCGCGGCGTTTCGGTTCCTCTTCGGCCTGAACGGCGCGCCGTGTGGAACTCCCACCGACGGCGAGAGTCAGGACGCGGCGTGCGCGCGAATCGTGCTCACCAACGACATCCGAGAGGAGATCGTCAGGGAATACGCGACGGTGAACGACCTCTCCGTGGATCCGGCCGACGTCGAGACCGCGATCGGCCAGCTGGAGACGAACCTCGGCCAGGAGGAGCTGCAACGCCAGCTCGATGACGCGGGAGTCACCCTCCCCGACGTCGAGGCGCTCGCCGAGCGGTTGCTGCTGCTGAACGTGGTCCAGGCCGCGGTCGCGGCGGAACGCCTGGGCGACGACGAGCTCGAGGCCATCTACGAGGAGTCCAAACCGCAGTTCACCACGGTCGAGGTCCGGCACATCCTTCTCGAGACGCGTGAGGAGGCGCGGGAGGTCTCGGCCGAGGTCACCACGCGCAACTTCGCGCGGCTGGCCGAGGAGCGGTCGGCCGATCCCGGATCGGCCGCGCAGGGCGGGGGCCTCGGCACGTTCTCGGAGGCGCAGTTCCTGGAGCGGTTCGACCCGGACTTCGTCGCCGCGGCCCTGGCGCTCCAGCCGGGCGAGATCTCGGGCATCGTCCAGACGCAGTTCGGGTTCCACGTCCTCCAGCTCGTCCGGCGCGACCTGGCGCCGTTCGAGGACGTCCGCGAGCAGATCTCGGCGCAGGAGGGACCGCGGGTGTTCGAGGAGTGGCTGCGTGAGCGGTACGACGAGATCGGCATCGACGTGAACCCGCGGTACGGACGGCTGGACCTCGAGACCGGCGAGGTCCTGGCGGTTCGGAGCACCGGCGACGAGGGCGAGGATGACCCCTCGGCCGGGGCGACGGGACCCACCGGGGCCACGGCGCCGGCTCCGTGACCGACGACCCCCTCGACCACGTCCCGCGCGGGCCCGTCCCGGCGTCGCGGGGCGGCGAGCGCCTGCTCGACCTGGTCCGCGTCATGGCGCGGCTTCGAGGACCGGGCGGGTGCCCGTGGGACCGGGAGCAGGACCACCGGTCGCTGGCTCGGCATCTCCTCGAGGAGACTCACGAGGCGCTCGACGCGATCGACGCCGGCGATCGCGAGCTGCTGAAGGAGGAGCTCGGCGATGTGCTGCTGCAGGTGGTGTTCCATGCTCAGATGGCCGCCGACGACGGGGCGTGGGACGTCGACGACGTCGCCGAAGGGATCGTTCGCAAGCTGATCCGGCGCCATCCCCATGTGTTCGGCGAGGTCGAGGTGTCCGGAGCCGACGAGGTGCTCGCGAACTGGGAGCGGATCAAGGACCTCGAGAAGGGGGAGAAGGCGCTCGAGGACGACATCCCCGAGACCCTGCCGGCGCTCGCCCGCGCCGCCAAGGTCCAGCGTCGGGCGGGCGGCCGGGGCTTCGAGTGGCGGTCGATGGACTCGGCGCTCGAGGCCCTGAAGGAAGAGGTCGCGGAGCTCGAGGCCTCGAGCAGCGAAACGGTGGGCCAACACCAGGAGGCCCTCGCCGACCGGGACAACGCCGAGCAGGAGATCGGCGACGTCCTGTTCGCCACCGTTGCGGTGGCACGCCGGCTCGGCGTGGACGCCGAGAGCGCGTTGCGGCGTACCGTGCGCGGCTTCGCCGAGCGGTACGGGCGGTTCACGGAGCTGCTCGCCGAGCGCGGGGTGGAGCTCCACGAGCTCTCGGAGGCGGAGGTTCGCGAGCTCTTCCGCCGAGCCCGATGACCGGCGACGGGGAGCGCATCCGCGCGTTCGGCTGGGAGCTCGAACGCCGCTGCGCCACGCGCGTGGAGCCGACGGCGTTCGGCTCGGCGTTCCTCAACGACTCGTTCCCGCGACGCTACGACTCCAACTTCGTGTGGGTGGAGCGGCCGCTCGACGGCGTCGAGGCGGACTCGCTCGCCGCCGACGCCGACCGCGCGCTCGGCGAGCATGGGCTCGAGCACCGCAAGATCCACCTCGACGAAGGTGAGCACGGGCAGCGGGTGGCTACGGGGTTCCTGAACCTCGGCTGGTCCGCCGAACACCTGGTGGCCATGGGGTGGGTCCGGGACCCCGAGCCGCGTCCGCGGGTCGAGGTGCGCGAGGTGGGGTTCGCCGAAGCCCGGCCGATCCTCGAGGAGATCCTGCGCCGCGAGCCGTACGGCGGCGACGAGGAGGTGGTGGCCCAGCTGGCCGAGTTCCGGGGGGTGCTCGAACGCGCCGTCGGCGCGACGTTCTTCCTGGCCGAAGCGGACGGGCGACCGGCCGGCGTCTGCGAGCTCTACGTCATGCGAGGCGTGGCGCAGGTCGAGAGCGTGGACACGCTCGAGGAGTTCCGGGGCCGGGGGGTGGCCAGCGCCGTGGTGCTCTCGGCGGCGGCCGCGGCCAGGGCCCGCGGCTGCGACCTCGTGTTCCTGCGGGCGGACGAGCGTGACTGGCCCAAAGACCTCTACCGGCGGCTCGGGTTCGAACCGGTCTCGCGCTCCTGGGAGTTCACGCTCTTGCCAGCGGGGGGCTACGTTCGCGCGTCCGCGCTCACTTCTTGAGCCCCCGGCACCCCCGCTGCCCGTTCGTAGACCCTCAGGAGCCACGCGAACCACAGGTGCTGGGCGTGCACGGGCGTGAACCCGGCCTCCCGAACCCGCGCGTCCACGGCGTCGACATCGTGCACGAACGCCTGGAAGTCACCGAATTTCGCCGGGCGCCGCCTCGTCCACCAGTTGCCGAGCCGGGCCTGGAGCCGTGCCATCGTGCCGACGAGCCCCGACGAGCGCGGGATCGTGAACGCGTAGACCGAGCGCGCGGCCCCGAGGGAGCGCTCGAGCAGGCCCTCGACGTCCGGATAGCAGCAGATCGCGCGGTTCAGGAGGACCACGTCCGCGGGAGGGAGGTCCGCCTTGGAGGCGTCGCCCACGTCGAAGGTGACCCGGTCCGCCAGCCCGCGTTCTGCCGCCAGGGCTCGAGCCGCCTCGATGGAGCGGGGGGACAGGTCGAACCCCCGTCCGCTCGCGGCGCCCCGGTCCACGAGCTCGAGCGCGAGATCGCCAACGCCGCAGCCGAGGTCGAGCACGGTCCGCGCTCGGATCCCCCTCGCCTCGACGGCATCGATCAAGGGGCGGGTGAC
>DASUTU010000168.1:0-9421 GCA_036374435.1 Actinomycetota bacterium | reverse complement strand
CGAAGAACCCCGCGCTGATCAGCCCGTTGTGTCCGCCCCCGATGACGATCGCGTCGTAGACGTTGGCCATGACCGTGCGCCTCTCCCATGCCGTCGGTTGACGCGGCATCCTTCCACGCGATTGAACGGCGGGTCAAGCTCGGGGACTCGCGGTGGGCCGTTTGACAGCCCTGGTCACCGGGGTAGAGTGCGCTGACCTGCCGTTTCCGGCGCTCGGCCGGCCGGGCGGCAACATTGGACGCCGTTCAATCGCGGAGGATCGTTTGGCGACCGGGAACGCGAAGGCCACGAAGGACCGTCACCGGGAGATCCTCGACGCGGCCGCCCGCGTCATCACCGAACGCGGCCTGGCCGAGACGCGCATCTCCGACATCGCCGAGCAGGCGGGCGTGTCGCCTGGGCTGATCCTGTACTACTTCGACTCGAAGGACCGGCTCCTGGCCGAGGCCCTGACGTTCGCGAACGACCAGTTCTACCTCCGCACCTCGCGCGAGACCCGGCGGATGGCGACGGCGCGTGATCGGCTCCGGCGCCTGGTCGAGCTCTCGGTCCCCGGGCTGCTGCCGGAATACGGCCGCCTGGACGAGTGGGCGCTGTGGATCGAGGTCTGGGTCCGCGCGCTCCGCGACGCCGACATGGCAAAGGACCGCGAGATCCTCGACGAACGCTGGCGCGCCCAGCTCGCCGACATCATCCGCTCCGGCGTGTCCTCGGGAGAGTTCTCTTCGGACACCGACGCCGACGAGCTCGCCCTGCGGATCGCCAGCCTGATCGACGGCCTGGCGATCCAGGTGGTGCTGAACGACTCGACGGTGACCCCCGAGCGGATGTTCCGCACCTGCATGGAAGTCGCCGCCCACGAGCTCGGCTTCGAGCTCGAACCCGCATCAGCATAGAGTGGGCCGTGCGCGAGCCGGCACAGATCGGCTATCGAGACAGCAACCGGTATCCGGCTCGGTACGGAAGCGCACCGAGGACGACGCCGACCGTAAGCAGGATCGCGGACCGCATCTGGCCGACCGCCAACGCCAGCACCTGCCCAAGCAGCGATCCAAGAGCCAGCAGGAGGCCGACCGTTCCCAAGATGTAGGCCTCGAGGCGATCCATGCTGGATACGTTGGCTAACGGCGAGTGGTGATGGCTCGATCAGAAGGACCCAGATTCGCTCGCCCTTCGGTCCACCAAAGTGGGCGCCGGCGTGAGGCGCGCCCGGTTGGCACCGGGCACCACCTCGTGGTCGGCCACGACGATCGGATAGCTGCACGAGCGCACGTCGGCCCGATGCTCAGGCGCGCGTGAGGTTCGCCCAAGCGATGGTCCTGGTGCTCGGCGGTTTGCCCGCGTGGTCGTTCGCCTCCTAGGTCACGACGCGTGCGGGATCGGCCTCGAGGCGGAGGATGACCTCGACGATCCGCACCCCCGACTCCTCGACCGTCTCCTCGCCAACGATGCGGAACCCGCACTTCTCGAGCACCCGGATGGAGCCGATGTTGTGGTTCACGACGTGCGCGTGGAGCGGGCGCGTGTCAACCTCCGTCAGGAACAGCGTGAGCGCGCGGGTCGCGACGCCCCTCCCCCAGTACTCGCGCCCGATCCAGTAACCGACGAGCGTGTCTCCGGACTGCTCCCAGCTCAGCATGTTCCCCACGACCTCGCCGTCGAGCAGGATCGTCCGTTTGCGCCCGGTGTCGTTGCCCAAGATGTTCGCCGTCCAGTGCTGCATGAACGCTTCTCGGTCCCGCGCCGGGAACGCCGCCATCTCGTTCGCGACTGGATCCCGCTCGAACTCGAAGAACACCGGGAGGTCAGCTTCGGTCACATCTCGTAGCGTGACGGTTCCCTGTGCAGACATGGTGTCGGCCAATTATGCGCTACCTGCCGCGCGTCGTGCACCATGGTCACGCCCGCGCTTGACGGCGTTCACGTCGCCGAGCATCCGAGCCGCGCGGTACAGCGCCGAGCGCAGACTCATATCAGCCTCGGATGATGGTTGCTCTCGGCCGCGTCCTTGCAGTAGTAGGCGACCCGTCGCCAGAGCTGTGCCGCGTCGGCTTCTCCGAAAGTGAGCTGGGCCTTGAGGCATGAGCCGACGATCGCCTTGAAGAGACTTTCGCGCTCGGCATCCGGGTCGGCCTCATCGACGAACATGAACGCCTCGAGCGCGGACGATGCCGGACCCCGGGTGGCGGAGGCTCCGGCACCGCGGTTGACACGGACCTCGTGTTTCACGAGACTCGTGTCATGAAGAACGTCACCGTCACCCTGGACGAGGAAACGGCGAGGTGGGCTCGGATCGAGGCGGCTCGCAGGGAGATGAGCGTTTCCAGCTTCATCCGCCACCTCCTTCGCGAGCGCATGGGAGGCCAGGCCGCCTACGTGGGAGCGATGCGCCGATACCTGTCCCGGCCCGGCCTGAGCCTCTCGGGCGGCGGCCGTTACCCCTCACGGGACGAGTTGCACGACCGTGCCGGTCTTCGTTGACACCAGCGTGCTCGTGTACGCGAGGGACCGGGCGGACCAGCGCAAGCACGAGCGGGCAGCCGAGTGGATGCGACATCTCTGGAGCACGGGCGAAGGCCGTCTCAGCATCCAGGTGCTCCAGGAGTACTACGTCACGACCACACGGAAGCTCGAGCCTGGGCTGTCGGCCGAAGCTGCACGCGCGGACGTCCGGGACCTCGTGGCGTGGCGACCCGTCCAGATCGACACAGGCGCCCTCGAGGCCGTCTGGTCGATCCAGGATCGATTCGCGCTGTCGTTCTGGGATTCCCTGATCGTCGCGGCGGCAACCATCGCCGGCTGCAACGTGCTGCTCACCGAGGACCTGCAGCACGGGATGGACGTGGATGGGGTGAGCGTCGTCGATCCCTTCCTGGTCGCGGTTGGTGAACTGTCAGCGCCCTGATGGGAGCACGATCGGGCCATGGCCGCTAGCCGATCGCGGATCCGGGTTCGACATCTCGCTCTGGTCGCAGCAGAACCACGCCGTGCTCGTCTGAGTACGCCCCGAGGACCAACACCTCGCTCTTGAAGCCGGCGACGCGTTTGGGTTCGAAGCCGAGCACGCACACGACCTGGCGGCCGAGGAGCTCGTCTCTCGCGTAGTGCGTGGCCCGGGCGCTCGAACGCCTCGCGCCGCGGGGGCCGAAGTCGATCGTCAGCTTGTACGCGGGGTTCTGGGCCTCGGGGAAGTCCTCGACCTCGGTGATCACCCCGACCGCGAGCGCGAGGCGCTCGAACTCCTCCCAGGTCGCGGTCATCCGAACGCTTGAAGGTCCAGGAAGTGCTCCGGGTAGTGCTCGTAGGTCTCGTCGGCGAGCTCCTGGATGGCCCGCTCGTCGACCTCGGGGAGCTCCTCGAATCGGCGGCGGACGAGCTCGCGAGCCTCGATCACCGCGGACCAGACGGCGTCGGGATCCATCGAACGGGCCTCGGCAGCGAGCTGGGCGTTGATCTCGTCGGTGGTGAGCTCGGACTCCTGCTCCTCGCCGCCCGCGGCGAACGACTCGAGGTTCCCTGCGCACTTGCGCAGCCACCCACCGACGTGCCAGAGCATCTCCTTCAGGGTCCAGCCGTCGAGCACGCCCGGCTCCTCCCATCGCTCGCGGGGGATGTGACTCAACAGGCCCTCGAACTCGGCCCAGGAGTCGGCCTCGAGCTTGAGCGGCTCGGCCTTGGGATCGCTCATGACGTGAGCAAACGGACGCCGCGTTTGGCGAGCTGGTCGCCGATGATGCTCCGCTGGATCTCTGAGGTGCCCTCCCAGATCCGGTCCACCCGCAGCTCGCGGTAGAAGCGTTCGGCCACATTCTCGCGCATGTAGCCGCGGCCGCCGAAGATCTGCACGGCCCGGTCGGCCACGCGGTTGGCCATCTCGCTGGCATAGAGCTTGGCCATCGAACATCGGGCGTGCTGGAGCTTCACGTCGGCTCCACGGTCGATGTCCTTCGCCAGCTCGTAGGTCATCAGCCGGGCCGCCCATAGCTCGGTCGTCGAGTCGGCGAGCATGTGCTGGATGGCCTGGAACTCGATGATCGGCTTGCCGAACTGCACTCGGCGCTTCGCGAACGCCGTGGCCTCCTCGATGAGGCGTTCCGCGGCGCCGCAGCAGCGGCCCGCGATCATCAGCCGCTCGTAGCGGAACCACTCGTAGGTGAAGTCGAGCCCGTCGCCCTCGTCGCCGATCAGGTTCGCCGCCGGGACCCGCGCCCCCTCGAACGCCACGATGGCGTGCGAGTCGGCGTACGTGTGGGTGTACCTCGGCTCGCGCACCAGCCGAACCCCTGGCGTGTCCTTGTCCACGAAGAACATGGCGTGCGCGCCGGCGTTCGGACCCTCGGCGATCTTGGCCTGCACGAACAGGTAGTCGGCCGTGTTGAACGAGGTGACGTGCCACTTCACGCCGTCGAGCACGTAGTCGTCGCCGTCGCGGCGCGCCGTCGCCTGGATGGCGTCCACGTCCGAGCCGGCGCCCTCCTCGGTGATGGCGTAACACTCGTGGCGCTCGCCGCGGATCGTCGGCACGATCCACCGCTCGAGCTGCTCGGGGCTCACCACCTTCGGCGCCCACGCGGCCGGCGTGTGCACGCACCAGCCGAGCGCGTTGGTCACCCGCCCGATCTGCTCGGAGACCAGCACCTGCTGGAACGTCGTCATCCCGCCGCCGCCGAGCTCCGCGGGCATGTTCATCGCGTACAGGCCGAGCTCGATCGCCAGGCGGTGGTGGTGTTCGCGGAGCTCGTCGGAGAGGCGGCCGTCGTTCATCTCGGCCTCGACCTCGTGCGGGATCAGCTCCTCGTCGACGAACCGGCGAGCTCGCTCCTGGATCTCGCGGTCCTGCTCCGACATCTCGTACGCGCCCAACCCGGCTCACCTCCGGGCTCGGAGCCTACACCGCGTTGAACCGCCGTTCAGCGCGACCGGCGGCGGGCCCTCGCGATCAGCTCGGGCTTGCGGCGCCGCCACTCGGCCCTGAACCGCCGCGCCTCGCTGGCGAAGAAGTCGAGGTACGCCTGCGTCTCGAGGAGCCGCCGGCCGCCGCGAGTCTTCGGTCCGATGAGCCGGATCCCCTCCTCGAGCACGTCGAGGTATCGCTCCAGGATCGGCATCCGCTGCTCGTTGATCCGGTCCCACACGTCGTCGTCGTGGACGCAGAAGACGTCCACGCGTGCCCCGGGCTCCCTGGTCCGTTCGAGCAGGCCTCCGCGGACGAGAGCCTGGGTGGCCGAGGAGATCGCCGCCCGGCTGACGCCGAGGCCGTCCGCGAGATCGGCGGCCGTGTAGCAATCCGAGTCTTCGGCCAGGACGTAACTGAACACCCGGGCCTGCATCCTCGGCAGCCCGGCGTCGGCCAGGACCAGGGCGAACCGCTCGACGAACCGCAGCAGCGCGTCCCGGTCCTGCGGCTCTACCTGGCGGTTCGGCTGGGTGGCCACGTCTAACCTTTCGCGGATTTCACAAGTTCGTGAAACATGTGTAGCATACACCTCATGGACACTGCGATCTCGATCTCCGGACTGGTGAAGACGTTCGGCTCGACCCGGGCCCTCGACGGACTCGATCTCGTGGTCGAGACGGGCAAGGTCCACGGCTTCCTCGGGCCGAACGGCGCCGGCAAGACCACCACTCTGCGGATCCTCCTCGGCCTGCTGAGGGCGGACGCGGGCCAAGCCGCCGTCCTCGGCGGCGACCCCTGGACCGACGCCGTCGAGCTCCACCGCCGGCTCGCCTACGTGCCCGGCGACGTCGAGCTGTGGCCGACCCTGACCGGCGGGGAGGCCATCGACCTGCTCGCACGCCTCCGTGGTGGCCTGGACCGGGCCCGCCGCGACGAGCTGTTGGTGCGGTTCGACCTCGACCCCACGAAGAAAGGACGGACCTACTCCAAGGGCAACCGCCAGAAGGTGGCCATCGTGGCCGCGCTCGCCTCCGGCGCCGAGCTCCTCCTGCTCGACGAACCCACCGCCGGGCTCGACCCGCTGATGGAGGTGGTCTTCCAGGACGTCATCCGCCGGCTCCGCGCCGAGGGGCGGAGCGTGCTGCTCTCGAGCCACATCCTGGCGCAGGTCGAGAAGCTCGCCGACGAGATCAGCATCATCCGGCTCGGCAGGATCGTGCAGACCGGCACGCTCGCCGAGATGCGCCACCTGACGCGGACCACGGTCGAGGCGCTCACGGCCGCACCGGTGACCGGGCTCGAGGCCCTGGCCGGCATCCATCACCTCGAGGCCGAAGACGGGCGGGTCCGCTTCGCCGTGGACGGCGAACACCTCAACGCCGCGATCAAACACCTGTCCGGGTTCGGCATCCGAGGACTGACCAGTCACCCACCGACGCTCGAGGAGCTCATGCTTCGCCACTACGGCGATGAGCTCGCCGAGACCGGCGACGAGCGATGACCAACACGGCCACGCGCGAGCGGCCGCCCGAGGTCGCCCCCGAGCGCGAGGGCGCGCTGGCCGGCACCCGCGCGTTGATCCGCTTCATCCTCCGGCGCGACCGGATCCGGCTGGCGGTCTGGATCGCCGCCATCGCCGGCTCGGTGGTGCTGTTCGCGGCGAGCCTGCCCCAGTACTACACGGAGGCGAGCCAGCGGCAGGCCCGCGCGGAACTCATGGAGAACCCCGGGCTCCGCGCCATCGCCGGTCCCGGGTACGGCCTGGACGACTACACGTTCGGCGCGATGATCGCGCAGGAGTTCCTGAGCTGGACGGCGATCTTCGTCGCGTTGATGAGCTTCCTCCTGATGGTGCGCCACACCCGCGCCGAGGAGGAGACGGGACGGGCCGAGCTCGTGCGTTCGGCCGTGGTGGGCCGGCACGCGCAGACGACCGCGGCGTTGACCGTCGTGATCGCGGCGAACCTCGTGATCGGCCTGCTGGTCGGTCTCGGGTTGGGATCGTCGGGCCTCGACGACGTCCCCATGGGGAGCTCGTTGCTCTTCGGCGCGGCGCTCGCCTCGATCGGGATCGTGTTCGCGGCGGTCGCGGCCGTGACGGCGCAGGTGAACGAACACGCCCGAGGGGCGGCCGGGCTGTCCGGCGCGGTGTTCGCCTTCTTCTACCTGGTCCGGGCGGCCGGGGACATGCGCGAGATCGGCGGCGGCGTGTTGTCGTGGCTGTCCCCGATCGGGTGGGCCCAGCAGACCCGCGTGTACGTGGACGACCGCTGGTGGCCGCTGCTGCTGTCGTTCGCGCTCGCGGTGGTGCTGGTGGTGGTGGCGCTCCGGCTCTCCGCTCGCCGCGACTTCGCCGCCGGTCTGGTGCAGCCTCGCCGCGGCTCGCCCACCGGCTCGAGGCTGCTGTCGTCGCCGCTGGGCCTCGCCTGGAGGCAGCATCGAACCAGCGTGATGTGGTGGGGCGCCGCGATGCTGGCATTCGGTCTCGGCTACGGGGCGCTCGCCGGCGAGGTGGAGCGCTACGTCGCCGATCTCTCCGAGACCGTCCAGGAGTGGCTCGAGGAGATCGGCGGCGAGACGATCATCGACTCGTGGCTGGCCGTCCTGGCGCTGATGGTCGGCGTGACCGTCGCGGTCTTCGCCGTGCTCGCGGTGCTGCGACCGAAGAGCGAGGAATCGGCCGGTCGGGCCGAACCCGTGCTCGCCACCGCGGTTTCGAGAGGGCGATGGCTGGGGAGCCATCTGGCCGTCGCGCTCGGCGGGAGCGTGCTGCTGCTCCTGCTCGCCGGGCTCGGCCTCGGGATCACGGCGTCGGCGGCGCTCGGCGACGCGTCGGTGGTGCCGAGGCTGGTGGGCGCCACGCTGGCCTACACGCCGGCGGTGTGGCTGACGGTCGGCGTCGGGGTGGCGTTGTTCGGCCTGGCGCCGAAGGCGACGATGCTGGCCTGGATCGTCATCGCCTACGCGGGCTTCATCGGCATGTTCGCCGAGCTCCTCGGGCTCCCCGACTGGACGATGGACCTCTCGCCGTTCGGCCACGTTCCGTTGCTGCCGGCCGTCGGCATGCGGTGGACGCCGGTCGTCGTGCTCACGCTGATCGCCGCGGCGCTCGTCGCGGTCGGTCTGGCGGGCTTCCGCCGCCGCGACCTCACGACGACGGCGTGACTACCGCGTCGCCGGGCGCTCGACGTGGCCGAGGCGGCGCGAGACGGCCTCGGCGGCCTTCATCGTGAGTCGGCCCACCCTCGGCAGGTCGACCGGGCGCATGCGAAACGCCGGGCCGGAGACCGCCAGCGCTGCGGCCACCTCGCCGTCGCCCCGCCGGACGGGTGCGGCCACAGCGTTCAACCCCTCCTCGAGCTCCTCGAGCGTCTGGGCGTAGCCGCGGCGGCGGACCTCCGCGAGCTGAGTCTCGAGCTGCGCGCGGTCGACGATGGTCCGGCTCGTCGAACGCTCGAGCTTGCGGGACAGGCGTCGGTCGCGTTCCTCCTGGTCCATGAACGCAAGAAGCACCTTGCCGGTGGACGTCGCGTGCATGGCCATTCGCCGGCCCACCCAGTTTGCGCTCACGATCGAACGCGTCCCGGAGACCTGGTCGACGGAGACGACGTCGTCGCCGGAGAGCACGCCGATGGTCACGGTCTCGCGCGTGGTCTCGGCCAGGTCCTCTAGGACCGGCCGCGCCGTGGTGATCAGGTCGAGTCCCTCCATCGCCGCGCCGGCCAGCCTGACCAGGCCGAAGCCCAGCCGATACCGCTCGGTGGCCGGGTCGCGTTCGACCAGCCCGCGTTCCGCCAGCGTGGCGGCCAGGCGGGAGGCCGTCGCCTTGTGAACCCCGAGCCGCTTCCCGAGCTCGGTCACGCCGAGCTCCCCGGCCTCGGCGATCAGCTCGAGCGACCGAACCGCACGCGAGACCGACTGCAGCCCGGGAGACCCCTGGTTTCGCATCCCGCAACACCTCGGCCGTCGTCGCAACCGGGCGGACGCTACGCTCCACCCCCGGATCGGTCAACGCTCTCGATGGGAGGAACTCCGCACGGATGCAGGCTCGGACGGTGCGCCGGCTCGCGCTCGAGCTCCCGGAGGCCGAGGAGCGCGAGACGTGGGAGACGCCGACGTTCCGGGTGCGGAACAAGATCTTCGCGATGTTCTCGGACGGGCAGCGCGAGGCATGGATCAAGTCGACCCACGACGAGCAGCGAGCGCTGATCGCGATGGACCCCGACACGTTCTTCTCGCCACCGTACGTCGGGCCGAGCGGCTGGGTCGGCGTCCGGTTCCGAACCGCCGACCGGGACGAGGTCCGCGAGCTGCTCGTCGAGGCGTGGCGGCTCACCGCGCCGAAGCGGTTGGTGGCAGCCTTCGACGATGCGGTGAGCGAGGGGCGTCCGGCGTGACCGAGCCCGCGCACACGCCGGCCCTGCGCGCCCTCGATGGATCCGGGCTCGAGTTCGAGGTCGTCCGGACGCAGCGGGCCCGGAGCGCGGAAGAGAGCGCCTCGTTCCAGGGGATCGAGCTCGGCCA
>DASUTU010000167.1:0-4379 GCA_036374435.1 Actinomycetota bacterium | reverse complement strand
GGGTCGGTGAGTGTGGTCGATGCGACGTACTTGGGCAGCGTGTTCAACGCCGTCCAGATGGGGCTGTCGCCCGGATCTGCCCACGACCGCCAGGAGCCGGCGAAGATCTCGCAGGTCCGCCGGCCGAAGAGGAACGCGTTGGCGCGCTGGTAGATCTCGTCCATGACCGTCGAGGCTTCGTCGTCGAAGTGCGCCCATCCGCCGCGCTCGAATCGGCCGCGCTCGTCCTCCTCGGCCCGCCGGGCCCCTGCATCACTCCGTCGACGGACACCTGCGCGGTGGTCGCCAGCTTCATGGTCGCGGCTCCCGTCTCGCTGGGTCTTGTCGTCGTTCGTTGAGACCGGACCGCGGCGCCGATCTCATCGGTCGCAGCAGGGTCCGTCCGGCCGATCCATTGCCGAACCCTCCCCGAACACGGCCAGCGTCGACGAGCGAGGAGGGATCGAGGCACTCTGGACCGAAGGGGAAGAACGCTCGTCGACCGCGCACGAGCCGTATCTGATGTCGCGTGCGCGGCGGTAGCGGTTGATGACCACGCCGGTGGCGGGAGGTGGTGCTGTCGGCGCAAAGGTGGTTGTAGCCGTCCGCCACCCCTCGATCCCGTATCTATCCCGCATGAGAACGTAAACCAAGGGGTAGCGACCGGGATCGACCGGAACCGAATCCGCAAGTCAGCGGCCCTCTCCCACTCTCCGCCGCAGGTGACGAAATCGGCCGGGTCACGCTCTCAAGGTGGAGACACGGGTTGAAATCCCGTTGTGACCACGCGCGCCAAGGTGCAGGTCACGGGCCAAGTTCGGGCCGACGTTCGGCACAACCGGCTGTCTCCACCCCGACTGATCCCGCATATGTCCCGCGGCAGATCAGGACTCGCCTGCCGTCTGCGCCGTCGGTCCGGTGATGCCGGACCGTGCCCGTCGCTTCCGATCTGACCCGGTCAGTGGCGGGAGAACGCCTTCGGGGAGCCGTGTCTCCACCTGCCTGCGGTGGAGATACGGTGCACGAGATCGCCGCGAGCGCCTCCGGGGCCGGTGAACGCGGTGACCTGACGTGGACCGGACGACGGTCCGAAACGTCTGCACGTGGTCCTCCCACCGAAGAGGCATGCCTCTACCCGTTCGAGGTGCTGGAGTGAGAGGCCAACCGCCGAGCGGACCTGTCCTCGACGATCGTCGGGTCGGTAGTGCTGGTGCAGCTGAACCAGCTTGTCTGATGCGTTCGCGCATGAGATGATGCGCCCATGCCGAAGACGATTCAGATCCGTGACGTCGACGACGATGTGTACGCGGCGCTGGCCAAACGCGCCGCGGAAGCGGGGCTGACGGTCCCCGACCTCCTCCGGCGAGAGGCACGACGGCTGGCGGCCCGGCCCACCGTCGAGGAGTGGCTCGCGCGAACGCGGCGCCGACCGTCGGGCATCACTCGCGCTCAGGTCATGGAGGCGGTGGACGAGCTCCGGGGGCCGTGGCCGGATGCTGATCGTTGATGCGTCCTGCCTGTACGAGGTGGTAGCCGACGCCGATCAAGCGGAGCAGGTGCGCGACCGGCTAGCCAGCGACCCCGACCACTCGGCTCCACACGTGATCGATGTCGAGGTGCTCGGCATCATCCGCCGCGATCATCTGCTGGGCAGGCTGGACACCACCGCGGCCCGGCAGGCGGTCGAGGATCTCCGGGATTGGCCTGGCGAACGGTTCGGGCATCGCGGCCTGCTCGAGCGGGCGTGGGAGTTGCGCGCAAACGTTCGCGGCTGGGACGCCGTCTACGTTGCGCTCGCGGAGGCGCTCGACGCCACCTTGATCACGCTCGATCGACGTCTGGGGCGCGTCACCGGACTCGCCTGCGCGACCGAGGTCGTGGCGTGACCTCCCGCTCGTCACTTGAAGGCGAGTGATCGAAGTCTGTCCCGGCTGACGGCTCAGGGGTTCCATCAGCCGCCGGCATCGTCAGGAGCGCACGACGTCGAGGCAGGCTCAGGACGCGATCCGATAGGTGATGTGCGTGGCGAATGGTGACTGGGATGTGTCGACGTGCTCCAGGTTCAATGTCTCCTCGAAGCCCTCGAACAAGCGCTTCCCACCGCCGAGGGTGACCGGCGCGATCGAGATCGACAGCTCGTCCACGTGACCGGCCCCGAGCGCCTGGCGGATCACGTCGGCTCCGCCCCCGACGGCCACATCCTTGCCGGCGGCCGCCCGCCTCGCCCGGGCGATCGCCTCGTCGAGGCCGTCCACGAACATGAAGCCACCGTCGCCCGGAGCCTCCTCCGGCCGGTGCGTCACGACGAACAGCGGCACCCCGAACGGGTTGTGACCGCCCCACGCTTCCGCGGCCTCGTACATCCAGCGCCCGATGACGACGGCGCCAGCACGGGCCATCGCTCCGTCGAGATGCTCCTTGTCCGCTCCCGTGGCCTCGCCCTTCGGCGCCTGCTCGTAGCTCCACGGACCCCCGAACACCCAGTAGTGCAGTCGCTCGCCGCCTTCGCCCAAGCCACGGCCCGGACCGTCGTTCGGACCTGTGATGTACCCGTCGAGCGAGATCGTGATCGCCGCAACCACCTTCGTCATTGCGTTCCCCCTGGTCGTCACCGTCCAGACCGGCGCAGCCAACGAAACTCATCGGCCGCGGGCAAGGCTCCCCCCGTGCAGGCGGAACGCTTACGGCCAGCCGGCATGAGGCACGTCCACACGCGCGGTCAGGATCCGACCCGTCTTCGCCTTGATCAGCTCGTCGATCCGGTCCGGGCCGAACCACTTCTGTGCCACCATGAACAGCGTCCGGCCGTCCTCGCCACCAAGCATGCACGCATAGCAGGGGCGGTCCAGCTCGATCCTGTCGAGCACCTCACCGCCCTCCCGAACCCGGAGGCAGACCCCTCCGTCGTCCGGACCAACGTCGGTCGTCCACACGGCACCCTCCGCGTCTAGGGAGATCCCATCGCCCGTGACGTCGGCCCACACGCGTCGGTTCGAAAGGCTGCCGTCGGCGCCGATGTCGAACGCGGTGAGCCGTCGGGCGAACGACTCGGCCACGATCAGCGTGGTGTTGTCGGGCGTCACGACCATGCCGTTCGGAAACGCCAGACCGTCCGCCACCTCGCGGGCGTCGCCGTCGAGCGTGACCAGCGCGATCTTCCCCGGCGCCTCCCCGCTCGCTATGACCTCGTTGAAGTCGGCGAAGTCGAAGTTGATGGAGTTGACAAAGACGTTGCCACGTCCGTCCACCGTCATCTCACTCCAGCCGTACGGCGAGAGGTGGCTCAGGTCCGCGTGCCGCACGCGAGATCCGTCGGGCTCCACGCGGGTCAGCTCGGCGCCGGTGACGAGCATCCGTCCGTCCGGCAGCCAGTTGGCGGCCCAGCCACTCCCCCCACCACCTCGTCCCATGACCTCGCTGCTGCCGTCCAGGTCCACGGCGACGATCTCGTCGGTTCCCCAGCTCGAGAACCACAGGCGACCGTCGTGCCATCGCGGTGACTCCCCCATCCCGAAGCCTCTCAGCAGGACCTCTGACTTCCGAACGGACCGCTCTTGCGGCATCACGCTCATCCTCCTTCGCCACCGAAGGGACCAGACTGCAGCTCGGGCCCGAACTCATCGGTGCTCGGCCGGTGAGGATCAGAGCGCCCAAGCCGCAGGGTCTGCCGCACACATCCGCAGCGGGCAGCGGGCGGAATGCGTGTCGAAGACCGGGCCCGTCGATAACGACCAGCAGGACGCGGCTTGGGCGCTCCTCACCTGACCCTGGATTCTCCCCTTCCCGGCTTCAGTTCGGTAAGAAGCGTCGTACAGCCCGCCGACGCCGATCTCCCTTTCGGTCCGCAATCAGAGATTCGCGTCCAGGAACGCCTGCGCGACCGCCGATTCGATCCGATAGGCGAAGTTCGGACCGGAGCACCGGGCGCTGAAGGTCCAGGTGTTGATCCCGACGACGGTCCCGTCGTGGAACAGCGGGCCTCCCGAGTCACCGAAGCACGTGCTCTGGGTGATCTTCACGAATCGATCCGGGAAGGCGTCGCGGCGGGTGATCACGGAGACCTCGCGGAAGCTGCGGATCCCGTCCACGACGATCACCGCGCGCGGCGAGATGATCGTGCCCGTGATGAACTCGTCCACGCCGTAGCCCACGACGGTGAACGACTCGCCGGTGAGATCGAGCCCGTCGAGGTAGCCCGCCTCGGCGATCGGGGCCGGCTGCACCCCGGCGACGGTCTCGGCGAGGAACACCAGCGCGATGTCCTCCGCCGGAGGGGCGAGGCACAGCCGCTTCGAGTTGCCGAGGCATGGCGGCGCGGTGAACCAGTCGGGGTGCACGACCAAGTGATCCACGGCGTAATAGGTCGACGTCTCGTCCGGCTCCGGATCGAACGAGATTCG
>DASUTU010000166.1:0-42833 GCA_036374435.1 Actinomycetota bacterium | reverse complement strand
AACACGACTTCCCGAAGTGGGCCGCGCTTCGGGTCCGCGTCGGGCGGCATCGCGGCGGATGCTAGCGGTTGAGACGATGCGCCCTACTCGCCGACCGGCCAGTGATCGACGACGAGGTTGGGCATCGGGAAGTCCTTCGGGTTGCCGGTTGCCAGGCGGGCGCTGATGCCGACCGCCGCCGCGGCGATCAACGCGTCGGCCTGCGAGAGGGTCTTGCCTCGGCGTCGGAACTCACGACGCAACCAGCCTGCCAGCCGCCCTTCCGCAATTCCCAGCGGTGCGACCGAGAGCCCCTCGAACATCGCCCCAGCCGCCTCTCGTTCGCGAGGCTTGAGGTAGGCGCTCACCTCTTCTGCGGTGACGGCACACACATGCGGAACGTCGCCCGTTGCCTGGAGAGCCACGAACCGCGCCGATGTCTTGGGTCGACCGCTGAGCACGTCGATGAGGACGGTGGAATCGAGAAGAACGGCACCCATCAGCCGACGCGCCTGGGGTCCTCGCGTCGCGACTCGTGAACCCAGCGCGCAACGTCCGGGTCCCACGGATGGCCTTCATCGGAGATCGAGCCGATCGCCGAACGCATCAGCCGCCACCGCCGCTCCTGTTCCAAGGCGTTGTGTACGGCCCTGGCGATGAACGGGCTCCGCCCGCGCGGGCCCACGAGTTCATCGAGCTCCTGGACGAGCTCTTCGTCGAGGCTGATGTGCACACGCATCAGCACACAGAATAGCACACACAAAGGGTTCCCGATCAGCCCAGCTTTGGCCTCCACGAGGCGACCCAGTCGTGGCCGGCCGCGGCCAGACGCTTCTTGGCCAGGTTCTGCTTCATGACCCATCGGACGTCGGGGTCGTCGCTGGCCAGCCAGCGTTCCATACGCGGTCGTCCCGCCTCGGGGGACGCAGCGACGGCGACGCTCCAGCAGTAGGCGAGGCCTTTTCGCATCGCCTGGAACCCATCCGACCGCCGGTCGCGCGAGCGGGCCATCGCCGCGGTGATGCGGTCGAGGATCACCAGGACGCTCCGGACGTCGCGGTCCCGCCGGAGGAGCGCGGGCTCGCAGAGCGCAGCAGCCGCGGCTCGGCGCTCGAAGTCGGTCCCGTTCGCCCACGTTCGCATCCGGCGGAGCAGGGCCGACATGTCGACCGCCCCGAGGCGTTGGAGCCCGATCGCCACGGCCTCGCGGACGCGCCACCGAGGGTCGTTCGCCAGGGCTCGAAGCCGCTCGAGCACGCCGTGGTCGCCCTCGGCCGCCAGGCGTCCCAGGCCGACCGTGCCGCAGAACGCCAGGAACTCCTCGCGTGAGCCGAACGGCGCGCGCCGTGCGTCCCACGCCAGCCACCGCTCGAACTGCCGCCGCGTCCCGAGCTCGGCCGCCGCTCCGGCGAGCTCGAGGTTGCCGCGGGGCCCGGGCAGCCCCGAGTGGTCGAGCAGGTACGGTTCCCAATCGCCTTCGAGCGCGCGAAGCGCCTCCCGGTACTCGTCGACCCGGGTCACGGTCGAGCCCGGGTCAGCCGGTCACGCCGAGGCGAGCCATCCGGCCGCCTCCTTCGCGTGGTACGTCAAGATGACGTCGGCGCCGGCGCGGCGGATCGAGGTCAAGACCTCGAGCACGGCCCTGCGTTCGTCGAGCCAGCCGTTGCGGGCGGCCGCCTTGAGCATCGCGTATTCCCCCGAGACGCTGTAGGCGGCCATCGGGAAGCGGGTCTCGTCTTTGGCGCGTCGGATCACGTCGAGGTAGGGAAGCGCAGGCTTCACCATGACCAGGTCCGCGCCCTGCTCGATGTCCGAAGCGATCTCGCGGACGGCCTCGTCGGCGTTCGGCGGGTCCATCTGGTAGCCGGCCCGGTCCCCGAACCGTGGGGCGCACTCGGCGGCCTCGCGGAACGGCCCGTAGAACGAGGAGGCGAACTTGGCGGCATACGCGAGGATCCCCACGCGCTCGAATCCGGCGCGGTCGAGCTCGTCCCGGATCGCCGCGACCTGTCCATCCATCATGCCGCTCGGCCCGACGAGGTGAGCCCCGGCCTCGGCTTGCGCGAGCGCGATCCGCCGGTACCGCTCGAGCGTCGCGTCGTTGTCCACGTGCCCCTCGTCGTCGAGCACGCCGCAGTGGCCGTGATCGGTGTATTCGTCCAGGCAGAGATCCGCGATGACGACGTGGTCGTCGCCCAGCTCCTCGCGAAGCAATCGGAGCGCCCGCTGCGCGATCCCATCCGGGTTCCACGCCTCCGAACCCTCGGCGTCTTTGTGTTCGGGCACGCCGAAGAGCATGAACGCGAGCACGCCACGGCCGGCGATCTCGGCCGCCTCCTTGCGGAGCGACTCGAGGGTTTGCTGCGCGTGACCCGGCATCGACTCGATGGGCGCCGGCTCCGTGATCCCTTCCTTCACGAACAGGGGCGCGATCAGGTGTCGCGGCGCGAGCTCGGTCTCCCGCACGAGCGCGCGGAGCGCCGGCGAACGGCGCATCCGTCGCGGACGCTGCTGCGGAAACGGCATGCGGCCTATGGTACGGCTGGTTTCGTCGACGTGGCGGCGTATTCAGCTGCGGGCCGCGGAAGGGAGGTGTCGCATGGCGAACGTCCAGCGGGTCCGGTCCAGCGAGCGCGTGTCCGGCCCCCCCACCCCTGGCATGGTCAGAGAGCAGGCCATCGTGACGGAGGACCTGTGGGGTGGGGTCGTGACGACCGAGCCGGGAATGGTGTCCGGCTGGCATCACCACGGCGGCCACCGGACGCTGTTCTATGTCTTGAGTGGGATCGTCCGGATCGAACACGGCGCCGGAGGTACCGAATCGGTCGACGCGGAGCCGGGGGACTTCGTCCTGATCCCCGAGCAGGAGGTCCACCGCGAGGGCAACCCGGCCTCCGAGCCGGCGAGCGTCATGATCGTGCGGTCGGTCGCCGGCGAGACGGTCGTGAACGTGGAGGGGCCCACAGGCTGACTCAGCGCGGGGCGAGGGTTCGTTCCACGGCCTCGATGAGACCCTCCACCGAGTGGGGGTTCGCCACGGCGTGCACGGTCAGGCCGTGCGCCCGAGCCTGGCGGGCGGTGACCGGGCCGATGCAGACCACCTTGGGGTTGCCGCGGACCCCGCCCAGCACACCGAGGAATCCTCGTACCGTCGAGGCGCTCGTGAACGTGATCGCGTCAACGCGCCCGTTGCGCAGGGCCGAGCGCGCCTCTGCGGGGAGCGACCGCGCCATGACCGTGCGGTACGCGGTCACTCGGCTGGGCACCCATCCTTTGGCGGCGAGCGCGTCCTCGAGCCCTTCGGGCGCCACGTCGGCGCGAAGGCACAACACGCGTCCGTCCCCGCGCGGGAAGACCCGGGCCAGCGCGGCGGTGGTGAACGAGCGGGGGACGAGTTCGGGCTCACGCCGCGCCCATCGGCGGAAGGCGTCACGCGTGCCCTCGCCGATCGCCGCCACGCGGGCGGAAACGTCGCGCGCCCGGATCCGCTCGGCGAGCACGTCCACCGTCCGGGGGCTCGTCAAGGTGACCCAGGCGAACTCGCCCCGCGCGAGCTCGGCCAGCGCATCCGTCAGGCCCGCGCTCCGCGCCGGCCGGATCTCGATCGCGGGAGCGACGATCACCATCGCGCCGCGACGCCGAAGGGCCGAGGCGAGCTCGGCGGCCTCCTCACGCGGGCGAGTGACGAGCACGGTTCTGCCGGCGAGCGGCTTCACGGCCGGACCGTGGACAGGATCTCGTCGGCGCCACCGGCGTCGAGGTCGAGCCGCGCCAGCTCGGCCACCTCCTCCGGGGTGGCCGCTTCGACCTCGGCTCGGGCGTACCGGCCGCCGTCCGGCGTCAACACGATCGCGACCATCCGGACCCCCCTCTCGGTACGTTCCGCGAAGGCGCCGAGCGGGAGCGCACACCCGCCGCCGAACGCGCGCATGAGCGCTCGCTCCGCCGTGAGCGCGTCCCGGCTCGAGGGATGGTCGAGGGCCGAGGCGGCTCGAAGCGTCTCCCGGTCGTCCCCCCGAGCCTGGAGGGCCAGGCACCCCTGGCCGGGTGCCGGCACCATCTCGACCAGCGACATCGGCGTGGCGTGGTCGGGCACCACGCCGAGCCGCAGCAGGCCCGCCGCGGCGATCACGATCGCCTCGGCCTCCCCGTCGGCGAGCTTGCGAAGTCGCGTGTCCACGTTGCCTCGGAGGTCCTTCAGCAACACATCCGGGCGCCACCGGAACACCTGGGCCTGCCGTCGGACGCTCGACGTCCCGACGCGTCCTCCCGGCGGCAACTCCCCGGTCCGGGTCACCAGCACATCGAGGGCCGAGGAGCGTTCGGGCACGGCGGCGATCACCAGGTCTTCCTCGTCCTGCGCGGGCAGGTCCTTGGCCGAGTGCACCGCCAGGTCGACCTCGCCATCGCGGAGGGCCCGGACGATCTCGGCGACGAACAAGCCCTTCAGGCCGGCCGGATCGGAGGACGGGTCGGCGCCGCGGTCCCCGGACGTGGTCATCGGCACGAGCTCCACGTCGTCGCCGAGCCGTCGCAGCGCCTCCGCCACCTCGTTCGCCTGCGCGAGCGCAAGCGTGGAGCGGCGCGTCCCGATCCGGCGCTTCACTCGTCGGTCGGTTGGACCCCGAACAGCTCTGCCAGCAGCCGGGCGTGCGCGTCCTGCGTCCCGGGTGCGGAGAGTTCCTTCAGGCGGACGATCGGCTCGTGCAGGAGCTTGGCCACGATGCCGCGCGCCAGCGCCTGCACCGCCTCGCGTTCGTCGGGGGTGAGCGAGGCGAGGTCGGCTCGGAACCGTTCGAGCTCGGCCGCCACGGCCTCGTCGCCTCGTCGGCGCAGGGCGTGGATCAGCGGAGCGAGCCGCTCGGAGCGCCGACGGAGCACGAACCGCTGCACCTCCTCGCCGACGATCTGGTGGGCGCGCTCGATGTCGGCGGCGGTTTCCGCGGCTCGAACGGCCAGCGTGCCGCGCAGGCCTTCGATGTCGACCAGCGTGATCTCGGGAAGGTCCCGGGCGCTCGGCTCCACGTCCCGTGGCACTGCCAGGTCGAGCACGAACAGCGGGCGGGCCCGGCCTTCGAGCGCCGACGCCGGAACGACGACTCCCGCCGCCCCGGTGGCCGAGACCAGCAGGTCGGCGTCGGCGAGCGCCCCGGGAAGCTCGACGAGGTCGCCGGGCTCGGCCTCCGTGCGTTCGGCCAGGACGCGGGCGCGCTCGAGCGAGCGGTTGAGGATCCGCACCGTCCCCACCCCGCGGTGGCGCAGGTGTTTCACGGCCAGCGCGGACATCTGCCCGGCGCCCACGACCACAGCGTGCCGACCCTCCAGCGAGCCGAGCCCCTCCTCGGCCAGGTCGGTCCCGGCCGCCACGAAGGCATCGGGGGCGGCGCCCACCGAGGTCTCGGTCCGGACCCGCCGACCCGTCCTCGAGGCTGCGTGGAACAGGGCGGTGAGCGCCGGCCCGGAGGAGCCTTCGGCCTCGGAGCGTTTGAGCGCCTCGCGGACCTGGGAGTGGATCTGCGGCTCTCCGAGGACCATCGAGTCGAGCCCCGCCGCCACCGAGAACGCGTGTTCGGCCGCGTCGAGCTCGAAGTGTGCGTACAGGGGTTCCGAGATCTCCTCGGCGTCCACTCCCCGCGACTCGCACAGGAGCCGTTTCAGGGCCTCGAACCCGGCGTGGTAGCTCGGCACGCTGCAGTAGATCTCGGCCCGGTTGCAGGTGGACAGGATCACGGCCTCCTCGATGGCCGGCTCGTCCGCCGCCCGCCCATAGGCCTTCGTCAGGTCGTCGTCGGTGAACGTGAGCCGTTCGAGCAGGTCGACGGTGGCGTGGCGGTGGGAGACGCCGAGGCAGAGGATGGCCATGGGTGACCCGAAGTCTAGCCCCGGGGCGACCGTTGGGACCGGGCGGCGGTACCGTTCGAACGGCGGGGCGAGGGGGACACGTGGAGCGGGGGAGAGCGCGGGACCTCGGGGTCGAGATCGGCACGATGCCGCTCGGCCCGCGGAACGCCATCACGGACGTGGCCGGGGTCCGCGTCGGTCACGCCACGGTGGTCCGGGACCCCTCACCCGACGGTCGCGGCGCGGTCCGAACCGGCGTGACGGCCGTGTTCCCGCACGAAGGGCTGCCGTGGATCGAGCGCGTGTACGCCGGGACCCATGTGTTGAACGGGTACGGCGAGCTCATCGGCATCAACCAGATCGACGAGTGGGGGCTGCTCCACTCGCCGATCGTGATGACCAGCTCGCTCGCGATCGGGAAGGCGTACGACGCGACGGTGCGCTGGCGGACCGAGCGCCACGCCACGACGACGAGCCACGGCGGGGACATGCCGGTCGTCACCGAGTGCGACGACTCCTTCCTCAACGACGTGACCACGTTCCCGCTTTCGGACGCGGACGTCTTCGAGGCGCTCGACGCGGCGGCCGGTGACGACGTCGCCGAGGGATGCGTCGGCGCGGGCACCGGCATGCAGTGCATGGACTTCAAGGGCGGGATCGGGTCGTCCTCGCGGGTCGTCCCGGCCGGGTTCACGGTCGGGGCGCTCGTCCTGACGAACTTCGGCGAACGCGGGCTGCTCCGCATCGACGGCGTGCCGGTCGGCCGCGAGATTCCCGACCTGCTTCCCGTCGGCCACGAGGAGGGGTCGTGTGTCGTCGTCGTGGCGACCGATGCCCCGCTGCTTCCGCACCAATGCCGACGCCTGGCCGTCCGCGCGTCGCTTGGGCTCGCGAGGTGCGGCTCGACCGCCCACAACGGCTCCGGCGAGCTGATGATCGCGTTCTCGACGGCGAACCGTTTGCCGCTGGACACCGACGACGGCCTGGTCGATCTCCGGGGGGTCCTGGACGGGGCCTCGTGGGAGGTCAGCCCGATCAACGACCTGTTCGCGGCCACGGTGGAGGCGGTCGAGGAGGCGGTTATCAACGCGCTCTTCACGGCCTCCACCACCACCGGCCGGGACGGTCACGTGCTCCGCGCCCTCCCCCTGGATCGCACGCTCGAGATCCTCGAGCGCTTCGGGCGGCCGCCCCGACGCTGACGAAGGGCTGGCGTCCGGCGGGCCCTCCGGCCGTCGAATCGCAGACTCACGTGACGCACCATCGGCGTTGGAAGGAGGCAGCATGGACAGGGACGCCTTCCGCAGGAACGCCGAGGAGGTGTTTGGCACGGTCGGCGAGGCGATGACCGCGAACGTGCTCACGTTCGAACCCGAGGACCGGGCCAGCGACGCGGCGCTGCGTCTCGGCCTCCACAAGGTGGCCGGCGCGCCCGTGCTCCGGGATGGGCGGGTCGTGGGGATCCTGACGCTCAGCGACCTCCTCGAGCACGAGGGGCACGCGACCTCGCAGACCAGTGGCCCGTTCCTCCGCGGCGAGCGCCACCTCGCCAGCCTCACGGTCGCGGACGTGATGACCATGCGCGTCGTGACGATCCGCGCCACCGAGCCGCTCATCCGGGCCATCGACCTGATGGACGCCGTGGGCGTGAACCGGCTCCCGGTGGTGAACGAGCAGGAACGATCGGTCGGCATCCTGGCCCGCGACGACGTGATCCGGACGATCGCGCGGGTGGTTCGGGACCTCGTTCCGGCCAAGGCGCACCCCGGGGCGCCCGAGCTCGAGGCCGACTGAGGAGCGCGCTCAGCCGCGCCCGGAGCGGACCGGGTCGAACGGCGCGGGGTCGAACGGCGGCTCCTCGCCGAGCACGAGCGCGCGCACCAGCCGGCCGGTCCCCCCGGCCAGGATCACGCCCTCGGAGCCGTGGCCGCTCGCCAGCACGAGCCCGTCGAGCACGGAGCCGATCAGCGGCCGTTCGTCGGGAGAAACGGGGCGAACCCCGGACCACGTCGAGAGCACCGACGCGTCCGCGAGCTCGGGCACCAGCCGGGCCGCCTGCTCCGCCACGGCCCTCGGCACGTCCACCTCGACCGCATCGGCGGCGAGCGACGGTTCGCGGGAGGTGCCCGCGATCACGGTGCCGTCGGGCGCCGGCTGGAGGAACGGAAGGACCTCGGTGGTGCGAGCCCCTCCTGCGAACGCGCGCAGCGGCACCGGCGCTTCGATGGGTCCCTCCCTCCCGGGGAGTCGCCGCGCGCCGGCCTGGATCCAGCGCGTGATCGTCGGGCGAGCCGGCGCCACCTGCACCAGCCAGCCGCGGGCTCCCGCCACGGGGACCGGAACGCCGGCCGGACGAAGGAGCGACGCCGACCACGGTCCGGCGGCCAGCACCGTAACGTCGGCCGAGATCGGCCCGTCGTCGGTCATCACCCCGGTGACCCGGTCGCTCCACACGATCAGCCGGCGCGCGGCCACGTGGTGACGGACGGTTGCCCCGTGCTCCCGGGCGTCCGCGGCCATGGCCACGGTCAGGGCGGTGGGGTCCACCCGATGCCCTTCGCGCAAGAGCCACGCCTCGATCACGGCCGGCGAGAGCGCCGGCTCGAGCCGGGCCAGCTCGGCCGGCTCGACCCGCTCGACCGGGACGCCGACCGCGACGGCGGCATCGATCCACTCCCGGAGGCCATCGAGCTCGTCCTCGTCGAGGGTCACCGCAAGCGTCCCGATCGGATCCCGATCCAGGAACACCGGGAACGCCGCCGCGTCCGCCACCTCGAGGTAGATCCCCAGACCGGCGCGAGCCGGCGGCGCAAGGACGGGGTCCTTCGAGGTGTCCAGGTAGCCGAGGTTGCGCCCGGAGGCCCCGGCCGCCAGTTCGTCCTTCTCCAGGAGGGTGACCGAGGCGCCGCCTCGTGCGAGCTCTCGCGCGCACGCCACCCCGATGATGCCGCCGCCGATCACGACCACGTCCGGCACGTCGGGAGCCTACCGGTCGGCGCCTTCCGTAGAATCGCTCCCGGAGACGTGGCTGAGTGGCCGAAAGCAGCCGCCTGCTAAGCGGTTAGGGGGTTAATAGCTCCCTCGCAGGTTCGAATCCTGCCGTCTCCGCCACCTCGAGGGCTCTCTCACGGCACGGTGGTTCGGCTCGAGGGATCCGCGCGGAACCATCGATACCCGTAGCCCTCGAGCTTGAGGTCGATCGCGCCGTCGTTCACCTCGTGCCGTGAATCCGCCTCGGCGAGCAGGTCGTGCAGCCGCACGTCCTCTGGCACGTCGCCGAGCCGGATGCGCACGCCGCACGGTTCGGGCGCGAGGTTGTGCACGGCGATGACGCTTCGGCCCTCCCAGTCGCATCGGTGCGCGAATACCGAAGGGACGTCGGCCTGCAGCACCGACCAGGTTCCCCAACCGATCTCCGGCGTCTCCCTGCGCCGCCGCATCACGCGCTCCATCCAGCTCAGGAGGGAGTCGGGGTCTCGGCGCTGTGACGCCACGTTGACCCCCATCGGCCCGAACCGGCCCTCCACCACCGGGCGGATGAGTCGGGACGGCCGTGCCGTGGAGAAGCCGCCGTTGGCCTCGTCCGTCCACTGCATCGGTGACCGGACGCTCAATCGGCCGTCGATGGCGAGGTTCTCGCCCATGCCGATCTCCTCGCCGTAGAAGAGCGTCGGCGTCCCGGGGAGGGAGAACAGGAGGCTGTACACGAGCCGGATCCGGTCCTGGTCGGCGTCGAGCATCGGGGGGACCCGCCGACGGAGTCCGCGGCCGAAGAGCTGCATCTCCTCGTCCGGGCCGAACGCCTCGAAGACCTCTTGCCGCTCCTCTTCGGAGAGCTGGTCGAGCGTCAGCTCGTCGTGGTTCCGAACGAACGTCGCGAACTGGCAGTCGTCGGAGATGAACTCGGTCTTCCGCACCGCCTCGGCCAGGGGCCGGGCCTCTCCGCGAGCGAGCGCGAGGTACATGGCCTGCATGAGCGGGAAGTTGAAGAGCATCTGCACCTCGTCACCCTGGCGGTCGCCGAAGTAGCGGCGCAGCTGCGCCGGCGGGAGGTTCACCTCGCCGAGGACCAGCGCGTCCCCACGGCGCCGCGAGATGAACGAGCGGAAGTCCTGCAGGAAGCCGTGCGGGTCGAGGTCGACATCGCCCCGGATGCCTCCCGTCTCGAGCAGGAACGGGACCGCGTCCACGCGGAACCCGTCCACGCCGAGCTCCAGCCAGAAGCCCGCGATCTTGGCGATCTCCTCGCGGACGTCGCGGTTGGCGATGTTGAGATCGGGCTGGTGCGAGTAGAAGTGGTGGAGATACCACTGCTCGGCCCTCTCGTCCCAGGACCAGATGCTGTCCTCGGCGTCCGGGAACACGATCTGGGCCTTCGGCTGCTCGGACGGCTCGTCCCGCCACACGTAGAAGTCGCGGTACGGCGAGGTCCGGCGTTTCCTGGCGTCCCGGAACCAGGGGTGGCGATCCGACGTGTGGTTCACGACGAGGTCCATGATGACCCGCAGCCCACGGTCCTTGGCCGTGCGCACCATCGTCACGAAGTCGCCCAGCGAGCCCAGTCGGGGGTCCACGTCGTAGTAGTCGGTGATGTCGTAGCCGTCGTCGCGGTTCGGCGACGGGTTGAACGGCATCAGCCACAGGCATCCCACCCCGATGCCGGCCAGGTAGTCGATGCGCTCGGTGAGCCCCTCCAGGTCGCCGCATCCATCGCCGTTGGAGTCCGAGAACGTCTCCACGTCGAGGCAGTAGATGACGTCGTTCTTCCACCAGAGGTCGGCGGTTCGCGCGGTGCTCACGACGAGACCTCCGGGAGGACGTGTTCGCCGAAGGCCTCGACGAACCGCTCCTGCCCCCGCCCCACATGGTGCAGATACAGGGCATCCACGCCGAGTTCGGCCGTGTCGACGAGCCACGCGGAGTGCCGCCCGAGGTCCGAGGAGACCAGCACGGGCCCGCAGACGTCTTCCGGGCGGACGAACCGGGCCGCCTCGTCGAACTGCGCCGGGAGCTCCAGGTTCCAGGCCAGGTCCGAGCCGAACACGTTCGTCCGCCACTGGTCGAAGGCGATCGCCTCGGCCTCCCTCTCGTCCTGGGCCCAGGAAAGGTGGACCTGTACCGAGACGGGTTTGCCGCCACCCCCGCCCTCTCGGAAGGCTTCGATCACGCGGCGGAGGTCTTCGATCGGCTGGTTGATGGTCACCAGCCCGTCGGCCCAGGCGCCCACGGTCCGAGCCGTTTCGGGAGAGACGGCCGCCCCGAGGACCCCGGGCGGTTCCGTGGGAAGGCTCCAGATCTTCGCCCGGTCCACGTGAACGAGGCCGTGGTGGGTCACCTCGTCCCCGCGCAGAAGGCCCCGGATGACCTCGACGCACTCGAGCAGGCGGGCGTCCCGCTCGGCCTTGTCCGGCCACCGCTCCCCGGTGATGTGTTCGTTGACGGCCTCGCCGGACCCCAGGGCCGCCCAGAACCTTCCCGGGAACAGCTCGGCGAGCGTGGCCATCGCCTGCGCGAGCACGACGGGGTGATAGCGGTATCCGGGTGCCGTCACCACGCCGGCGGGCACGGACGTCGCCTGGAGGGCCGCTCCCAGCCAGCTCCAGGCGTGGCCAGACTGCCCCTGGCGCTCGCTCCAGGGCGCCACGTGGTCGGAGCACATGATGGCGCCGAATCCGGCGTCCTCGGCGGCTCGCACGGCCTGCAGGAGTCGTGAGGGGGCGAGCTGCTCGTGGGAGGCGTGGAACCCGACTGTCACCATGGACACGCCTCCTCGGCGCCGATCGGGGGGTTCCTCATGGGCTCGTGCTTACCCGTCGCCGGCGGGGACGAACCGACGTCGACGTAATGAACGCGCAAGGACCGATGCGGCAAGCTGTTCGGATGAAGCCGGCGAGGCTCGCGTTCGTTGGGTCGGTGGTCGGGCTCGTGACCGCCGCGCTCGGGATCGGCGTTGCCCATCTCGTCGCGGGGCTGATCGAGCCCGCGGCCTCGCCCATCGTGGCAGTGGGACAGGTCGCGATCGACCTGTCCCCCGAACCCATCAAGGCCTGGGCCATCCGCGTCTTCGGCGAGAGCAACAAGGCGGTCCTGCTGGCGGGGATCGGCACCGTCCTGGCCGCGGCCGCCGCCGCGCTGGGGGCGGCCTCGATCCGGCGTCCCTCGATCGCGACGGCGGCCCTGGTCGGGTTCGCCGCGGTCGGCGTGACGGCGGCGCTGGTTCGGCAGGGCGCCGGGCCGGCCGATGCGCTCCCCACGCTCGTCGGAGCGCTGGCCGCCTGGCTGGCGCTGTTGGCCCTTCGGAGCTGGATCCCACTCCCGGCGGCCGATGGAGAGCTCGAACCCTCGATCGAGGCGATCGACCGGCGCCGAGTGCTGATCGCCGGGGGCGGCATGGCCCTCGCGGCCGCGCTGGCCGGCGGACTCGGAGGCCTGCTCGCCCGAAGGGCCCGCGCCACCGCCTCGAGGGCGGAGGTGCGAATCCCGGTCCCGGGATCCGCTTCGCCACCCCCCACCGGGGCGGATCTCGCCGTGCCTGGCCTCGAACCGTTCCACACCCCGAACGGTGTCTTCTACCGGGTCGATACCGCCCTGGTGGTTCCCTCGGTCGAAGCGGAGGACTGGCACCTTCGGATCCACGGATTGGTCGAGCGCGAGATCTCGCTCGACTACGCGACGCTGCTCGAGCGGCCGCTGATCGAACGCGACATCACGCTGGCGTGCGTCTCGAACCCCGTGGGCGGCCCGTACGTGGGGAACGCGCGCTGGCTCGGCGCGCCGCTACGTCCGCTGCTCGAGGAGGTGGGGGTCGCGCCCCGCGCGGATCAGATCGTCACGCGGTCCGTCGACGGGTTCACCATCGGCACCCCTACCGAGATCGTGATGGACGGCCGTGACGCCATGCTGGCCGTTGCGATGAACGGCGAGCCGCTCCCGCTCGAACACGGGTTCCCCGTTCGGATGATCGTTCCCGGCCTCTACGGCTACGTCTCGGCCATGAAATGGATCGTCGAGATGGAGCTCTCCACCTTCGATGCGTTCGACGCCTACTGGGTGGAGCGGGGCTGGGCCGAACGGGCCCCGATCAAGACCATGTCTCGGATCGACACTCCGCGATCGAATGCGAGCCTCGCTCCCGGTCCGGTCACCATCGCGGGCGTCGCGTGGGCGCAGCACCGCGGGATCGAGCGGGTCGAGGTGCGGATCGACGACGGCCCCTGGAACGAGGCCGAGCTTGCCGCCGAACCCACCGTCGACGCGTGGCGGCAATGGCGCCTTCCCTGGGACGCGACGACGGGGGAACACGCGATCCGCGTTCGCGCTACGGACGGCGAGGGCGACCAGCAGACGCCGGAGCGGGCCGAACCGTTCCCAGACGGCGCGACCGGCTACCACGGGGTCGTCGTCTCGGTCCGCTGAGCCCTTGTGTTGTTCGGATCCGACGTGCGCGGGTAGGGTGGATGGAACGACCGAACTCCGAGGGAAGGAGACTCAAATGCTCCAGGTCACGGAATCGGCCGCGTTCGCATTTCGAACGATCCTTCAGCAAGAGGACGTCCCGGGCAGCGCGATCCGGCTCGCCCCGGCGATGGAGAGCGATGGCCAGGTCGGAATCCGTCTCCAGGCGGTCGATCAACCCCAGCCGGAGGACGCGGCGACCAGCGCCGAAGGGGTCGCCGTGGTGGTTGCTCCCGAGCTCGCGGAGGCCCTCGACGACTCGATCCTCGACGCGAAACAATCCGACCAGGGCACGACGCAGTTCTTCATCCGCTCTCAGGGCGAGGCGCCTGCCTGACGCGTCGCGGCCCCGCCCGGCGCGGGGCCTTGGGAGGCGTCCACGTCATGGCCTACACTTGGTCCCTGGCGGCCTCGGTCGCCTCCGGCGCCGGTAGCTCAATGGACAGAGCATCTGACTACGGATCAGAAGGTTGGGGGTTCGACTCCCTCCCGGCGCGCTGAGCAGGGCGAACACCTCCTCGTAGATCGGTCTCAGACTCGCCGGCGAACAGTACCGAGGTCCACTACCCGCAGAACTCGGCCACCATGACGGCGAACAGGTCCGCGCGCCCGGTCGCCGAGAGCTCCTGGAGCCCGTCCGACGGCCGAGCGATCGTCACCGCAACCGCGTGCGCCTCTCGCCGGATCTGCTCGGCGTCGGCCTGAACGAGGTGGCGCTCGCCCTTCGCCAGGAAGCCGACCCGAATCTCGAGCGAGCAGGTGATCGTCGCATCCGCCTCCTGCACCCGCTCCTGCGCCGTCTCCGGGTCCCCGTCCTGCAACGCCGCCATGGCCACGCTGGCAAGGTCTCGAAGCGCTCGAGCACCAAGCACGCGCCGCTCCGCGTTCGATGACGGAGCACGCTCCGACGCTGGAGATCCCGGCAGTGGCGGGACCCGCTCTGCGGCTCGCGCGTCGTTGCGGGTCGATGCGGCACCGGTCACGGCGAGCAGTCCTGCCAGGGTGCCGGCGACGATCACCACGGCGAGCAGCACCACGAGCGCCTGCCCCGCCGGGGTGAAGGTGGCGTGGAATCGCTGACGAAGCCCGCCGATCCCGCCCGATCGCTCGACGGGATGATCGAACCCCGTCACGGCGTGGGCCTACCCGGCGCCGCCGGGTCCGAATCACGTCGGAAGCAGGAGCCGCTCGGGCCATCGGTCGGTCGGACGCCGACGTACCCGGTCAGGAGCGGCAGGCGCGCGCCGGGTGGTAGTGGCCGTCGTTCGTCCGGCCGAGCCCGTTCCGCGCGAGTTGGTTCCCGCACACCTTTCGTTGCGGCGTGCGCATGATCTTCACGCCGTAGCCGTCGTTGTTCCGAAGCACGTTCGCGACCACGACATTTCGGATGCCGTCCCTGGACTCGTCTCCGCCGAATCGGATCCCGGCGCCCGCCGATCGCGTGACGAGGTTCCGCACGATCCGGTTGCCGTTGCCCCGTGAGGAGATGCCGCCCGTCTCGGGATCGCGCACGCCGCGGCACACGTTGTCCACGATCAGCGTGCGCGCGGCCGCTTCCTTCACGTCCACGTACTCGGCCGGGGTGGTGATCCGGTTCCCCTCGACCCGGTTGTGATCCGACCGGTCCGGAACGGACGTCGGATTCTCGTCGAGCTGCTCCGGCGCCGTCCCGATGTAGATGCCCTCGCCGTTCTTGTCGTCGGGGAGCTCGAAGTCGGTCCGGCCGCATCTACGGATTCTGTTGTCGGCCACCAGGTTGTCCGAGGAGAGATACGCGATGCGTACGCATTCGCTCCCCGCGTCGTCAAGGAGGTTTCCGACCAGCCGGACGTAGGAGGCGCCCTCGATCCTCACCAGGACGTCCGCGTTCACGATCTCGAAGCCACGCACGGTGACGAAGCCGTGCTCGATCTCGAGCAGCCGGCCGTCGCCGTCGCCCAGGATCACCGCGTCGCGGCCCACCAGAACGATCCGAGCGCCCCGCTCGCCGGAACGGACCGTGTCGAGCTCGCCCCGATAGGCGCCCCGCCCCACGTCCACCCGGTCCCCGGACGAGCGGCGTGGATTCCCTCCTGGACGGTCTCGAACGGGTCGGAGCGGCCGCCCGTCCCGCCGGGCGGGGCGTCCGCCCGGACGAACCACGTCGTCGTTCCGGAGCCGGGCGGGGCCGGCGCGAACGACGGATCGACCGGCCCCAGCAGCAGCGCGGCGACCAGGGCGATCGAGGGCAGCCACATGGCCGGTCAGTCTGCCACAGGACCGAGCCGCTATCTGGGGTCGTCTAGCGGGCGTTCCGCACGCCCATCGGCACGTCGAACACCCGGTGCGAGCCGCGGCTGCGGACGCGATGAAGCACGTGGAGCGCCACCGCCAGAGACACGAACCCGAGGCCGGCCAGGGCCAGCCACGGCAGGGCCGAGAGAGGGCGACGGAGGTCGTTGCCGGCGTCGATCCGCAGGTCCGTTCCCTCCATCGGGTCGGGGGCGGACACCGTCGAAGACCACATCCGGGCCACGGAGCCGGGCTCGAGCTCCAGGCCGATCTCGCCGGCCTCCACGTCGACACGGGAGAGCTCGGCGATCCCGCGCTCGGTCACCAGGACGCCGACATCGGCATCTCGGACGACGGCGCCCTCGATCCGTGCCGGCGAGCGGATCTCGATCCCGACCGGCGAACCCTCGATCAGGTCCTCCCGGCTGATCGCGTCGGCCTCCTCGATGACGAGCCCGGCCTCGGTCGAGCCCCGGATACGGTTCCCGAGGGAGCGGGTCTGGAACGCGCCGCCGTAGATCTCGATGCCGCGCCCGTTCCCCTCGACCGTGTTGTCCTGGATGGTGTTCCTGAAGCCCTCGTTGTTGAGGCGGATGCCGACGCGGTTGCCTCGCACCTCGTTCCCGCGAACGAGGGTGTCCGACGACCCCAGGACCACGATCCCGTCCCCGGTGTTGCCCTCCGAACGGTTCTGCTCGATGAGATTCCCGTCGGACTCGAAGTCCATGACGATGCCGTTACCGTCGTTGTCGTGGACGTGGTTGTCGCGGACGACGCTGTCGACGACCCCTCGAGAGAAGATGATCCCGTGGCTCCCGTTGCCGTAGGCCTCGTTGCCGGCGACGACGAGGCCCGAGGAGAAGTCGTGCGGGTCGAGCCCGTAGTACACGTTGTCACGGAGTGTGTTGTTGCGGACCTCGATGTCGTGGGACTCGAACGTGTACACACCGAAGAAGTTGTGGTGGACGTCGGATCGGCGGAGCGAGCCGGTCGCGTTCTCGCGCCAGGACAGTCCGTACGCCGTGGTTCGATCGTAGCCGAGATACGCGATCTCCGATCGCACGACGTCGAGCGTCGACCCGTTTTCGTACAGGATGAACGGCCGGCCGTCCCGGTAGTCCGTCACCACGTCGCCGGCCTCCTCGTCCCACGAGGTCACGGTGACGTCCTCGAACCGCACGACCGCGTCGACGCCGCCGAGGAACACATGCGGTCGGTTGGCCATCCGGACCACACGCGTCCCGGAGCCCCCGAACAGGACCGACGTGCCCGGAGCCTGCGCGAACGCCGCCCGGAGGAGGAACTGCCCATCGCCCAGGTCCTCCACCCACTCCGGATCGTCGACCGCGCGAGCGATGTCGTCGAACGCGACCCGATCGGAGGCGTCGAACGCGATCGATCGCAGGACCGAAGCGCCACGGACGAGCTCGATCGCCGTGGTGGACAGCCGGATCGCCAGGCGATTCTTGAGGCCGGCGACCTTCTCGGGATCGCGCACGACCTCCAGGGGCTTCGGCTCGTAGGCCCGAAGGTCGCGGGCCGGATCGGTGCCCCGGTAGGTCGCCGACTCGCCCTCGTCCTCGGGAGACGGCGAAGGCGTCTGGGCGGCCGCGGGCATGGTCGCAGCGACCCACACCCCCAGGACGAGCACCGCGATGGCGAAGCCGGCGCGCCGCACCTCAGGCCCCCCGCACGCGCGTCTCGGTGCCGTTCTGGGCGAGCCGGTTGACGGACAGCAACGCGTCTGCCTCATCAGGCGCCGTCGTGGAGAACGCCGCCTTCCTGTTGTCCTCGATCGCGTTGTCCTCGATCGTCACGCCGGAGACCACCTCGGTCAGGTGGACCCCGTCGTCGATGTTCCCCGAGATGGTGTTGCCCCGCACGACCAGGGAGCCGCTCTCGTCCGAAACCCAGATGCCGACGACGTTGTCGACGAGACGGTTGTCCGCCTCGATGGACCCGGACCCCTCGTCCACGTAGACGCCCGCCCGGTAGTTGTGATCGACGAGGTTTCCGCGCACGCTCACTCCGGTCGCGCCGCTGGCGAGCCGGATCCCGTCGGAGCGGTTGCCGGCGACGCGGTTCTGCTCGACCGTCAGCTCGGACGCACGATCGTGGAGCATCACGCCGAGCTCGTTCCCGTGCACGGTGTTGTCCCGGATCGTGGCGCCGCTGGACGAGCTCACGTCGATGCCGGCGCCCGAGTTGTCGAAGGCCTCGTTGCCCTCGAGGAGGGCCCGGTCCGATCTGTCGAACACCACGAAGCCGTGTCCCCCGTTGCGAGCCGAGACGTTGTCCCGGATCATGGCGTCGCGACACTCGACGGCCAAGACGAGGCCGTGTTTGCCGTTGGCGACGAACCGGTTCCGCTCGATCACGAAGCCGTCGCTCCCCGTATGGAGGTCGAGCCCGTAGCTGACGGAGTCGCGAACGACCGAGTCGACGATCGTCATCGGGTCGGCGTCGAACGTGTACATGCCGTAGAAGTTGCCGACGAACGACGCGGACTCCACCGATCCCGTGGTGCCCTCGGTGCGCCAGGAGACGCCGTACCGCTCGTGCGCGTCGTAGCCGAGCATGCGCAGGGTCGACCGCACCACGTCGAGGCGGGACCCGTCGCGAGCCAGGATCCAGGGCCGTCCGTCGGAGACGTCGACATCGGGACCGCGGCGCGAGGCATCCCACGACGTGACGATCGAGTCGACGATCTCGACATCGCCCCCTCGGGCCTCGAGCGCGGCGAGCCGCCTCCCCTCCGACCGCAGCCGCAGGTCCTGGTCGTGGATGACGAGCTCGGCACCGGGCTCGACCACCAGGACGCGGTTGAGGACCCACCATCCGTCCCGCTGGACCACCGCATCACCGGCGCCTTCCCGGGCCAGTGCCTCATCCAGCGACCCGAGGTCCGCGCTCCCGCCCACCAGCGTGATGGGTCTCTGCCGCCCCCCTTCGAGGCGAACGCGAACGGCTCCGTCGCCGTCGGGCCGCCCGAGGGCGAAGGCGGCGGCCGCGACGGCGAGCACCAGGGCCGCCACGACGGCGGTCACGATCCGCTTCACCGTTGCACGCCGCTCATCGCCTCGCGGCGTTCATGGCCGTTGGGCGAGTCCGTCGGTGGCGGGGGGAGTGGAATGGCTCCTCCGACCGATGCAGAATTCCCTCCGAGCACCGGGCTCGGGGTTTGGACGGGCTCGGCCCACGCCGGTCTCGTCCGCACGACCTGCCTGGCCTTCGCCGAGACGGCAACGTCGCGCGTGAGCCACTTCTGCCGGCGGACCGTCAGCAGGGCCGCGATCTTCACCAGCGCCATGAGGAACGACATGACGATGAAGAACGGCATCATCGTGACCGCGTGATGCGGCTTCCGCCCCAAGTGCGGGAGCATCTTCATCGAGCGGCTCACGATCCACCACAGCGCGAGCAGGCCGGCCACGTACCAGTGGCCGAGCACGATCGCCACGACCATCACCGTCGGCGCCACCAGCAGCGTGAACGGGCTGATCGCCTTGTCGATCATCGAGAACGCGAGGAAGGGATGGCGCCAGACCCAACGCCGCGAAAGCGCCCGCAGGTCGCTCCGCCAGGTGTTCCGGGACCAACGCAGGCGCTGCTTGAAGAAGGAGCGCGCTCCTCGCGGGAACGTCGACCAGACCCGGGCCGACCGCTGCAGCACGGTGAGGTGGCCTCCATCGAGGACCAGGGTGGTCAGCCGCTTGTCGTCCCCGGACAGGCACGGGACGCCCAGGAATGTCTCGTTCATGAAGGCGTCCGAATGCCGCAAGAGCAGCTCGCGCCGGTAGACGGCGGTGCGCCCCGAGATGCACGACAGCGCCCTGCTCATCACGGTCTGCGACGCAAGCTCGTCGAAGTACCGGTAGTCGAGGTACATGTCGTTGAGGTGCTGCCACGGGGTCCGCGGGTCCGTCACGTTCTGTCGGGTGGCGACCCCGCCGACCTTCGGGTCGGCGAACGGCATGCATGCCTTCTGGGCGACGTCGGGTGCCCAGATCGTGTCCGAATCGACCAACGCCACGAGCGGCGTCGACGCCGCCTCCCACCCAACGCGGAGCGCGTCCCGCTTCCCCGGGACCGACGTGGAGATCACCGTCACCGGGAACTGCGACGCGACCTGGATGGATCGTTCGTCGGTCTCGTCGATCACGCAGATGATCTCGTCCACGCCGCTGCGGACCCAGGACTGGAGGGCGAGACGGAACTGGTTCGGGTCTTCCTGATAGACGGGCACGACGATCGAGAGCGGCTCGCGGTGATCGTTCTCGACGGAGCGGTACAGGGCCGCCGGGGTCCGCCGGATCAACCAGCTCGTCCACCGCAGCAGACCGAGGATCCCGAGCGGGATGTAGAGCGTCAGCTGGTCGAGGAGATCCACGTTCTCGCCCTCACGCCGCTCGGCCGTCGCCGGACATCTCGACCAGGGCGTCGATCCGCCCGCTGCCGTCGCCGTCGCCGTCGAACGTCCCGTCGCCGTCGCCGTCGAACGTCCCGCTGCCGTCGCCGTCGCCGTCGAACGTCCCACGGGCCATGCGGGCGATCTGCTCGTTGACCTCGTCCACGGCCTCCAACAGGGGGAGATCCACACCTTCCTGCCTGGCGAACCCGATGAAGCCCTTGGTGTCCTTGGGCAGGCACGCGCCGCCGTAGGGTTCACCCGCGTGGATCCCGTACTCGGGGTTGATGGACGCTTCCGCCGAGCGCGAGACGACCGTGGCGACGTCTCGGACGTCGATGCCGAGGCGGCGACCGACCCGCCACATCTCGTTCCAGAAGCTGATCTTCGTCGCGTTGAACAGGTTATGGGCCGCCTTGATCATCTCGGGGATGCGCGGGTCCTCGAACCGATGAATCTCGCCGTCGAACGGGCGGAACAGCTCCATGAGTCGCTCGTTCGTCCGTTTGCTGCGCGATCCGAACACGGTCATCCACGGGTGGAGGAAGTCCTCGAGCGCACAGCTCGCCCGGAGGAACTCGGGATTGGACGCCACGGTGAACCGCTCGCCCGACTTGCCGCCCGTGGTCTCCTCGAGGATCCGCGTGACGACGCCGTCGGTCGTCCCGGGCGGAACGGTAGACCGAACCACCACGGTGTGGATCGCGTCGCTGTCGCGGACGGCTTCGGCCACCGCCCTCGTCCCGCCGACGAACGGGCCGAGATCCCAGCGGGGCCCGTCGTTCGGCGTGGGGAGACTGAGGAAGACGAAGGACGATTCGCCGACGAGTCGGAGCTCGTCGGATGCGGCGAACCCCTCGCGCCGGAGCTCGTCGATCCTCCGGGAGTCGATGTCGACGAACGAGACGGCGTGCCCGTGCCGGGCGAACCCGCGCCCGGTCGCCGACCCGACCACTCCGGATCCGACGATCGTGATGTTGGCCATGGGACTCTCCCTCCTCGGCTAGCCGCCGACCACGGGCCGTGCGGCGGGATGAACGACCTCGCGATCGGCGACCACCTGATCGGGGCCGACGACGGCGTGCGACCACACGACGGCATCGGTGCCCACGACCGATTCCCGGACGGCCGCGTCCGGGCCGATCTGGGCGCCGTCGAACAACACCGAATCGGACACGACGGCCCGGGGACCGACGCGGCATCTGCGTCCGATGACGACGGGGCCCCCGAGGCGGGCGGACGGGTCGACCGTCGCCTCGCGGTGGACCGCCACGAGCGGCCGCCTCGACTCGAGCCCCTCCTGCCACGGCCACCGGCACCGGCCCGCGAGCACCGCTCGATGCCCGTGGCGGAGTCGCTCCGGCGTTCCGAGATCCTGCCAGTAGGCGCTCGGCACCGAGCCGACGATCTTCGCGCCGGCCTTCAGCAGGCCGGGGAACACGTCGCGCTCGAAGGAGAGGGCGCCATCGGGAAACGCGTCGAAGACGGACGTGTTCAGGACGTAGGCGCCGGCGTTCACCGTGTCGTGGTCCGTCGTGCCGGGCGGCGGTTTCTCGAGGAACGAGCGCACCCGGCAATCCGGCCCCACCTCGACGACGCCGTAGCTCGACGTGTCCGGGACTCGCATGAGGGAGAGCGTCGCGTCCGCTCCCGATCGGCGGTGGGTGTCCACGAGCTGCTCGTACGGAACGTCGGTCAACACGTCGCCGTTGCAGACGAGAACGTCTCGCTCCCCGGATCCGGCCAGGAGCCGTCGAGCCGAGCCCGCGGTGTCCAGCGGCTCGTCCTCCGGGACGATCCGGACGTCCACACCCAATCGCTCGCCGACCCGGACCAGCGGGCCGAAGGGAGTCGGGTCCGCACCGACGAGGATGGAGGCTCGCGTGAAGCCGGCCCGCTTGAGATTGCCGAGCAGTCCGGCGGCGAACGGCGCACCCATGAAGGGAACGAGCGGCTTGGGGCGCGCATTCGTCAGCGGGCGAAGGCGCGTTCCCTGGCCGCCGGCGAGCAGCACGGCATGCATCGAACTCATGGCTTCTCCAGAACTCAGAGGGAATCGGTTTTCGCGAGCCGTTCGACTTGAAGTTTGAACAGTTGATAGCCGCCGGTCCCGAGGCCGAAACTCCGGACGGCGCCATTTGAACGATCCTTAACGCAGCGCGTCCGATTCGCGGCGGTTCGAACGCGAAGGGTGTTCGGCAGCGCCCTGATCACGGGCAGAGCACTCGCTCCCGGTTGATCATCGACAAGGGTGCGCTCGGCCAGCGCTCCGGTTGCTCCGTCTCAGCGTCTGAGCGGTGCCACGTACGGCCGCTCCGGATCGGCGCCCTGCACCTGCCAGACCTCGTGCCCGTAGTTGGCGAACACCAGGAACTGATCGGGCCCCGGGTCCTTCGCATCGCCTCGATGCAGGATGTAGGCGAGCTGATCGGCCCCGTCCACGAGGTCGATCCGGAACACGAGGCCGAACTCGTCCTGGTCGATCGGGCGCACCGGGTCGGTCCAGGGCGGCTCCGTCACGGCGCCGGTCCACACGTGCAGACCCCAGAAGTCGTTGAAGTCGGCGCTGTTCGGGTCGCCGTAGTCGCCGGCCGGGCGGTGGTAGTGGATCGTGGCGAAGTCCTCGGCCGCGCCTCGGGACGGGTAGACGACCTGCTCGCCGGGCTGGAACCAGGCCGAGGGCGTCTCGGTGGGCGTGAACGACAGCCCATCGATGTCGGCCGTCCCACCGTCGCTGATCGTCACCGTGAGCGGCAGCGACAGGTCGCCCGGGCTCAGCCGGAAGACGGCTCCGTAGTCGTCGAGCTCGTCCGGGGGAGCCGCCGTCGCGATCGACGTCCCGTCGCTCGTCGCGTCGATGGTCACCTCCGCGCAGTCGGACCCGCATCCGTAATGGACGGTCGCGTAGCCCTGCGCTTCGGCCTGGGAGGTGTAGATGGTCAGGTCGCCCTCGCGAAGCCAGATCTCGGGGGAGGTGGCCGGGTCGAAGCTCCGGTCCGGGCTGTCCACCGGGTCTTTGACGTCCCCGCGATGCACGATGAAGTTGACCGGTTGGGTGTCGTCCGCGAGCTCGACCCACGCGAACCGCCCGTATTCGTCCTCGCCCAGGAAGGGCTTCGGGCTGGTCCAGTCGGTGGCCTCCGAGACCGCGATGGCGTTCCCCCACAGGTGCAGGCCCCAGAAGTCGTTGAAGTCGCCGGTGGTGTGGTCGCCGTAGTCGCCGGCTGGACGCTGGTAGTGGATCAGCGCATACCGCGTCTCCGGGCCCCCGGGCTCGACGAACTCGACCCCCACGTTCACCACCTGGTCCGCCGCCAGGTGGCCCGACAGGTCGTTGACGATGGCTCGGAACGACAGCCGGGGGTCCTCCTCTCCCCGAAGGTGACCGGCGTCGTAGAAGACGCGGTACGGCGCGTTGTCGTCGGTGCCGATCGGGGTCCAGTCGCCGTCGCCTTCCTTGACCGCGAACGTGACCTCGGCGAACACGTCGGCGTCGAGCTCGGCGCCGATCTCGATGCGGTCGAGCACTCGGTGGCCGTCCCACAGGTTGGTGCCCAACATCACGGTGTCGCCGTGCTGCAGGCTCGAGATCTCGATCCCCGGCGCCCCGGCGTTCGGCGGAACCGGCTGCCCGGCCCGGTAGATCACGAAGCCGAGTGGCGGCACCAGGACGTGAAGCGCCCCGTCCGGGTCCGTCGTGAGCGTCCTCGGCGAGAAGGACTTCGAGACGAGGCGGTACCGGACCCCGCCGGGCGAGTAGGTCGGGACGGCGGCTTCGGCCGGCGTCTCGCTGTTGTTCAGGGCAACGACGTATTCGACGCGCTCGTCGCGGTCGATGCGCGAGAACGCGTACACCCCGGGACCGTCCGAGCTGGATCGGTGGATCTGCGCTCCCGATCGCAGGGCTTCGTGTTCGTCGGAGAGCCTCGCGAGCTCGCGGATCGCCCGATACAGCGGATGTGACGGATCGAAGTTGTCGTCGGCGCTGGTCTCGCTCGTGCCGATGAGATCGTTGTCCTCGTAGCTGGGGACGGAGTTCGCGAACAGGTCCTCGCGCGCGTCCTTGTCGCCGCCGTCCCCGACGAAGCCCTGTTCGTCGCCGTAATAGACGACGGGGGTGCCGCGGGCGAAGAACATGAGCGCGTGGGCGAGCCTCGAGCGCGCCAGCAGCTCCGTGTCGCCGGCATCGGGCTGGTCCACACGCTGGAGGAAGTAGCCGATCCTCCCCATGTCGTGGTTCCCGAGGAACGTTGGCATCGCGTAGGCGCTGCTGTCCGTGTCGGTGTAGTAGTCGTCCAGTGCGAAGAACGCGCGGAGATCGTCCGTGGGAGCTCCCTGCGACGCGAACCCCCGGGCCGCGAGCTGGAAGCCGAAGTCGATCGTCGACTGGAGCTTCCCTCTCGTTGAGAACTCGCTCATGAAGGGCGGCCCGAACTGCTGGTCGAAGACCTCCCCGAACGAGAAGAAGTCGTCGATGCCGGCGTCCTTCGCGGCCTGGAGGATGTCGGGCCCGAACTTCTGCCAGAACTCCATGTTGACGTGTTTGGTGGTGTCGATCCGGAACCCGTCGACGCCGAACTCCCGGATCCAGAAGGAGAAGATCTCGATCATGCCCTCGACGACCTCGCGGCGCTCCGTCCACAGGTCGTCGAGGCCGAAGAAGTCCCCGTAGAGCGAGTTCTCGCCAGTGAAGCTGGTGTTGCCTCGGTTGTGGTACAGGAGCGGATCGTTGAGCCAGTCCGGGTTCTTGGCGTCCTCCTCACCGGGCGGCACGACCGGCGCGTAGGGGAACGACGACTCGTCGACCTCCGGGAACGTGTAGTCCGGCTGCCCCGAATACGCGTAGTCCGAGTCGTCGAACGGCTCCCCGTTGACGTCCCGGTACGGGAAGTCGGTCTTGTTCCGGTACCCCGCATTCCCCTCGAGCTGGATCACGTCCGCGGTGTGGTTCGTGACGACGTCCATGAACACCTTGATGCCGCGGGCGTGCGCCGCCCGGACCAGCCGGGCGAACTCGGCGTTCGTTCCCAGATGCGGGTCCACGTTGAGGAAGTCGAGGATCCAGTAGCCGTGGTAGCCCGATGAATGGCCGTACAGATTCGTCGAGTCGGGTTGCACGGGCTTGTTCCAGTAGATCGGGCCGACCCAGATCGCGCTGACGCCGAGGTGCTTCAGGTACGGGAGCTTGCCCCGCAGACCGTTGATGTCCCCGCCGTGGTAGTAGCCCTTGTCGCTCGGCAGGTAGCCGTGGGTCAGCACGTTCTCCTGCGTGTCGTCGGCCACGCAGGGGCCGGTGTAGGCCCCGCAGTTGTTCCTGCGGCTGCCGTCGTTGAACCGATCGGGGATGAGGAAGTACAGCACCTCGTCCTCGAAGGGATGGCGGACCGGATCCCGGACCAGGGCGGCGTCGTCCACGGGTTCGGCGGGGATCACCTCGATCTCGAGGACGTGGGTGTCCTGGTCGTACCGGAACGTCACGACGTCGCCGGCGGTGGCGACCGAGAACGGGATGTTCGGACCGTCCGGGACGCCATCCGCGCCGTAGTTCTCGTCCCATGACTCGGCGATCGTCGCCTTGGCCTCGTAGTCGCCCGGCGGCAGGATCGAGGTGGAGAAGCTCGCCACGCCGTCTTCGTCGGGATCCTGGAGCCACGACCTCAGGCAGCTCGGGTCCCAGTCGCCGGCACACCCGAGCTCGCTCTGGAAGCTGCCCGCAGCCGTCGCGATCACGAATCCATGACCGTCGGTGACCCAGTGCGTCTGGTCGTCGTAGTAGAACTTGACGCTCGTCGCCTCGTCCAGGACGAGCGGGATGTTGGGACCATCGCGCAGCGCGTTGCGCCCGTAGTTCTCGTCCCAGGAGCCGTTTAGCGCCGCCTTGTACTCCCAGGAGCCGGCCGGCAGGTCGAAGGTCGCCTGCCACACGGCGTCCTCCGCGTCGAAGGTCAGATCCGTGACGGAGCAGTCCGGCATCCAGTCGCCGGGGCAGCCGAGCTCGCTCTGGAGACTGCCGGCGATCGTCACGGTGGCCGGCTCGGCGACCGCCCGCCCGGCCGGCCCGACCAGACCGGACGTCGTTACCGCCAGGATCAGGATCAGCGCCAGCACGGAGGATCTCCGGGACCTCACCGTCCACCTCCCCACGTTCGCGGACCGTCGCGATGGCCCGCCCACCGCGCCCGCATGACCGGTTTGCCGTTGAGTCAACCCCACCTGCGCGAGGCCAGTCAACCGCGAGAACGCGTCCCGTCGCGCCGGCGGCGCCTGACGAACCAGACGACGCCGACGACGATCACGATGAGCGCGAGGACGATCCATCCGAAGCGGGAGATGATGCGGTCGATGAGGCCGAGGTTCTCGCCCAGGAAGTAGCCCAGCAGGGCGACGCCGGTTCCCCACAAGGCGACGGCCGGCCCGGCGAACGCGACGAACCGCCAGAACCGCATCCCCGACGTCCCCGCGGCGAACGGCGTGAACGCGCTGATTCCCGTGGCGAACCTTCCGATGAACACGGCCTTGCCCCCGTGCCGGTCGAAGGTGTCCCTGGCCTTTTCCAGCCGTCGCTCCGGGTCTCCGGGAAGCGGAAGCTTCTTCAGCAGCGCGGCGCCGTAGCGGTGTCCAAGCCACCACCCCGTCGCCTGCCCGGCCATGCCTCCGGCCAGGCCGGCGACCAAGACCCAGGGCAGGTCGAGCTCGCCTCGTGCCGCGAAGACGCCGCCCAGGGCGAACACGACGTCGCCGGGGACCAGGAGCCCCGTCATCGCCGCCGTCTCGAGCGCCGTCGCGACGGGGATCAGTACATAGCCGATGGAGGAGAAGACCGGCCCGATCCACTCGACGATCGTCTCGATCACCGCCACGAGCGGTCGCATCGGTCAGCCATCCCGGGTCGTTCGATAACCCAGGAGCATCAGGGCGTGCGAGAAATACAGCCACAGGCCGAGCAAGACCATCCCGGCCAGCGCGCTCGTCGCGTAGCGCTCCTCGAAGTCGGCCCCAGACGACAGGTAGAAGACGAAGCCCAGGGCGAGGAGCGCCGAGCCGACCGCAGTGATGGAGGCGCCGATGACGATCCCGCCCCACGGCGGCCGCCTCGGCGGCACGATCGCGTAGATGAGCGCCGTCGCCAGCCACATTGCGACGAAGCCCGATATCAAGCCGACGCCGAGCCCGAACACTCTGCTCCATCCCTCCGTCCCGAACACGGTCGTCCCGAGGTAGGCTGCGACGACGGCTCCGATGCTGAGCAAGGGGAGCAGGACCAGGACGGCCAGGACACGTCCCCACAAGCCGGGAGCCATGCGGCTGCCCTCGGAGAGCGAGTCGAAGGCCCGGGTGAGCCCGGCGCCGTACGCGGACGCGGGCCAGATCGCCGTCAACGCCGCGGGCAGACCGAGTCCGACGCCGCGCGTCGTGACGCGCTGGAGGGCCTGATCGATCCCAAGGTTGCTCGGGGCCAGCCGCTTCGCTTCCCGGCCGAGCTCCTGCACGCGCTCGTCGCCGAGGACGATCCCCACGATCCACATCACCACGACGACCAACGGCGCGATCGAGATCAACGCGTAGAACGCGAGGGCGGCGGCATGCAGGAAGAGGTCCCGGCCGCGGAGATCGTGGATCTCCTCTCCGATCCAGGAGGGGAGCACCTTTTCGATCCGGCCCATGAACGCGTCGACCCGTCGCGCTACCGAGCTCACCGGTCCGTCCCTTCCCGCCCCCCGGGACGCGGAAACGGACGCGGGGGGCGGCGTGATCGGCGGTGGGCGGTCCTGCTGCCGAGCCCGGCCTCGGAGCCCTCCCCGCCGAACCGGTAGGGTCGGCCTTCCCATCGGGACCGGCGGACGACGGACACGGAGGATGGCGCCATGGCATCACGCACGAGGGCCGCGTTCATCGTCGTGGTGCTCGTCGGCAGGCGCGCTCGCCGGAGGGGTCTCCCCCGCCGCCGCCGACCGCTGTCCGGAGTACTCGGCCGCGAGGAATCCGGATCGATCGGCGACTCGAGGATCAACGAGGTCTCCGGGGTCGTCGCCAGCCGCGCGCACCGCCGGATGTTGTGGATCCGAGGAGGACTCGGGAAACGGGCCGTGGGTGTACGCGATCCGGCCGACGGGTGGACTGGAGGCGGCCATCGAGGTGGATGGCGCCTCCAACCGCGACTGGGAGGACATGGCCGCGGACGTGGGCAAAGACGGTGTGGTGATCAAGAACTACTCCTCGGCCCTGCTCTTCCCGTGGAGGTCCACCCGTGTGATCCGCACGCTGAGGCGGAGCACCCCCTGTCCCGTGGCCCTGCCCGCGAGCGAGTCTGTGGCGTTCTCGCTCAGCGGCCACCGCATCTACTCGATCCCCGAAGGCCGCGATCCCGAGATCAGCTACGTCGGCCGGCGATAGACCTCCTGAAGCCTCCGTTTCCCGCGGGTTCGGGCCGGGTATCCGCCCGAGCGACGGAGCAGCGCAGAAGGGAGGACCGATGGACGCCGACCGGCGTATGCGGTTCGAAGGCAAGTGGGACCAGATGCGGGGCCGGGTCAAGGAGGCCTGGGGCGCGCTCAGCGACGACGAGCTCGACCGGACCGAAGGCAAGTGGGATCAGCTCGTCGGAACGATCAAGGAGAAGACCGGCGAGAGCATGGAAGCCATCGAGGAGCGCCTCGCCCGCATGTCCGACTGACCCGGTCGTCGGGTCGGGTCGAACCGAGCTCGAAGGAGGAACCGTGGTCGCACTGCTGTTGTTGCTGCTGGTCCTGGCGGTGTTCTTCGGCGGATTCGCCATCGAGGTGTTGTTCTGGGTGGCGGCGATCCTGCTGATCTTGTGGTTGGCCGGCTGGTTCGTCAGGCCGACCGGCAGGCGCTGGTACTACTGGTAACCGCGCGACGGCGCCGCGGCCCCAAGCGGACCGCCCCCGAAGGCTCCGGCGACGTGGTGGAATGGGTTCGACCCGCCATCATGTGAGGAGTCGTCTCGATGGAGTACCGCTACCTCGGCCGTCTCGGCCTGAAGGTCAGTCCGTTCTGTCTTGGAACGATGAACTTCGGGCCCGAGACCTCCGAACGCGACAGCTTCGGCATCATGGACCGGGCCCTGGAGCTCGGCATCAACTTCTTCGACACGGCCAACGTGTACGGGCGTTCCCAGGGGGTCGGCACCACCGAGACGATCCTGGGCAATTGGTTCGCGCAGGGCGGGGGGCGTCGCGAGAAGGTGGTGCTCGCGACGAAGGTCTACGGCGAGATGGGAGCGTGGCCCACGGAGCGCCGCCTGTCCGCCCTGACGATCCGTCGCGCGTGTGAGGAGTCGCTCCGGCGCCTCCAGACCGACCACATCGACCTGTACCAGATGCATCACATCTACCGGCCGGCGCCCTGGGAGGAGCTTTGGCAGGCGTTCGAGACGCTCGTGCAGCAGGGCAAGGTCCTGTACGTGGGCTCGAGCAACTTCGCCGGCTGGCACATCGCCCGGGCCAACGAGACCGCGAAGGCCCGGAACTTCCTGGGCCTGGTCTCGGAGCAGTGCCTCTACAACCTGGTCGAGCGGACGAGCGAGCTCGAGGTGCTTCCCGCGTGTGAGACGTACGGCATGGGCGTGATCCCCTGGAGCCCGCTCGACCGGGGGCTGCTCGCGGGGATCCTGGACGGCACCGATACGGGCCGCCGGTCGAGCGACGAGACGCAGCGGCTCCTGGCGGAGCACCGCGACCAGATCGAGGCGTACGAGAAGCTCTGCGCCGAGCTCGGCGAGCGCCCGGCGGACGTGGCGCTGGCGTGGCTCCTGGCCAACCCCGTCGTGACCGCGCCGATCATCGGACCGCGGACCCTCGAGCAGCTCGAGGGTTCGATACGGACGCTCGAGCTCGTGCTCGATGCAGGGACGATGGCCCGTCTGGATGAGGTCTTTCCGGGCCCTGGTGGGCCCGCCCCCGAGGCGTACGCTTGGTGACGCGGTCGCCGGTGGCGAGCTGATCCTGATGGCGACCGGCGGCAAAGGCCTCGGCCACCTGCTCGAGGCCAACCGCCAGCTCCAGCAGACCTCGTCGATCTTCGCGGTGATGATCATGATCATGTCTGTCGGGATGGCCGTGGAGGCCACGTTCGGCGCGATCGACCGACGGGTGCGGGGACGGCGGGGGCTGCTCGTCGAGACGTAACGCCTACAAGACGCCCACGCGCCGAAGCACGTCGGTGCGTGCGCGCTCGGTGAGCTCCCGGAGCGGCTCGGAGACGTCCGGCCGGACCGGCTCGGGATCGCGGATCCGGCGCGCGGGCTCCGGGAGGCGCTCGAGGTCGGAGAGGAACAGCGCCCGCGCCGTGTCGAGCGTCCGGTGCGGCCCGGTGCGTTCGCCCCCGCGCATCACGGGCACCAGGAGCGGTGTGTGGTCGTTCGGTAGGGGTTCCTCGCGCAGCGCGATGGTGTCGCCGTCCGGTCCGCGGAACACCTGCTTGCGTCCCGGGGCGGTCGCCTTGTTCGACGAGAGCTTGATCATCGGCCGCCCGTCGTATTCCACGAGCTTGTACGCGGAGTCGAGCGCCGGCGCGTCGGCCGAGACCCCCATGCGCGTCCCGACGCCGAACGCGTCGATCGGCGCGCCGGCCCGCACCAACCGGTCGATCTCGAGCTCGTCCAGCCCGCCGCTCGCGAAGATGCGGACGTTCTGGAGGCCGGCCTGGTCTAGGATGGCGCGGCTCTCACGGGCGAGCTCGTCCAGGTCCCCGCTGTCCAGGCGGATCCCCAGGTCGCCTTCGAGCCCGAGCTCGTGGATCACCTCGCCCGCGGTCCGAACGCCGTTCGGCGTGTCGTAGGTGTCCACCAGGAAGGTGGTCCGGCCCGGCACGTCTTCGGCGAACGTGCGGAAGGCCTCGGCCTCCGAGTCGAAGGACTCGATGTAGGAGTGCGCCATGGTCCCGGCGGCCCGGAGCCCGAAACGCCGCGCCGCCTCCACATTGCTCGTCGCGGCGAACCCGACGATCGAGCTCACCCGGGCCACGTTCACGGCGGCGTCGAGCCCCTGGCTCCGGCGGAGCGAGAAATCCACGACGTCGCGCCCGCCGGCGGCGAGCACGCAGCGCGCCGCCTTCGAGGCGATGGTGGTCTGGAACGTGATCTGGTTGAGGAGGTAGGGCTCCACGAGCTGGGCCACGGCGATCGGGGCGGTGATCTCCAGGAGCGGCTCGTTCGCGTGCACGATCCGTCCCTCGGGTACCGCCCAGACCTCCCCCTTGAACCGCAAGGCGGCGAACCCGTCCAGGACGTCTTCGGGGAAGTCGAGCTCGCGGCCCAGGTAGTCCAGGTCCCCCTCGTCGAACCCGAAGGTCTCCAGGAACTCCAGGCACGGCTCGAGCCCTGCCGACACCAGGAACCCCCGGTCCGTGGGCAACGTCCGGACGAACAGGCTGAAGGTGGCCTCCTGCTGCATGCCCCGGCGCAGGTAGCTCGCGGCCATGTTGAGCTCGTACAGGTCCGTGAGCAGCGCCCCGGGAGGCATGGCCGAAGCCTACGTGACGGCGCACCCGCGGGTTCGGGCCGTGTCCGGCCCGACATGGACCTTCGGCCCGCCGGACCCCGGCCCTTCGCCTCCGAGGCGCGGGTCCTCCGACCGCGAGTCTGTGCGTGGAGGTGACGGGCCTTGAGGTATCTGGACCGGTCCGGCTTCGACGCGCTGCTGCGCTCCCTGATCGACGCCGGCTACGACCTGATCGGGCCGACCGTGCGGGACGGGGCCATCGTGCTCGACCACATCGACGGCGTCGCCGACCTGCCGGCCGGCGTGGGGGAGGAGCAGGCCCCGGGCGCGTACCGGCTGACCGAACGAAGCGACGGCCGGCTGTTCGGATGGGCCCACGGGCCCGACGCCGGCAAACGGTTCCTGTTCCCGCCTCGGGAGGTCCTGGCGACGATCTCGCGCAACGGCGACGGGATGAAGGTGGATCCGCCGGCCGAGCCGGAACGCCCCTTTGCGTTCGTCGGTCTTCGCTCCTGTGACCTGCACGCCATCGCGGTGCAGGATCGCGTGTTCCTCGAGCTCGACCCGGCGTACCGGCGCCGGCGCGAGGCGGCCGTGTTCATCGGCGTGAACTGCGAGGAGCCCGGCTCGACGTGTTTCTGCGTGTCGATGCAGACCGGCCCTCGCTGCACGGTCGGGTTCGACCTGGCCCTGACCGAGCTCGACGAGGGGTTCGTGGCCGAGGTCGGGACGCCCCGCGGCGAGGAGCTGCTCGCCGCCGTGCCGACCCGAGAGGCCACCGACGGAGAAGTGAGCGCGCCCGAACGCGTGACCGAGGTCGCGGCCGGGCGGATGGGTCGCGAGCTCGACACCTCGGACCTTCCCGACCTGCTCTACCGGAACCGGTCGAACCCACAGTGGCACGACGTGGCCGAACGCTGCCTGGCCTGCGGCAACTGCACGAACGTCTGTCCCACCTGCTTCTGCCACGACGTCGTGGACGGCGTCTCGCTGACCGGCGACGTCGCCACCCGGACGCGCGAATGGGCCACGTGTTTCAGCGCGGAGTACTCGTGGACCGCCGGCGAGGTGGTCCGACACAGCCACGAGGCTCGCTACCGGCAGTGGCTCACGCACAAGTTCGCCTCCTGGATCGACCAATACGGGACCTCCGGCTGCGTCGGGTGCGGACGGTGCCTCACCTGGTGCCCCGTCGGGATCGACGTGACCAAGGAGATCGCCGCGATCCGAGCAACCGACGGTGCGGTCGAGGCGGTGACGGCATGAGCGTGACCCAATACAACGACGTCCGGATGTCACAAGCGGAGGGCGGCCCCACTCGCATCGCCGTCGTCAACCGCGTCGTGCACGAGACGCCCGAGTCGGCGACGTATTGGTGCAACTTCCGCGGCCACGACGGCGACGGGTACGAGTTCCAGCCTGGGCAGTTCAACATGCTCTACCTGTTCGGGGTGGGCGAGGTGGCGATCTCGATCTCGTCCGACCCGGCGCACCCGCAGCGGCTCGGTCACACGATCCGGTCGGCCGGCCGGGTGACGGACGTGCTGACGAAGGTCAAGCCCGGCGACGAGATCGGGATCCGCGGTCCGTTCGGCCGCCCGTGGCCCCTGCGCGAGGCGGAGGGCGGCGATCTCCTCGTGATCGGCGGCGGCGTCGGCGTCTGTCCGGTACGTCCCGCGATCGAATACGCGATGCGGCACCGCGACCGGTACAACCGACTGATCCTGCTGATGGGGGCTCGGACCCCCGATCTGCTTCCCTATCGCATCGAGCTCGACACGTGGGAGGCCGTGATGGAACGTCTCGGCGTCGAGCTCCACCTGACCGTCGACCAGAAGGATGAGACCTGGCCCTACGAGGAGGGCGTCGTCACGACGCTGTTCCCGAAGGCGAACATCGATCCGGCGCGTACGACCGCGATGGTCTGCGGCCCCGAGATCATGATGCGGTTCGCGGGCAAAGGGCTGCTCGAGCTCGGCATGGCCGAGGAACAGATCTGGGTCTCGATGGAGCGCCACATGCAGTGTGGGATCCAGCTGTGCGGGCACTGCCAGCTCGGCCCGTGGTTCGTCTGCTCGGACGGCCCGGTCTTCCGCTACGACACGATCCGCGAGCTGATGGAGGTGCGCGAGCTGTGAGCGCCCCAAGTGACAAGACGGCGAAGCCACGCGTCGCGGTGTTCAAGATGGCGTCGTGCGACGGGTGTCAGCTCCAGCTCCTCGACGCCGAGGAGGCGCTGCTCGAGCTCGCCGGCGCCATCGACATCGTGAACTTCGCCGAGGCCTCGAGCCACATCGAGCCCGGCCCCTACGACGTCACGCTCGTCGAGGGTTCGGTCTCGACGCCCGAGCTCGAGGAGCAGATCCGGGAGATCCGCCGCGAGTCGACGGTGCTGATCACGATCGGCGCGTGCGCGACCAGCGGCGGGGTCCAGGCCCTTCGGAACGCGACCGGCAAACACGATGAGTTCGTTCGGGCCGTCTACCCGACGCCGGAATACATCGACTCGCTCGAGGACTCCCACCCGATCTCGGATTACGTGCAGGTGGACCTCGAGCTGACCGGATGCCCGGTGGACCGGGGCCAGCTCCTCGGGGCGATCGCCTCGTTGCTGCGGGGGGCGCTGCCGCGCGTCTCGACCTCGCCCGTGTGCGTCGAGTGCAAACGCCGCGGCTACGTCTGCGTCGTGGTGGCGAAAGGTGAACCCTGCCTGGGGCCGGTCACGAGGACCGGGTGCGGGGCCCTCTGCCCGGCGTTCGGCCGTGGCTGCTACGGGTGCTTCGGGCCGGCGCAGGAGCCCGGCAACACCGACGCGCTGGGCCGTCGGTTCGTGGACCTGGGCCTGACGCCCAAGGCCGCGGCGGACCGCTTCCGGTTCATCACCGGATGGGCCCCGCCCTTCCGCGAAGCCGCGGACGAGCTCGAGGAGGTCGCGCGATGACGCACCGATCGGTCGAGGTCCCCGTCATCGCGCGGGTCGAGGGAGAGGGCGCCCTTCACATCGCGGTCGACGACGGCACGATCACCGATCTTCGTCTGGAGATCTACGAGCCCCCCCGGTTCTTCGAGGCTTTCCTGGCGGGGCGGCATTTCAGTGAGGTCCCCGACATCACCGCGAGGATCTGCGGCATCTGCCCGGTCGCGTACCAGATGAGCTCCATCCACGGGCTCGAGCGCCTGTTCGGGGTCGACCCGTCCCCCGGCATGCACGAGCTCCGCCGCCTCTTCTACGCCGGCGAGTGGATCGAGAGCCACGTGCTCCACATCTTCCTGCTGGCCGCCCCGGACTTCCTCGGGTTCGACAACGCCATCGAGATGGCGAAGGTCCAACCGGAGCTGGTGAAGACGGCGCTGGGGATCAAGCGGATCGGTAACGACCTCATGGCCGTGATCGGCGGCCGCGAGATCCACCCCGTGTCCCCGCGGGTCGGCGGGTTCTCGAAGGCGCCGCGCCGCCGCGACCTGGAGCCGTTCCTGCCCCGACTGGAGCGGGCGCTGGAGCAGATGCCGGGCATCGCGGATTTCATCGCCTCGCTCCCGGCGCCGGCGTTCCCGCGCCCGGCCGAGCTCGTCTCGATGGTCAACGAGTCCGAATACCCCATGAACGAGGGTGGGATGGGCTCGACCACCGGTCGCCGCTGGGACGCGGAGTCCTACGAGCAGGTGACCCACGAGGTCCACGTGGAGCATTCGAACGCGCTCCACTCCCTCATGTCCGACACGCAGACCTCGTATTTCCTCGGCCCGCTGGCGCGGGTGAACCTGAACGCGGCGCTGCTCACCCCCGGGGCCCGCGAGGTGGCCGAACGTGCTGGGCTGCGGGTCCCCGAGACCGACCCCTTCTTCTCCATGGCCGCCCGGGCCGCCGAGACGACGCTGGCGATCGAGGAGGCCATCCGGATTATCCGGGACTACGAGCCGCCGACCCCGCCGATGGTCGAGCCCGTGGCGAGGGCCGGACGGGCCACCTGGATGACCGAGGCCCCGCGCGGCACGCTCTACCACCGCTATGACGTGGCCGAGGACGGAACGATCCTCGAGGCCAAGATCATCCCGCCGACCTCCCAGAACCTTCGCCACATGGAGGAGGACCTGCGCCGGTTCCTGCCCGACGTCCTGGATCGGCCCGACCAGGAGTTGACGCGGCTGTGCGAGATGGTCGTGCGGAACTACGATCCCTGCATCAGCTGCGCCACCCACTTCCTGCGCTTGGACATCGAGCGGTCCTGACGCCCGGATGGCCCTCGTCCGGGTGATCGGCTGCGGCAACCCCGACGCGGGCGACGACGCCGCGGGGATCCTCGCCGTCTCCGCCGCCCGCGAGGCGCTCGAGGCGATCGACGGCGTCGAGGTGATCCCGAAGGCCGCGCCGCTCGAGGTCGTGCATCTTTTCGAGGGCGCCGAAGCGGTGGTCGTCGTGGACGCCATCCGAACGCCGGGGGGCGGGCGCGAGCCCGGGGTGATCGTTCGGGTGGAGGCGGGGCCGGACGGCCTGCCGGCCGAGGTCCGCTCCTCGTTGTCCTCCCACGGGCTCGGCATCGCGGAGGCGGTCGGCCTGGCGGCCGCGATCGGACCCGCGCCGCGGGTGGTCGTGCTCGGGATCGAGGCCCAGACCTCGGCCGCGGGCGAGCCGGTCTCCTCGGCGGTCGGCGGCCGGCTGGCCGAGCTCGAGAAGCTGCTGGTGGCCGAGGCGGAGGGCCTGGTCGCGGGTCGTTCCTGAGAGGCCGAACGCTCCCCGCCCAAGGGGTCCTCCGGCCCCACACGCCCCGACGTCCGCGAACGACCATGACGGCGGGCACAGGCCCACTGGAGGTCACCCGTGACATCCAAGACGAGGCCGCAACGACCCGCCGAGGCGGCCGCCGCCCGTCTGATCGAGGTTCGCGGCGTGGTCCAGGGTGTGGGGTTCCGTCCGTTCGTCTGGCGGCTCGCCGACCGCGGCCACATCACCGGCCGGGTGCGCAACCGGGGCGGCGTGGTGGAGATCCTCGCCGAGGGTGCCCCCACCGAGCTCGACGCCTTCTGCCATGCGCTTCACGACGAGGCTCCGACGCTCGCCCACGTGGAGGGGGTCCGATGGCAGGACGTCGAGCCGACCGGATTCGCCTCGTTCCAGGTCGAGGAGAGCGTGGAGCGCGGGGGCGGCGCCGAACGTCTCATCCCTCCCGACATCGCGACGTGCGATGCGTGCCTGGCCGAGCTGTTCGATCCCGACGACCGCCGGTACCGCTACCCCTTCATCAACTGCACCGACTGCGGACCCCGGTTCACGATCATCGAGTTCCTCCCGTACGACCGCGAGCGCACCAGCATGCGGCGGTTCCCGCTCTGCGACGACTGCGCCCGCGAATATCGTGACCCGGCCGACCGCCGGTTCCACGCGGAGCCGGTGGCCTGCCCGGCGTGCGGCCCAACGCTCGAGCTGGTGGACGATCGCGGCAAGCCCATCGAGGGTGATCCCATCGTCGAGGCGGCGAAGCTGCTCCGCGCGGGCGGGGTCGTCGCGCTCAAGGGGCTCGGGGGCTTCCACCTGGCCTGCGACGCGACCAACGAGGAGGTCGTGGCCGATCTCCGGGTCCGCAAGCGCCGTCCCGACAAACCGTTCGCGGTGATGGTAGCCACGCCCGAGGAGGCGCGAGAGCGGTTCGACCTGTCCGTGGACGACGAGGCCGCCCTGGCGTCGCCGCGAGCGCCGATCGTCCTGGTGAAGGACCGTGGGACGCTGGCCCGCTCGATCGCCCCCGGCCACCGCAGGCAGGGCGCGATGCTTCCCTCGACCCCGCTGCATCACCTCCTCGTGCGGGAGGCCGGACTGCCCCTCGTCATGACGAGCGGCAACCGCGGCGAGGAGCCCATCTGCATCGACAACGACGAGGCGCGCGAACGACTGTCCGGCATCGCGGATGCCTACCTCGTCCACGATCGGGAGATCGTCGCCCGATACGACGACAGCGTCGTTCGCGTGTGGCGTGGAGGGTTCGTCGTGATGCGGCGAGCCCGCAGCTGCGCGCCGGCCCCGATCGAGCTCTCGCACGAGTGCCTGCCGACGCTCGGGGTCGGCGCCGAGCTGCACGGCGCCTTCTGCCTCGCGAGCGGGTCGCGCGGGTACCTCTCGCAACACATCGGCGACCTCGACAGCGAGGAGGCCATGGGGTCGTTCCGGGCCGCGCTGGACCGGTACCGGCAGGTCTTCGGGATCCAGCCCGAGATCGTGGCCCACGACCTGCACTCGGACTTCCTCTCGACCCGGTTCGCGCAGGGCCTCGGCCTGCCGACCGTCGCGGTGCAGCACCACCACGCGCACATCGCCTCGGCAATGGCCGAACACGGGCTCGACGGCCGGGTGATCGGCGTGGCCTTCGACGGATTCGGGCTGGGCCCCGACGGCGCGGCCTGGGGCGGGGAGTTCCTGGTTTGCGACGCGGCCTCGGCCGAACGGGTGGGGCACCTGCGCTCGGTGGCCCTCCCGGGCGGAGACGCCGCCGTGCGGCACCCCTGGCGCATGGCGCTCGCGCACGCCGAAGACGCCGGCGTGGTCGACGACGTCCTGTCGCTGATGCCGGCGCACGAGGAGGAGGCGGAGGTCGTCCTCCAGCAGATCCGATCGGGGGTGGACGTGCCCACGACGTCGTCGGTCGGGCGCCTGTTCGACGCGATGGCCGCGCTGGTTGGGGTGACCGACGTCTCGACCTACGAGGGGCACCCCGCGATCCTGCTCGAGCAGGCCGCCTCGGGTGGAGCCACGCGCGAATACGGGTTCGAGGTGGTGGCCGGCAACGGAGGCGTGATCCTGGACCCGCGGCCGATCGTGGTGGCGGTGGTGAAGGACCTGCTGCGCGGCCGGCCGGCGGGGGACGTGGCCGGCCGCTTCCATCGAACGGTGGCGGCCGCGACACTCGAGGTCTGCCGCGCGGTCCGCGGCCTGACCGGTCTCGGGCGCGTGTGCCTGTCGGGCGGCGTCTTCAACAACGACCTGTTGACCTCGGATCTCGTGGCTCGGCTGGAGACGGTGGGCTTCGAGGTGTACCTGCCGCGTCAGACACCGGTCGGGGACGGCGGGATCGCGCTCGGGCAGGTGCTGGTGGCGAACGCGACGGTGGGGGGCTGACCAAACCATGTGCCTTGGCGTGCCGGGCAAGGTCGTCGACGTCTTCGAGCAGGACGGGATCCGCATGGGGACCGTGGACTTCGGTGGCATCACGCGCACCGCGTGTCTCGAGTACGCGCCCGAGGTCGACGTGGGTTCCTTCGTGGTGATCCACGTCGGCTTCGCCATCTCGGTGGTGGACGAGGAGGAGGCGGCTCGCTCCTACGCCCTGCTGGCCGAGATGGGCAACCTCGAGGACATCGACCTCCCGCAGAGCGCCGACGGCGTTCGCGCCGAGGACTACCGGCCCGGCGGGAGGACGGTCTCGTGAGGTACCTGGACGAATACCGCGACGACCGGATCGCCCTGGCGCTGCTCGACGACATCCGTCGGATCACCACGAAGCCCTGGACGCTGATGGAGGTCTGCGGCGGCCAGACCCACACGTTGATCCGGCAGGGCATCGACCAGCTCCTGCCACCGGGGGTCGAGCTCGTGCACGGCCCCGGCTGCCCCGTGTGCGTGACCCCGCTCGCGCTGATCGACGAGGCCATCGCAATCGCCAAACGGCCCGACACGATCGTGTGCTCGTTCGGGGACATGCTCCGGGTCCCCGGGTCGAGCGAGGACCTGTTCATGGCCCGTGCCGCCGGCGGCGACGTCCGGGTGGTGTATTCGCCGCTCGACGCGCTCGAGATCGCGCGGCGAAACCCCGACAAGACCGTGGTGTTCTTCGCGGTGGGCTTCGAGACCACCGCGCCGGCGAACGCGATGGCGGTCAAGCAGGCTCGAGGGCTCGGCGTGGAGAACTTCGCGCTGCTGGTGGCGCACGTGCTCGTGCCGCCGGCGATCCTGGCCATCCTCGTCTCCCCCGGGAACCGCGTGCAGGGGTTCCTGGCCCCCGGCCACGTCTGCGCCATCCAGGGCTGGACCGAATACGAGCCGATCGCGCGCGAGTACGGCGTCCCGATCGTCGTGACCGGGTTCGAGCCGCTCGATCTGCTCGAAGGCATCCGGATGCTGGTGACGCAGCTCGAGGAGGGCCGGCACGAGGTCGAGAACCAATATGTCCGCACCGTGGTCCGCGAGGGCAACACGCCCGCCCTCTCGGTCGTGGACGAGGTGTTCGAGACGTGCGACCGGGCCTGGCGTGGCATCGGCGTCATCCCCAAGAGCGGCCTGCGGCTCCGCGAGGCGTACCGCGCCCACGACGCGGAGGTCCGATTCCCACGCGCCGAAGGCATGCCGGCGTCGGAGTCGGAGATCTGCATCGCCGGCGACGTGTTGATCGGGCGAGCCAAGCCGCACGACTGCCCGGCGTTCGGGACCGAGTGCACGCCGGAGTCGCCGCTCGGCGCCCCGATGGTTTCGAACGAAGGTGCCTGCGCGGCGTATTTCCTGGCGGGTCGTCAGCGGGAGGTGGCGTCGCGGTGAGCGAGGAGGTTCGCGAGTTCGCGCTCCGCTGTCCCGTTCCGCTCCCGCCGGGGGACAAGGTGATGCTCGGCCACGGCAGCGGGGGGACGCTTTCGGCGCGGCTGATCCGCGACCTGTTCGTGCCGGTGTTCGGCGATCGCGAGCTGTCCAGGCTCGGCGACGCCGCGGTGGTCCAGGTGAATGGGACACGCCTGGCGTTCTCGACGGACTCCTTCGTCGTGACGCCGAAGTTCTTCCCCGGGTCGAACATCGGCGAGCTCGCCGTGAACGGCACCGTGAACGACGTCGCGATGATGGGGGCCCGCCCGCTGTTCCTCTCGGCGGCGTTGATCCTCGAGGAGGGCCTGGAGATGGAGGTCCTCGGCGCCGTGGTCGCCTCGATGGCCGACGCCTGCGAACGCGCGGGCGTGGCCCTCGTCACCGGGGACACCAAGGTGGTCGAGAAGGGGAGCGCCGACGGCCTGTTCATCACGACGGCCGGGTTCGGCGTCGTCCCCGACGGCGTCGTGGTGGGTCCCGAACGCGCCCGCCCCGGCGATCGCGTGATCGTCACGGGGCCGGTCGGCTCCCACGGCGTGGCCGTGATGTCGCGCCGCCAGGGGATCGAGTTCCAGGGACAGCTCGCCTCGGACAGCGCCCCGCTCACCGACCTCGTGCAGGCCATGCTCGCGGCGGGAGACGTCCGGTGCCTTCGCGACGCCACCCGGGGAGGCCTGGCCAGCGTGCTGAACGAGCTCGCCGAGGCTTCGGGCGTTGCGATCGTGGCCGAGGAGTCGGCCGTCCCGGTGCTGCCGCCGGTCCGCGCTGCCTGCGAGATGCTCGGGCTCGACCCGCTCTACGTGGCCAACGAAGGCGTCGCGGTGGCGATCGTGGCTCCCGGGGAAGCGGAGGCCATCCTGGCCGCCGCGCGTTCGAACGAACACGGCCCCCACGCGGCGATGATCGGCACGATCGAGGAGGGAGCGCCGCGGGTGGCGCTCCGAACCGGCCTCGGCGCCACTCGGCCGTTGATCATGCTCGCCGGCGACCAGCTCCCCCGGATCTGCTGAGCCGCGCGTGACGGTCTTCCCGGCGACGGGTAGCGTGCCCGTGCCGTGACCGCGGACCGAGACTTCCGGATCGAACGCAGCGAGCTGGCTCCCGAGGGCGCCGAGTTCGACGAATACGCGTGGGACGAGCTGCCGTACCACGTCGAGTGGCGAGGCTCGTTCGACAAGCTGCCGTGGGCGCGGACCGAAGAGGAGCTTCGCGCGGCCGGCGCCGAGGTCGCGATCGTGGGCGCGCCGCTGGACGACGGGACGTCGGCCAGGTCCGGCGCCCGGTTCGGGCCACGGGCCATCCGGGAGGCGCCGACCGCGTCGTCGGTCAGCGGGGCGTGGTCGATCCAGCTCGAGGTCGAGACGTTCCAGACCATCGTCGCGGTGGATGCCGGGGACGCGCCGGTCGTGCCGTCGCGGCTCGAACGTGCCCATCGCGTCATCCACGAGAAGGTGCTGCGCGTGGCGCGGGCCGGGGCGATCCCGATCGTGCTCGGCGGCGACCACTCGATCACGTACCCGTCGGCCGCCGCGGTCGCTCGGAACGCCCACCCGCGGTCCGTGGGCATCGTGCACTTCGACGCCCACGCCGACACCGGCGAAGACGTGTGGGGTTCGCTCCTCTCCCACGGCACGCCGATGCGCCGCCTGGTCGAGGAGGGATGGGTGTCCGGCCGGAACTTCGTCCAGGTGGGCCTCCGTGGCTACTGGCCGGGCCCGGAGACCTTCGCCTGGATGCGCGAGCAGGGGTTCCGGTGGCACACCATGGTCGAGATCGAGGAGCGCGGGGCCGAGGCGGTGATCGCCGACGCCATCGAGGAGGCCCTCGACGGCCCCGATCTCGTGTACCTGTCGGTGGACATCGACGTGGTGGACCCGGGGATGGCTCCCGGAACGGGCACCCCGGAGCCGGGAGGGATCCTGGCCCGCGAGATTCTCCGCGCCGTGCGACAGATCGTCTCGAGGGTCGAGCTCGCCGGGATGGACATCGTCGAGGTGTCGCCCCCTTACGACCAGAGCGAGCTCACCGCGATGCTCGCGCACCGGCTCGCGCTCGAGGCGATCAGCGCGCTCGCCGCGAAGAAGAAGCAGAGCGGGTGAGATGGACCGGAGCCGGTTCGAGGAGCTGGTGGTCGACGCCCTCGACTCGCTGCCGGAGTGGGTGCTCGAGCGCCTCGAGAACGTCGAGGTCATCGTGGAGGACCGCCCGCCGCCGGGCGAGCCGAACCTGCTCGGCCGCTACTACGGCATCCCGCTGACCGAGCGGCGGAACTACGCGGGAGTCCTGCCCGACACGATCACGCTCTACCGCCGAACGATCGAGCGCGAGGCGCAGAGTGAGGACGACGTTCGTCGGGTCGTCGCCCACACGGTGGGGCACGAGGTGGCGCACTTCTTCGGCATCTCGGACGATCGGCTCCGCGAGCTCAACGCGTATTGATGGACGACGAGGCGCTCATGCGCGTCGCCCTGGCCGAGGCCGAACGGGCCGCCGGCTGGGGCGACGTGCCGATCGGCGCCGCCGTCGCCCGGGGCGAGGAGGTCCTCGGGAAGGCCGGCAACGCCCGCGAACGCGACCGCGACCCCACGGCACACGCCGAGATCCTGGCCCTGCGGGAGGCCTCGGCGGCCCTGGGCTCGTGGCGGCTCGAAGGCTGCTCGATCTACGTGACGCTCGAGCCGTGCGCGATGTGCGCCGGGGCGATGGTGCTCGCGCGGGTCGATCGACTCGTGTTCGGCGCCACGGATCCCAAGGCCGGGTTCGCCGGATCGCTCGGGGACCTCGTGCGCGATCCGCGGTTGAACCACCGGGTCGAGGTCGTTTCGGGCGTGCTCGAGGCCGAGTCGGGCGAGCTCCT
>DASUTU010000165.1:0-13817 GCA_036374435.1 Actinomycetota bacterium | reverse complement strand
GCGCGACGCGCTCCACGACTTCGCCGCGGCGATGCGCGAGGACGAGAAGGCGATCATCCCCCGCGGCGAGCCGAACCTGGCCTCGACCCGGCGGTGGCGCCGGCGGCTGAAGGTCCGTCTGTTCCGCCTGTTCCGCCCGATCTCCTGGCGGTACGACCGGCTCCTGGCCGATCAGGCGGAGCTGGGCGCGGCCCTGGCTGACCGGGTGGCCGCGCTCGAGGCAGAGGTCCGCCGCCTGCGGGAACGCGGCGGCGAGGACGTCGGCCCATGAGGATCGCCGTCGCCCACCCGCAGACCCCGTTCGTTCGCGGCGGCGCGGAGACCCACACGGAGGCCTTGGTCCGGGCCCTGAAGGCCGCGGGGCACGAGGCCGAGCAGGTGGCCGTGGCCGGGAAGTGGTACCCGGCGACCGAGCTGCTGCACCAGATGGCCGTGTGGCGCTCGCTCGATCTCGCGGAGTCCAACGGGCTGAAGATCGACATGGTCATCGCGCTGAAGTTCCCCGCCTACCTCGTGCCGCACGAACGCAAGGTGGTGTGGCTGATCCACCAACATCGCAGCGCGTACGAGCTCTGGGACCATCCGGAATTCGCCGATCTGTCGAAGCAAGAGGAGGGCCCGGCGCTTCGCGACATGGTGGTCCAGAGCGACCGGGTGGCCCTCGGCGAGGCGAAGCGGATCTTCACCAACTCCCGCAACGTGCAGGAGCGGCTGTGGGCATCGGTCCGCCTGTCGAGCGAGGTGTTGTATCACCCCTCGCCGATCGTCGAGGCGCTCCTGCCCCGCGAGCCCGGGCCGTACGGCGACGCCGTCGTGTTTCCCAGCCGGCTCGAGGCGCTCAAGCGCCAGTCGCTCGCCGTCGAGGCCATGCGGCACGTCAAGACCGGGGTCCAGCTGATCCTGGTCGGGGAGGGCCCGGACGAACCCGCCATCCGGTCCCAGATCGCGAAGCACCGGCTGGAGGGCCGGGTCAAGCTCGCCGGCCGCGTGCCGGACGACCGCCTGCACGAGCTCTACCTCGGGGCGCTGGGCGTCTATTACGGGCCGTTCGACGAGGACTACGGCTACGTCACGATCGAGGGGTTCGCCGCGCGCCGGCCGGTGGTCACGCTCACCGACGCCGGCGGCCCGCTCGAGTTCGTCGCCGACGACGAGACCGGGCTGGTGACGCCGCCGGAGCCCGAGGCGATCGCCCACGCCTTCGACCGCCTCTTCTCCAACCGGCCGCACGCCAAGAGGATGGGCGAGGCGGGCAACACGCTGATCCGCGAACGCGTGCCCGGCTGGCCCGAGATCGTCGCCAGACTCACGGACTGACGCATGGGCAATCGCGTCGTCGGGGCCGCGCGTCGGCTGGTCCGGTGGGACTACCGGATGGATCCTCGTATCGCGTGGCTGTCCCCGTTGCCTCCGGCCAAGACCGGCGTCGCCACGTATTCGCGGGCCGTGCTCGACGGCCTGGATCGGATCGGCTACGTGCGGGACCGCCACCACATCCAGCCGGTCTGGCCGCTCCGGCCCAAACACGAGAGCACGATCCCCTGGCACACGATGTCCGTGTACCACCTCGGGAACAACGTCGAGTTCCATGGCGACGTCTACCGACACGCCGTCCAGACGCCGGGGCTGGTCGTGATCCACGACCTGGCGCTGGACGACTTCGTGCGCGGACTGATCGCGAGCGGCGACCCGCTGGGACACCAGGCGGTGCGCGAGGGCCTGGCGAATGCGCCGGCCCTTGCCGGGATCGGCGACGCCTTGACGAACCCGCCCCTGCGCGTCCCGTTCGTGTCCCACGTCGCTCGTCGAGCGCGGGGGATCGTGGTGCACTCCGCGTTCGTCGAGCGGTACCTGCGGGCGTTCGGCTGTCGCACGCCGGTCCACGTGGTGCCGCACCCGCCGGTCGAGTCGGACCGTGACCTCCAGCGGGCTCGCGGCCGCCGGGCGGTGGTGCGCGCGCCGCTCGAGGTGGTCGGGATGCGATCGCTGATCGGTGTCTTCGGTGACCAGAACGAAGCCAAACTCGTCGACCTCGTGCTGGAGGCCGCGGCGCGCCTGCCGGAGTCCGTCCACGTCGCGCTGGTGGGGCGGCGGATCGAGGGCTACGACCTCGACGAGGTGGTGCGCGCCGGCGGGCTCGGCGGCCGGGTCCACCTGCGGACCGACGTCAGCGACGAGGACTTCCTGGCGTGGATGGCCGCGGCCGACGTGGCGGCCGACCTTCGGTTCCCGCATCGAGGAGAGGTCAGCGGATCACTCGTTCGGGCCATGCAGTCCGGGCTCGCCACCGTGGTGAGCGCCACCGGGACCTACCTGGACCTCCCCGACGAGGTGGTGGCCCGCGTGCCGGCCGGGCGTCCCGACCCCGCGGTCGTGGCCGAGGTCATTCGGACGTTGCTCGACGACGAGGGGCGACGCCGCGAGATCGGCGAGGCGGCGCGCGAGCACGTCGAGTTCCTCGCCCGCACGGAGGCCACCGCGCGCGGGTACGCGCGGGCCATCGACGGGACGCTGGAGCTCCTGCAGGACCCGACCCGTCGGGTGCTGGCCAGGTGGGGCGGCGCGCTCGTGGACCTCGGGGTCACCGAGGAGCGGCTCCGCCGGGGGTACGGCCTGTCGTACGCGCGTGCGCTCGACGATTTCGCCACACCGCGGTCCGGGTCCTGAACCTTCCCATTGTTAGACTCGGCCGCAGCCTCGTCGCGCCCGCGACCGCCGGCGCGAGCGGCTCGCAGTCATGGCGACCACCGTCCAGACCGTCGAACGCACGTCCGAGCCGCCCCGCCTGCGCGTCGGGGAGCGCCTCCGGGTTCTGGCCGCCCACCGCGAGATCCTCCTGAACCTGATCCGCAAGGAGCTCAAGGTGAAATACGCGGCCTCGGTGCTCGGCGCGATCTGGTCGCTGCTGAACCCGCTCGTGTACCTGGCCGTGTTCTGGTTCGTTCAGCGCGTGCTCGGCGCGGGAATCCCCAAATACCCCGTCTACCTGTTGTCCGGTCTGTTGGCCTGGAACCTGTTCAGCGCCGCCTTGACCAGCGGGGCGCGCTCGGTCCTGGACAACGCCAACCTCGTGAAGAAGGTGGCCTTCCCCCACGAGATCCTGCCGCTGTCGGCGGTCGGCGTGGCACTGGTGGACTTCGCGCTGCAGTCGGCCGTCCTGTTCCTGTTCGTCTTGGTGTCGGGGTACGGTCTCCACGTCCCGGAGCTCGCGCTCTGGCCGCTCGCGTTCTTGACCTTGCTCGTGCTGACGGTCGGCCTCTCGTTGTGGTTCTCGGCGATGAACGTCCGGTATCGAGACGTCGGTCACCTGCTCAACATCGGGCTGCTGGTCTGGTTCTGGGGCACGCCGATCGTGTACGCGGGATCCCAGGTGCAGGAGCTCGCCGACGGCGGCACCGGGACGTGGCTCGGCGTCCCGCGGCTCGCCGTCTACCTGCTGAACCCGCTGGCCGGCATCGTCGAGGGGTTTCACCGCGCGCTCTACGGCGTCGTGCGGCCCCTCGAGGACGAGCCGCCGGTCCTGTTCGACGTGAGCCTCGGCTGGCTCACCGGCGTCCTGACGTTGACGTTGGTCGCCTCGACGGCCCTCCTGCTGCTGGCCTGGCGGTATTTCTTCGCCCGGTCGGGCGACTTCGCCGAGGAGCTGTGATGGCGGGCGCGATCGAGGTCGAGGGGCTCTCGAAGCGGTTCCGCGTCTTCCGCGAGAAGCCGACCTCGATCAAGCAGCGCCTGATCACCGCCCACTCGCGAGCCGAGGACTTTTGGGCGCTCCGGGACGTCTCGTTCGAGGTGGCGGAAGGCTCCACGTTCGGCCTGATCGGCCACAACGGGTCGGGCAAGACCACCCTGCTCAAGTGCGTCGCCGGCATCCTCCGTCCCACCTCGGGGACGGTTCGCCAGCGCGGCCGCCTGGCGGCGCTGCTCGAGCTCGGCGCCGGGTTCCACCCCGAGCTCACCGGGCGCGAGAACGTGTACCTGAATGCGTCTTTCCTCGGCCTGTCCCGCCGCGAGACCGACAGCGCGTACGACGACATCGTCGCGTTCGCCGAGATCGAGGACTTCATGGACAACCAGGTCAAGTTCTTCTCCTCGGGCATGTTGGTGCGCCTGGGGTTCGCGGTCGCGGTCCACGTGGATCCCGAGGTGCTGCTCGTGGACGAGGTCCTGGCCGTGGGCGACGAGGCCTTTCAGGCCAAGTGCCTGGACCGGGTCCGGGTGTTCCAGCGCGAGGGCCGGACGATCGTGTTGGTGACCCACGCCCTCGACACCGTCCGCGAGATCTGCGACCGCGCCGCGATGTTGCACCACGGTGATCTTCACGCGCTCGGATCGCCCGACGACGTCGTGCGCGAGATGCGGTACGTCCTGCTGGGCGTGACCGACCCCGGCTTCGTCCCCGAGGAAGGGACGCGGGAGGCGGAGATCGCGGAGGTGCACGTCCTGCGGGCCGACGGGGCGAGCCGCGGACCGGCCCTGCGGGGCGATCCGCTCACGATCCAGGTCGACGTGCGGTCGAACTCGCCGGTCGCGGACCTGGACGTCGACGTCGCGATCCTCGACGGCGCGACGAACCACCCGGTGCTCGAGGCCCGCACCTCACGTGCCGGTCTCGATCTCGGAACGGTCGACGGTAAACGGCGCGTGCGGTTCCGCGCGGCAACGTTCCCCTACGGCGCGGGCAAGTACTGGGTCACCGTCGGGTTGAGCTCCCGGACGACGGGGCACCTGTACCACGTGCAGACGCAGCGCTACCTCTTCGAGGTCGTGGACGCCCCTCGAGTGCAGGAGCGAGTGGACGTGCCGGTCACCGTCGAGGTCGAGGAGTTATGACGACGCCGGAGGTCGGGGCCGCCGCGGCCGCGGAGGGAACCGAGGTCGGGAAAGGACGATTCTGGATGTTGATCCTGATGATCCTGCTGTCGGTCGGCCTGGCGGCCGTGGCCCAGCTCGCGCTCAAACACGGCATGAACGGGGTGAACGATCGTCTCGCGCCGGCCAAGTTCGGGATCGACGGAGCCTCCGCCCGCGCGCTCCTCGTCCAGCCGTTCGTCTGGGCCGGCCTCTGCCTGTTCGGCCTGTCGGCGTTGGTGTGGCTCGCGGTGCTCTCCCGGGCGTCGCTGTCGTTCGCCTACCCGTTCGCCGCGTTGACCTACGTCCTGATCCTGCTCTTCGACGCGTTCGTGCTCGACGAGCAGGTCCCCGCCCTGCGGTGGGGCGGCGTCGCCTTCATCGGGGTGGGCATCTTCTTGATCTCCCGAACGCCGCACACGTGATGGAGGTCGCCGACGAGGTCTCCGCCTACGAGCCGGCGCACCGGCTGGCGGTCGTCATCGTCAACTACAACGCGGGCCCGTACCTGACGCGGTGCGTCGGCTCGGTCTACCGGCGCGCCGGGCGCCTCGCGGTCGAGGTCGTCGTGGTGGACAACGCCTCGCGCGACGGGAGCGCCCGGGCCGCGCGACGGGCCCACCCCGCCATGCGCCTGATCGAGAACTCCACCAACCGCGGCCTCTCCGCGGCGTGGAACCAAGGGGCCGCGCTCACGAACGCCCCATGGATCTGCTTCCTCAACCCCGACGCGGAGATCTGGGAGGGCGACCTGGCCGGGTTCGTCGAGGTGGGGGAGGCGCATCCCGACGTCGCGCTGCTCGGCCCGATGATCCGCAATCCGGACGGCTCGGTCTACGAGAGCGGCCGCGGATTCCCAGGCGTGGGTCAGGCGGTCGGCCACGCGTTCCTGGGACCGTTCCGGTCCTCGAACCGGTTCACGCGCGCCTACCGCCAGGTCGATTGGGACCGCCGCACCGAACGAGAGGTCGACTGGGTGAGCGGTGCCTGCCTCCTGCTGCGGCGCAAGGTGTTCGACGATGTCGGCCGGTTCGACGAGTCGTTCTGGCTCTACGGCGAGGAGCTCGACCTGTGCACCCGCCTGCGCCAGGCCGGCTGGAAGGTCCTCTACACGCCGCGGCTGGAGGTCGTGCACGAGGGAGGCGTCTCCACCGGGCGCTCGAGGCGGACCCACCTCCTGCACTCCTCGAGCATTTACCGGTACTACAAGAAGCACCGCGCTCGAGGATGGCGCCGGATAACGCTCCCGTTCGCCTGGATCGCGCTCCGGGTACGCGCGGAGGTCGTGGCGGCTCGGGACCGGGTGGCCCGGCGGTGAACGCCGTCGTGCTCGTCGGGGGTGAGGGCACGCGGCTGCGCCCGCTCACCGAAACGGTGCCGAAGCCGCTCGTGCCGCTCATGGACCGGGCGAGCCTGGACCACGTGCTGGACCACCTGGCCCGGCACGGCGTGCACGAGGTGGTGCTTTCCAGCTCGTATCTCGAGGAGACGTTCCACACCTTCATCGAGGGTCGACGGGGCGATCCCGCCATCACCTGGATCACCGAGACCGAGCCGCTCGGGACCGGCGGCGCGATCGTGAACGCGGTCGAGGTTCTGGACGGCGACGAGCCGTTCCTGGCTCTGAACGGGGACATCCTGACCGATCTCGATCTCACGGCGATGGTCGCCGCCCACCGCGCGAACCACGCCGTCGCGACCATCGCCCTCACGCACGTGCAGGACGCCCGCCCCTTCGGCCTGGTGATCACCGAGGGCGACGGCCGGGTCGTGGAGTTCCGGGAGAAACCTCGGGATCTCGTGCCGGGCGACGTGAACGCGGGGACGTACGTCCTCGATCCGGGCGCCCTCTCCGGGTGGGACGCCACCCGCAGCGTCTCGATCGAGCGCGAGATCTTCCCGGCGATGATCGCGGACGGGCGTGCCGTGCATGGGTTCGCCTCGAACGCCTACTGGATCGACCTCGGCACGCCCGAGAAGTACCTGCAGGCACACTTCGACATCCTGGAGGGCCGGGTCGGGTTCGAGCCCGAGTACCCCGCGCCCCTCGTCGCGCCGGGCGCCGAGGTGCACCTGCGGGCGCACCTCGGCCGCTGGGTGGTGGTCGGCTCGGATTCGTGGGTGGGCGCGGACGCGCAACTCGACGACTGCGTCCTGCATCCGGGCGCGATCGTGGAGGACGGAGCCCGGGTGGTGGGGTCGATCGTGGGCCCGGCGGCGAGGGTGGGCGCGGGCGCCACGGTGCGCCGTTCGGTGCTGGCCGAAGGGGCCGTGGTCGGCCCGAGGGCCGAGCTCGAGGACGCCCGGCTGTCGCCGGGTGAGGTTGCCGCCACCGGGCGCGATCCCGCCCGGCCGTGACCTTCTCCCTCCTCCCGTAACCTCCGCGGTACGATTCGCGTTCCCTGAAGGTGGGACCGCGCTTGGCCGACCGCGGCCCTTCCGAGACGTCGACACCGAAAGGCTCGCTGATGCGCAAGACGTTCGCCCTCGCCCTGCTCGTGGCGCTGGTCGCGGCGACCCCGGCGGCGCCCGCCCTGGCCGGCGATGCGGACGCCGAGCGCCGGCAGGCCCGGGCCAAGCAGTTCCGGTTCTTCGGCTCGGGCTTCGGCCACGGGCTGGGAATGTCGCAATGGGGGGCCTTCGGCCTGGCGGGCCAGGGATGGAAGGCACCCCGGATCCTCACCCACTTCTACTCGGGCACCCGGGTCGGCGCCTGGGAGAGCCCGCCGGCCACGCTCCGCATCGGTCTCGTCCGGGGCCGGCAGTCGGTCCGGCTCGAGGCGCAGGAAAGCGACGTGGAGATCCGGGTGGGGAGCCAGAAGAACGGGGAGGTTGTGGCCACGATCCCGCGCGGGCAGACCTGGCGGGTCCGGGTGGCGAACGACCGCTACCTGATCCTGGACGCCTCGGGGAGCAAGGTCGCGAACGCCGGGAACGCCTCGACGCCGATCTTCGCCGTGTACCAGGCGGCGGGGGGGCGCGTGCGCGTGCCGGAGGCGGGGCACACGTACAACCGCGGCTGGATCGAGTTCGGCCTGTACAACTGCGGGAACGGCTGCGCCATGCGCCTGGTCCTGGAGATCGCCCCCGAGGAGTACCTCTACGGCCTGTCCGAGGTTCCGAGCTTGTGGCCGGCCCAGGCCCTGCGGGCGCAGGCCATCGCGGCGCGCACGTACGCCTTCACCAAAGCGGCCTCGTCGCAACATCGACCGGTCTGCGACTGCGCGCTGTACGCGTCCACGCTCGACCAGGTGTACGCGGGTTGGGACAAAGAAGGTGGGCTGGCCGGCAACCGATGGGTGGCCGCGGTCGACGCGACGGCGAACAAGGTCGTTCGCTCCGGCGGTTCGACCATCCAGGCCTTCTACATGTCCTCGTCGGGCGGGTTCACCGAGAACAACGAGAACGTGTGGGGCGGCACGCCGATCGGCTACCTCCGCGGCGTGTGCGATCCCGGCGACTACACGTCCGACAACCCCAGCGCCACCTGGGACGTCCGCGTCGACGCGGGGGCTATCACCGGGAGGCTCTCGCTCGGGATCGGGGTCGTGACCGGGTTCGGCAAGGTGCAGCGGGGGGTCTCGGGGCGCATCGTCTCCGTGGTGGTGCGGGGGACGAACGGGAAGGCCACGATCAGCGGGACCTCGCTGCGGTCGGCGCTCGGTCTCCGCGACGACCGGGTGTGGATCGACCGGAACCGGCAGATCGAGGGCGAGGTCCGCGCGAAATACGACGCGCTGGGGTGTTCGCCGGGCCTGCCCACGTCGCGCCGGAAGGCGGTGGCCGGCGGGGTTCGCCAGGCCTTCGAGCTCGGCACGATCTTCTTCAAGGCCGGACCGGGCGCCCATCTGCTCGGCCAGCCGGTGCTGGCGTTCTACCTGTCGAAGGGCGGGCCGGCCGGCCCGCTCGGGTTCCCCACCACGGACGTCCGAACCTTGGCCAACGGCAACCTTCGGGCCCGGTTCGAGAACGGCGTCATCACCTGTTCGGACACGTCCTGTCGCCGGACGTGACGGGCCGGTTCCCGGCGCCGGCGGCGGCGGGGTCGGATCCCGCGATCAGCCGCTGAGCAGCGGGCCGAGCAGCCCTCGGGGGGCCTCGGGCGCGTTCGTCGTGCCGCGGTAGGCGCCGACGAACGCCTCGGCCATCGTCGTCGCGGCGTCCTCCGTCAGGCCGGCCGGGCACATCCATCGCGTGTTCCACGCGACGAGCGCCAGGGCGCGGCCCTCCGGGAGGTCCGGGTAGGGAGCGCGGATCACGCCGCGCTCCTCTTCGGCCACCGCGCGCAGCGCCTCGACGACGTCGTCGGAGACCCCCTCGTCGGGCGGAGGCCGGTACCAGAGGAGCACGTCGCCGTGTTCGAGGTTGTGGACCGCCCGGGGTTCGGACACCGGCTCCTGGTACACCCGGGGTTCCGAAGGCAGGGGCGAGGGGTCGTGCGGACCCGCCGCCGGCGGCGGGTCCGGGTACTCGAAGGCGTCCCCGGCGGCGAGGTGGTCGCGCCCCGGGTCGGGATCGACCGGGCGTTCCGGTTCGTCGCAACCGGCCGATCGGCCGGCGGTCAGCGCCGTCTGCGGGATCGTGCCAGGTCCCGGCGTGTGGACGAACAGGAACCAGGCCGCGACCGCCGCGACCCCGATCGTGGCGATCTGGAGGGGGAGCGGCCGGCGTCCCCGGTCGCGCGGCGTCGCGGCGTCGCGGTTCGACCGCCTCGCCGACCGCCCGGCCACGCCTATTCGGGAACGGAGGCGAAGTCGAACGAGCTGGGAACCGGGTCGGGCAGCTCGTCATCGGTGCCGAACGCCACCACGTAGACGGCCCGGTCGAGTAGCCGCACGTTCCGGATCGGCCCGTCCAGCTCCACGCCGGTCTCGAACACGCGCAGCGTGGACTCCTCGTCCTCGCAGTGGCCGCCGAGGCACGTCTCGTTCAGCCGGACGCCCCAGACGTCGAAGAACTCGCCGAGCGTGAACGGGTAGATCGACTGGGACTCCATGTGGACGGTGCCGCTGGGTTCGTGCGTGTGCAAGGAGACGATGTCGTCACCCACCCCGATGTCCGTGGGAACGTCCTGCTGCTCGCCGTGGACGAAGACCTGGACGTTGGCGTGTTCGTGCATCGTGGTCCCCTCGGCCGGGAGTCCGATCAGGTCGGCGCGTTCGGCCGCCTGGTCCGCGTTCGCGGCCCACGGCGCCTCGGTCCGGAGCTCGCCGGGGAGCCGGTCGGGACGGACCGCAGGCTCGTCCGGTCGCACCAGCCAGAACACCGCCAGGCTGATGACGGCCCCGACCCCCGTGATCCAGACGAGCTGCCGGAGCCGGTGGGCCCGGCGCACCCGCTTTCGGACCTCCTCGCGCTGCCGGCGCGCGAGCTCCTTCTTCTCGGCGCGCGAACGCTGGCCGGCCGGCGCTCGAGTGGCCCGACGGTCGGACGGCGCTCGAGTCGAGCGTTGGTCCCGGCCGTTGGCGAGCGCCGAGTCACCGTCGGACTCGCCGCCGCCCGGGCCTTCGGCCGTGCGGACCGCCCCGGCGTCTGCTGGCCGGGAGCGCGAGTGGGGCTTGCGTCGCTTCTTCGCCATCGATGGTCCTTCCGTCCCTCCTGGCCGTTCGCCGGCCGTTCCTCCGTGTTCCTCTCCCGGTCCTACGGATGGATCCTCAGAAGGGGATGCCGGCCTCCGGGGCGTTCCCCAGGTACGCGCGGTCCTCGTACGTGGGAGCCCCGTACGAGGATGTGAACTCGAACGCCGCCGGCAGGTTCACCTCGGCGCAGAGCTGGACGTAGTGCCAGGCCACCAGCGCCATCCGAGTATCGGCCGGGAGGCTTCCCGCCTCGCCCTGGTCGGGGTAGTCGTAGGGAGCGACGATCACGCGGTCCCCGTGTTCGCCGTCGAAGAACGCGCGGAGGGGCTCCAGCTCCTCCTCGGAGGCGTCCGGCGCGTGCCACACGACCACGGCGCCGTGCTCCAGGGAGTGCAGGACCCGGTCGATCGCCGGGGGCGAATCGTAGACGGCGGCCCGGGCCGTGATCTGGCTGTGCGGGCCCGACGCGGGCGGCTTCGAGGCGTAGGTGGACAGGGCCGGCAGGTTCGCGGGATCGACGTGGACCTGGTCACGGTCCTCCGGCTGGTACGGACCGACGTCCTCGACGGCTTCACATCCCGCCGCCTCCTGGGCCTGCTCCGCCTGCGCCAGCAGCCGGTCGGGATCGGCCACCGCGGTGCTCGGCCGGGTCAACGCGAAGACCGCCACGCCGGCGACCACCACGATCACGAGCAGGAGCGCCAGCCGGCGCGTCCGCCGGGACCGCTCCATCTTGCGCTGGAGCTCCAGGCGTTCGCGTCGGGCGCGCTCCTTGCGTTCGGCCTTCGTGGTTCGGCCACCGGACGACGCTTGATCTGCCATGGTTCGGGGTGTCCCGGCGCGAGGCCGGGGAGGCCAGGATATCGGGCCTCGGCCGGAACGACCCAGCGTTTGCCTCGGCTGGAGGACCTCCCTATCCTGCGGCTGCCTTCCCCAGACGACCCGCCGTCCGGGCTCCGGCCCGGCGGCCATGGAGGGAGGAGCGATGGCCACAACGGAAACCCGTCCGAGCCCGGGAGGGCTGGACGGGTACTTCCACCTCAGGGAGCGCGGGACCGACGTGCGAACCGAGGTGATCGCCGGCCTGGCGACGTGGCTGACGATGGCCTACATCCTCGTGGTGAACCCGGCGATCCTGTCGTCGCTGCCCGACGCGAACGGCGAGTCGTTGCCGTTCGACCAGCTCGTGACGGTGACGGCGTTGGCGGCCGGGGTCCTCACGCTCGCGATGGGGCTCGTGACGAACTACCCGTTCGCCATGGCCGCCGGGCTGGGCCTGAACGCGTTCGTCGCCTTCACGCTCGTCGGAGCCGCCGGTCTGACCTGGGAGCAGGCCATGGGTGTGATCGTGATCGAGGGCCTGGTCATTGCCGCGCTCGTGCTGACGGGGTTTCGCGAGGCCGTGCTCAACGCGATCCCGATGGACCTCAAGCGGGCCATCGGCATCGGCATCGGCCTGTTCATCGCGTTCATCGGGCTCGAGCAGGCGGGCATCGTCGTCCAGGGCGAGGGCACGATCCTGACGCTGAACGCCGATCTCACGACCCTGCCGATCCTGACGTTCGTCATCGGCTTCGCGCTCACGGCGACGCTCGTGGCCCGGCGCATGAAAGGTGCGCTGCTGTTCGGCATCATCGCCACCACGATCGTGGCCAGCATCATCAACGCGTTCGCCGACAACGTGTTCCCGCCGGGCGTGGCGACCTGGCCCGATCGGGTGGTGGATACACCCGACTTCGGGCTGATCGGACAGTTCTCGTTCGGGGTGTTCACCGCCGACACCATCGCGTTCGCGACGGCGCTCGCGCTGATCTTGTCCGTGATGCTGTCGGACTTCTTCGACACGATGGGCACCGTGATCGGAGTGGGCGGCGAGGCCGGTCTCCTCACGGCGGACGGCAAGCTCCCGGGCATCCAGCGCGTCCTGTTCGTCGACTCGCTCGGCGCGGCGCTGGGCGGCGCCACCTCGAGCTCCTCGAACACCACCTACATCGAGAGCGCGGCCGGCGTCTCCGAAGGCGGCCGGACGGGGCTCACGGCCGTGGTGGTCGGCATCCTGTTCCTGCTGGCGATGTTCTTCGCGCCGCTGCCGGGGATCGTCCCCACGGAGGCGACGGCGCCGGTCCTGGTCATCGTGGGCTACTTCATGATGCAGGTCGTGCGCGAGATCGACTGGAAGGATCCGGGCGTCGGCATCCCGGTGCTGCTGACGATGATCGTGATGCCGCTCACGTTCAGCATCACCAACGGCGTCGGGGCCGGGTTCATCGCGTACACGGTGATCCAGGTGCTCCGTGGCTATTGGAAGCAGGTCCACTGGCTCCTGTACGTCGTGTCGGCGGTGTTCGTCTGGTACTTCGTCGAGGGGCTCGTGCCGCTGGACTGATCACCGCGTTCGGAGCAGGTCCGAGAGGTCGAGCGGGGGCCGCGGCGACGCGGCCCCCGCCGGCGTCTCGCCGCCGACGGCCACCACCCCAGCGCCGATCCACCCGTCGTCGATCTCGAGCGCCGACCGCACGTCCTCGCGGCGGTCCGCGGGCACCGCCGTCCAGCGAGCGGGGTACCCCTGCGCGCGAAGGGCCAGGACCAGGTTCTGAAGCGCCGCGCCTCCGACGGCGAGTGCGAGGTCGGAGTCGCGTTCGGTCAGGACGAACAGCACGACGAGCAGGAGGACCGAGCCCGTCGCGCCGTCCTCTCCGAGCGCGGCGAGCAGCCGTCGCCGGGCGGCAACGGAGGAGGCAGCCACGATGAGCCCGGGCCCGAGCGCTCCCGGCTCGACGGCCGCCATCGCGGCGCGCGCGGCCTCCTCGACCACCTGGGGAGGAACCGCTCCGGTCCCCCCGACCGGCGCGACCGGTGGCGCCGTCAACGCCAGCAGCGGCGACGCGGGGAACAGGTCTTCCTCCGGAGGACGGACCAGCTCGCGGGCCGGGAGGACGGGGCCGTCCGCCGACACCCCTCGCAGGACCGCCGCCGGGACGCGCGCCGCCTTCCCCATCACCAGGCCGCTCGCGGCCGCCACCTCGTCGGCGAACGCCACGACGGTGACCTCGAGCTCCCGGCCCGTGTGATCCGGGGTGCCGCGCAGGTCCATCAACGACGGGAGCCCGGCGCACCCGATCGCCACGTTGACGACGCCTCGCCGCCAGGCCCGTCCGAACGTGTCGGTCACCACCACGCCCAGCTCGGTACCGAGCCGATCGGCGAACGCCGCTCGGAGCCGGTCGGCCGAGGCGTCGGGGTCCTCGGGAAGGAGCGTCAGGAGGCCGGCCTCGACGTTGGAGGCGTCGACGCCGGCGTTCGCACAGACGAACCCGTGGCGGGTCTGCGAGATGACGAGGTCGCCGCGTCTGGCCAGGATCCGAACGCTCTCGCGCTCCACCCACCCCG
>DASUTU010000164.1:0-13450 GCA_036374435.1 Actinomycetota bacterium | reverse complement strand
GTCTCGCCGTCCGCGCCGTAGATCAGGTCCAGGTTCACGTTTGCGTAGCCCGCCGAGCGCGCGGCCCGGACCGCTCGCGACACCGACGCGGGGTCGTGCACCCGTTCGAGCGCCCGGAGCACCGCCGGGTCGAACGACTGCGCACCCATCGACAGCCGGGCGAACCCAGCCTCGAGCAGGCCCTCGAGCTTCGCGTGATCCACCGTGTCCGGGTTCGCCTCGATCGTGACCTCGGCGTCCGGCACCACGGCGAAGCGGTCGCGGAGATGCACCAGCAACCCCCTCAGGTCGGCCACCTCGAGGGTCGTGGGCGTCCCGCCGCCGAGGAACACGCTCACGATCTCGTCGTCCGACCACGCCGGCGCCGCGAGCTCGGCCTCGCGCGCGAGCGCCGCCACGTACCGGGACTTCAGGTGATCGAGCCCGGCGTACGCGTTGAAGTCGCAGTAGCCGCACCGCGTGAGGCAGAACGGCACGTGCACGTACAGGCCGGCGTTCATCGTTTCCCCTCCGTCGGCACACGCTGGTCCACGCGCAGCGCCGCGATGAACGCCTCCTGCGGCACGTCCACTCGTCCGACCCGCCGCAGTCGCGCCTTGCCCTTCTTCTGCTGCTCGAGCAGCTTGCGTTTGCGCGTGATGTCTCCGCCGTAACACTTGGCGAGCACGTCTTTGCGTTTGGCCTTCACCGTCTCCCGCGCGACGATGCGCGAGCCGATCGAGGCCTGGATCGCCACGTCGAACAGCTGCCGAGGGATCAGCTCGCGAAGCCGCTCCACCATCTGCCGCCCGTACTGGTACGCCTTGTCGCGATGGATCACGCTCGAGAACGCGTCCACCGGCTCCCCGTGCAGCAGGACGTCCACCCGGACGAGCTGGCTCTCCTGGTACCCGGCCGGCTCGTAGTCGAGCGAGGCGTAGCCGCGCGTTCGCGACTTCAGCTGATCGAAGAAGTCGAAGATGATCTCGGCCAGCGGGAGCTGGTAGTGGACCTCGGCGCGTTCCGGCGAGAGGTACTTCACGTCGAGCAGGTCGCCGCGGCGCCCCTGACAGAGCTCGAACACGGGCCCGAGGTACTCGCTCGGCGTGATGATCGTGGCGAGCACGATGGGCTCCTCCACGCGGTCGTAGGTCCCGGCCTGCGGCATCTCGCTCGGGTTATGGACCACGACGGTCTCGTCGCCCTGGATCACGTGGAACTCGACGTTCGGGGCCGTGGCGATGAGCTCGAGGTCGAACTCGCGCTCGAGCCGCTCCTTGACGATGTCCATGTGGAGGAGCCCGAGGAACCCGCACCTGAACCCGAACCCCAGCGCCTGTGAGGTCTCGGGCTCGAAGTGCAGGGCCGCGTCCGAGAGCTTCAGCCGGTCGAGCGCGTCTCGGAGCTCGGAGTAGTCGCCGCCTTCGGCCGGGAACAGGCCGCTCCACACCATCGGGAGCGGTTCGCGATAGCCGGGCAGCGGCTCGGCGGCACGCTGTTTGCCCGCGAGCGTGACCGTATCGCCCACCTTCACCTGGTGGACGTCTTTCAGGCCGGTGACGAGGTAGCCGACCTCGCCGGCCTCGAGCTTCGGCACGGGGGTGGCCTCGGGCGCGAACACCCCCGCCTCCTCGGCCTCCGAGTCCAGTCCCGTCGCCATGAAATGCACCTTCGCGCGCGATGCCAACGCGCCGTCGGTCACGCGGAGGTACGCCACGACGCCGCGGTACGGGTCGAAGCTCGAGTCGAAGATCAACGCCCGCAGCGCGGCGTTCGGATCGCCGGCCGGCGGCGGGACCCGATGGATCACGTGCTCGAGGAGCTCCGTAACCCCCTCGCCGGTCTTGCCGCTCACGGCAAGGACGTCCTGGGGCGCCACCCCGACGAGCTCGGCCATCTCGCGGCGCGTCTCCTCCACCTGGGCTTGCGGCAGGTCGATCTTGTTGAGCACCGGCACGATCACCAGGCCGGCGTCGCGGGCCAGGTGGTAGTTGGCGAGCGTCTGGGCCTCGAGGCCCTGCGCCGCGTCCACCAGCAGGACCGCGCCTTCACAGGCCGCCAGCGACCGCGACACCTCGTACGTGAAGTCGACGTGCCCCGGCGTGTCGATCAGGTTCAGCTCGTAGTCGGCGCCGTCGAGCCTGTAGGCCAGGCGCACCGCCTGCGCCTTGATGGTGATCCCGCGCTCGCGCTCGAGGTCCATCTTGTCCAGGTACTGCTCGCGCATGTCGCGGTCGGCCACAGCGTGGGTGAGCTCGAGCAGCCGGTCGGCCAGGGTGGATTTCCCGTGGTCGATGTGGGCGATGATGCAGAAGTTGCGGATCCCCGCCTGCTCGGTCACGGCCTCATCGTACGGGCGCGCTCGCGGGGCCGGTCGACGCAACGCCGCTGGTACACTCGCTCGTCCATGGCCAACATCAAGTCGCAGATCAAACGCAACCGCCAGAACGAGAAGCGGCGCCAGCGCAACAAGGGCGTGCGGACCGCGCTCAAGACGGCGTCGAAGAAGGTCACCACCGCGGTGGCCGAGGGTGACGACGAGAGCGCGACGGCGCGGGCCCGCGAGGCCGCGCAGGCGTTCGACAAGGCCTCCTCCAAGGGCATCGTGCACAAGCGCACCGCGGCCCGCCACAAGTCTCGCCTGGCGAAGGCGGCCAACCGCGCGGCGGCGCAGGCCGCCGGCGAGTAGCCCTCAGCCGACCGGCTCGGGGACCGGCACCGCCATCGGGTCGCCGGCGATCGTCATGACCACCATCGGCAGGACCACGTCGTCGGTGGCGCCCGACTTCAGCGCCCGGTCGGCCCAGGCCACGTGTTCGTGGATCCGCACCAGCTCCTCGAGCTCGTATCGACGGGCCTGGTCGCGGTAGCGGCGGGCCTGCCACTCGAACCGCAGGCCGGCCCGGCGGGCCAGCTCGGCCGGCGGGAGCCGTTCGGGGAGCGCCCGGACGCGCAGCAGGTCACGCAGGCGGGCCGCGATCCCGCCGAGGATCATCAGGCCCTCGCCCCGGGACTCCATCAACGTCCGCAGGGATCGCATCGCGCCGGGGAGGTCGCGGCCAAAGGCCCGGTCGCACAGGTCCCAGATGTGCTGCTGCCCGAGCCCGCGGAACTGCCGGGCCACCACGTCCGCGGTGATCCGTTCGCCAGGGAACGCCGAGCGGACCTGATCGAGGGCCTGGTCGATCGCCGCCGGGTTCTCGCCGAGCGTCTCGACGAGCGCGACCGCGGCGTCGGGCGCGAGCGCGAGCTCTTTGGTGCCGGCCCGCCGCTGGATCCAGCCGGCGAGGTCCCGCCGCTGGATCCGGACCTCCTCGACCGCGCCCACACCGTCGACGAGCTTGACCAGCGCCGCGGGCGCTCGGGCGCGTTCCCCCACCCTCGCCGTGATGACGAGCGGCGCCTCGGGATCCGGCGCCTCGAGGTACCGGCGGAGCTCCCGGACCGCCTCCTCGGTCAGCTCCCGCGCGTTCGAGACCAGGAGGGCCCGTGGTTCGCCGAACAGCGACGGCGTGGATAGATCGGCCGTTTCTCCCCCCTGCCACTCCGCTCCGTCGACCTCGCGCGGGCGGGCCGGCGCGAAGATCTCGAGGGCCCGGTCCCGAAGCAGGAACTCGTCCTCCCCCCACAGGAGGTGGACGGGGTGCGTGGGGGCCTTCTTCGGCGTCACCGGCGACCGGACCTCGGCGTCACGCGCCGGAGTCTACGTGCAGGCCGTCGTCGCCGAACGTGATCGAGATCGTTCCCTCGCGGTCGGTCCGAAGGACCTCCGCCCCGGTCGCGCGGATCCACTCGAGCACCTCGGGAACGGGGTGCCCGTACGTGTTCTCGCCGACGCTGACCACGGCCACCTCGGCCCGCACGGCCTGGAAGAACGCCTCGACCGAGGTGGCGGCCCCGTGATGGGGCACCTTCAACACATCGGCGGTGAGGTCGACCCCGTCGTCGAGCAGGACCTGTTGGGCCGGCTCCTCGGGTTCGGTGGCGAACAGGATCGCGTCCTCGCCCAGGCTGGCGCGGAGCACGATCGCGTCGTTGTTCGTGTCGGACCCGGTCCCCGACCAGCAGCGGTCCGGGGACAAGATCTCGAGGTGCACGTCTCCGACGACGAGACGATCGCCGGCGCGGGGTTGGCGCACCTCGATCCCCTCGTCGTCGATGGCGTCGGCGATGGCCGCAGCGTCGGGCGAGTCGTCAGGGCATCCCGGCTCGAGCAGCAGCGACACCGGGAACCTGGCGAACACGGTGGGCAGCCCGACGACGTGGTCGGCGTGAGGATGGCTCGCCACCACGACGTCGAGCCGCTTCACGCCGAGCGCCACGAGCTCCCTCGCCACCTGGGCCTCGTCCGGGCCGCCGTCGACGAGCATCGCCACGCCGCCCGGCGAGGTCAGCAAGGCCGCGTCCCCCTGCCCCACGTCGAAGAACCGGACGCTGAGGCCGGAGGGTGGGCCCGACGAGACCGCCGTGGACCAGACCAGGACCGGGGCCAACGCCAGCGCGGCGACGATGAGGCGCCGAGGTGGGCGAGCGCGCGTGCGCAGCCACCAGGCCAGGCCGGCGGCGACGGCGATCCCGAGCGCGAGGGTGGCGGCTCCCCCTCCGGTGATCCAGGGAAGCGGGGCCGTCGCCGTGACGTCGGCCACGGCGGCCAGGTAGCGGATCGGCACGAGGGCCCCCTGGGCCAGGAGCGTCCCCGCCGGCTCCCACGCCAGGCCGGCGAACGCCGCGGCCAGCCCGATCATCAGCGACGGCGCCACCGCCGGGAACGCCAACACGTTGGCCACCACCGTCGACAGCGGCGCCTCGCCGAAATGGAAGAGCAAGGCGGGCGTCACCGCGATCTGGGCCGCGAGGGTCGCCGCGGTGGCCAGCGCCACCGAGCGCGGCATCCACCCGAGCCGGTCGGCGAGTGGCGTGGCCATGGCCACGAGCCCGCCCGTGGCGGCCACCGAGAGCTGGAAGGCCACCGACCAGACCAGCGCCGGATCCAGGACGATCAGGACGAAGACGGTGGACGACAGGATCGCCGCCGTGCTTCTCGGCCGGCCGAGCAACACGCCGAACAACGTCAACCCGGCCATGACCCCGGCCCGGAGCACCGAGGGTTCGACGCCGGTAACCACGACGAAGAAGGCCACCGTGGCCACGCCGAGCGCGAACTTCGGCCGGCGAGACAGCCGCAGCAGCGAGCCGAGCGCCATGATCGGCGCCAGGACCATCACGACGTTGCCGCCCGAGACCACGAGCAGGTGCGACAGACCGCTGGCGCGGAAGTCGCGTTCGAGCGCCGGGTCCAGCCGGGAGTCGTCGCCGAGCGCGAGCCCCAGGAGCAGCCCGGCCTCGGGTTCGGGGAACCGCCGAACGATCGAGCCCCCGACCAGGCGCCGGAACGACTGCGCCCATCGCACGAAGGCGGTGCCCGACGGGCCGAGGCGTTCGACAGCGTCCGCCCGGAGCTGCGTGGCCATCCCTCGCCGGACCAGCGACGTGGCGAACTCGGGCTCGTCGGGAACCAGCACACGGCCGGACACCCGGATGCGGTCGCCGCGGACGGCCTCCGGCCGCTCGCCGTCGCCGCTCACCCAGACGCCTTCGCGGACCCGAGCGGCCATCCGGTCCGTGGTCACGAGCCGGGCGTCGGCCAGCGCCCACCACCCGCGTCCGCCGAGTCGGGGGTCGATCCGGAGCACGGCCTCGACGGTGGCCCGTCCCGGCGCCAGATGGGCCAGGACGCCGTCTCGCACGCGGTGGGCGTGCGCCCCGCCCACGCCGAGCCCAAGGCCCACCGCCCCGAGCACCACGAGGATGGCCACGAGCGCCGGCGGCCCCCGGCCGACGCCGGTCTCCGGCGGCGTCACGGCTCGCACGGCCGGCTCCGGCGCGCGGCCCGGATCGATCGGCAGGGGCGGACGTGACGGACGGCCCGGGGCGCCGAAGGTCGCCACACCGAACGAGACGCCGGCGAGCGCGAGCCAGACCGGGACCGGCGCCCGACCCCCGAGCGGCTCCACCAGCATGATGCCGCCCCACGCCCCGGCGGCCAGCACGGGCAGCAGCCAGCCGGTCACACGGTCACCAGGTCGCGGAGCTCCTCGAGGGTGGCGTCGCCGATCCCCGAGACGTCCACCAGCTGATCCACGGAAGTGAAGGGGCCGTGTTCGGTGCGATGGTCGACGATGGACTGGGCCAGGACCTCGCCGATCCCGGGGAGGGTCTCGAGCTCGGCGGCGGTCGCCATGTTCACGTTCACCAGGCCTCCGGCCGCGGCGCCCGGTGCGGAGCCGGCGGCAGGCGGCGCCGCGCCCGGGGCCACCTGTCCTTTCTTGGGGACGAAGATCTGGGTCCCGTCCACGAGCGGGGCGGCGAGGTTCAGGACCTGGAGCTCGGCGCCCGGCCGGGCCCCGCCCGCGGCCTCGACGGCGTCGACGACCCGGGCGCCGGCGACGAACTCGTACACCCCGGGGTGACGGACCCAGCCAGCGACGTCCACCAGGAGCACGGACGGCTCGGCCGAGGGCGATCCGCCCGGCGCCGGGACGGGCGGCACCTCCGAGATGGTCCGGACGTCTACCGGTTGCGGCAGCGACCGCACGTACCACAACCCTGCCCCCGCCAGGGTGACCGTGGCGACCGCGATCAGGCCGACCAGCTCGCCGCGCGAGAGCGAGGACAACCGCTCTCGGATGGACTCCCCCGACACGCACCACCTCGACCGGCGAGAGGGGAGCGACGGACCGGCGCGACGTTACCGCGCGGCCGTGCTCGCCGCCGTGACCTGCGTCACGTACGAGTGTTCGGCCTCGACCAGGGCGGCCTCGATCCCCCGAGGGATCTCGAACGCGAACTCGGCGCCGCCTTCGGGCGCGACCCCCACGCTCATCACGCCGCCATGCGCCTCCACCAGCCCTCGCGAGATGTACAGGCCGAGCCCGGCCCCGGGCTTCGCGCCGTCGCCGAGCCGGCGGAACCGCTCGAACACGGCCTCGCGCGCCTCCGGCGGGACGCCGGGACCCGAGTCGCCGACGGCGAAATGGACGGACCGGGCGCCCTGGGACACCGAGACGCGGATCGGCGCACCCTCGGGCGAATACTTCGCGGCGTTGTCCAGGAGGTTGGTCAGGATCCGGACCAGGGCGTCCGCGTCACACACCAGCGGGTCGACCCGATGGATCTCCACGTCGACTCGGTCCGAGGTGGCGGAGGCCTGCGCCGCCTGGGCCACGAGGATCTTGGGCTTCACCCGGTCCAGGTGCAGACGCAACACGCCGTCTTCGATCCGGGACGCGGTCAGCAGGTCCTCGACCAGCCGCGACAGGCGTTCGGCCTGGCTCCGGGCGCCGTCGATCAGCTCCTGCCGGACCGACTCCTCGAGCATCGTGCCGTGCGTCTTCAGGGTGCTCAGCACGCCGAGCACCGCCGCCAACGGCGTTCTGAACTCGTGCGCGGCGATGGCGACGAACTCGGACCGCTTGAGGTCGAGCCGCTTCAGGCGCTCCACCTCGGCCCGCTCCAGCCCCAGCTCCTGGGCGCGCGACTCGGCCAGCAGCTCCAGGGCCGCGCGTTCGCGTCGGTGGATGGCGCGCTGCTGGGCAAGCAGGCCCACGGCGAACCCGGTGGCCACCATGAGGGTGGGCCGGTACACGAGGTCGGTTCGGCCCAGACCCTGGTCGGCGAAGGTGAGCGAGAGGTGCAGGATCGTCAGCCCCACCGAGATGCCGAGCGTCTCGACCAGCCGGAACCGCAACGCCGCCGAGACCACCACGAGCAGGTACAACGTCCAGAACTCGCTGGCCGCGCCCCCGGTGGCCTGGACCCACAGCGTGATCAGGAGGATGTCCAGCACGAGCGTCACGATCCGGGCCCGCCACGACGGCACCTGTCCGGCGATCAGGACCAGGAGCGAGACCACTCCGTACAGGCCGGCCATCGCCAGGATCACGATCGCGGCCGGGCCGAGCGAACGCTGGATGCCGATGGACCCGAGGTAGATCCACATCACGGCCCCGACGACCGCGATCCGGATCAGGGCGATCGACCGCTCGCTCCGAAGCGCCGACGTTCCGATGTCGCCGGAGATGGCGACCCGAACCGGGAGCATCGGTTGTGCGACGGTCGTCATCCACCCCTCCCGCCCGACGGGAATCGGGCCATCCCTCGGCTGGCCTGGAGTAGGTATCGGCGCTCCGCCGCCGGAGTTGAGAGAGGCCCAATCGGGGGATTTCGGCTCGTCCGAGGGCGATTCCGGGCCCTCCGGGCCGGATCAGGACGTCGTGACCACGTTCACCAGGCGCGGAGGCCGGACGACCACCCGGCGGATCTCGCGGTCGCCGATGGCGCGCCGGGCGTTGTCGGAGGCCAGCGCCATCTCTCGGCAACGTTCCTCCGACGCGGAGGCCTCGACCTCCACGCGGTCGCGGACCTTGCCGTCGACCTGCACCACCAGCGTGACGGTGTCCTCGGCGGCGAGGGACGGGTCGTAGCTCGGCCACGATGAGACGTGGACCGACGACCCGTGCAGCAGCACCTCCCTCCACAGCTCCTCCGCGGCGAACGGCGCGAATGGGGCCAGCATCGACGTCAGGGCCTCGGCGGCGGCGCGCGCGCCTTCGCCCGCGTCCAGCGCCGAACGCATCTCGTTCGTCAGCACCATCAGCTTGGAGATGGCCGTGTTGAATCGGAACCGCTCCAGGTCCTCGGTGACGCCTCGGATGGTCCGATGGGTCATCCGGACTAACCCGTCGGGGTCGGGCTTCTCGCGTTCGGTCGCCTCCCCCACGGCGGCGAACACCCGGCCGAGCCACGAGGTCACGCCGGGGCGTTTCTCCGGGTCGGGGGCGATCAGCTGCCAGTCGATGTCGTCCTCGAACGGCCCGGCGAACAGGATCATCAGCCTGGCGGTGTCGGCGCCCCACCGAGCGACCAGCGGCATGGGTTCGACGATGTTGCCCTTCGACTTCGACATCGACGCCCCGCCGAAGATGACCTGGCCCTGGTTCATCAGCCGCAGGAACGGCTCGGTGAACCCGACCAGGCCCATGTCGTAGAGCGCCTTCGTGAAGAACCGCGAATACAGCAGGTGCAGGATCGCGTGCTCCACGCCGCCGACGTACTGCTCCACCGGCATCCACCGGTCCACGTCCTCCCGGCGGAACGGGCCGTCCTCGTACCCGGGCGAGCAGTAGCGGAAGTAGTACCAGCTCGAGTCGACGAACGTGTCCATCGTGTCGGTGTCGCGCTCGGCGTCGCGGCCGCACGAGGGGCACGTCACCTTCTTCCACGTGGGGTGGCGCGCCAGCGGCGACTCCCCTCCCGGCTGGAAGTCGACGTCCTCCGGCAGCGGGACGGGCAGGTCGTCATCGGGCACGGGAACCTCGCCACATCGTTCGCAGTGCGCGATCGGGATCGGCGCCCCCCAGTAGCGTTGGCGCGAGATCAACCAGTCGCGCAGTCGGTACGTCACGGTCGATCGGCCGCGGCCCTCGGCCTCCAGCCAGGCCGTCACGTTCGCGATCGACTCGGGCGAACGTTCGCCGTCGAACGGCCCCGAGTTGACCATGACGCCGTCGTGGTCGTGGGCCTCCATCATCGCGTCGGCGTCCCGCTCCTCCCCTTCGGGCTGGATCACGACGCGGATCGGCAGGTCGTGGGCCCGGGCGAACTCGAAGTCACGCTGGTCGTGGGCGGGGACGGCCATGATGGCCCCGGTCCCGTACTCCATCAGGACGTAGGGCGCGACGAAACACGGGACGCGTTCGCCGTTCACTGGATTCACCACGTGCACGCCCAGCGGCTCGCCTTCGGTGGTCTCGCCCACCTCGCGCACGGCGACGGCGGTCGACCGAATGCGTTCGACCAGCGGCCGCACCCGCTCCCAGGTCCCACCGCGCTCCGCCAGCGTCTGGACGAGCGGGTGCTCGACCGCGAAGACGAAGAACGTCACGCCCCACAACGTGTCCGGCCGGGTCGTGAAGATCTCGACCTCGTCGCCGGTCTCGTCGATCCGGAACGTGACCGTCGCGCCGTCCGACCGGCCGACCCAGTTGCGCTGCATCGTGACGACGCGATCGGGCCAGTCGGTCAGCTCGTCGACGTCGTCGAGCAGGCGCTGGGCGTAGTCGGTGATCTTGAAGAACCACTGTGTGAGGTCGCGGCGCTCCACCGGCGTCCCGCACCGCTCACACGCCCCGGCGATCACCTGCTCGTTCGCCAGGACCGTGGCGTCGTTCGGGCACCAGTTCACCGGGGCCTTCTTCCGATAGGCCAGGCCGCGCTCGAACAGGCGTAGGAACAGCCACTGGGTCCACCGGTAGTACTCGGGGTCCGAGGTGTGCAGGCGGCGCGTCCAGTCGAACGAGAACCCCAGGCGACGGAAGCTCTCCGCCTGCTGCTCCACGTTTGCGTAGGTCCAGTCGGCCGGCGGCGTGCCGCGGCGGATCGCGGCGTTCTCGGCGGGCAGGCCGAACGAGTCCCACCCGATCGGGTGCAGGACGTTGTCTCCCCGCATCCACCGATACCTCGCGATGACGTCGCCGCCGCTGAACGCCTCCAGGTGGCCCATGTGCAGGTCGCCCGAGGGATACGGGAACATGTCGAGCATGTAGAAGCGGGGCCGCTCGTCGGCGGGATCCTCCGCGGCTCCGTACAGCCCCTCGGCCTCCCACCGTTCGACCCACTTCGGCTCGATCTCGGTCGGGTCGTATCTGCGCACGATCCGGGAATGGTAACGGACGGGTTCGGGCCGACCGGGAGCGAGGAGGCGGCGGCTCCGGCCGGAACCGGCCGCCGAACCTCAGGGCGCGCGTTCCTCCATGGACCAGGGTGAGCCGTAGTCGTTCAGGAAGTCGAGGAAGGGATCGGCGGGGAACGCCTCCGGGCCGAGGACCCCGGCGCCCTGCCAGGCCCCCGTCGCGAGCAGTTCCAACGCGATCACGGGATTGATCGCGGTCTGCCACACGACCGCCTGGGCGCCGTCCCGGCCCCAGGTCTCCGCGTTGTCGACGACGTGGTAGAGGTAGACGGACCGGGGGGCGTCGTCGGGGCCCCTCCCGGTGACCCACGTTCCGGCGCACGTCTTCCCGCGCATCTGAGGCCCGAGCGTCGCCGGGTCGGGGAGCACGGCGGCCACGACGTCGCGCGGCGAGACCTCGGCTCCGCCGACGCGGACCGGCTCGGTCCGGTCCAGGCCGAGCTTGTGGAGGGTCTGGAGCACGCCGATGAACTCCTCCCCCAGGCCGTATTTGAACGTGACCCGGCGGCAGTCCACCCAGCGCGGGACCAGCAGCACCTCCTCGTGCTCGACGTTCACGCACTCGATCGGGCCGATCCCCTCCGGGAACACGAACGTCTCGGGTTCGCTGAACGGCGCCGTGGTGAACCACCCTCGGTCGCGCTCCCAGACCACCGGCGGGTTGAGGCACTCCTCGATGGTGGTCCAGATGGAGAAGCTCGGCGCGAACTCGTAGCCGTCGACCTCCAGGTTGGCGCCGTCGCGGACCCCGACCTCGTCGATCCCGGAGAACAGGTGGTCGGCGGCGTAGCGAGCGAACACGTCGGACAGACCCGGCTCGACCCCGCACCCCACCAGCGCCAGCAGGCCCCGCTCCTCCCATGCCGTCGCCTCGGCGAACTGGTCGTCTCCGAGCTTCGTGCCCACGAGCTCGTGCGGGCGCTCCGGATGCGGGGACGACAGCGACATCGCCATGTCGAGATACGTGGCGCCGACTTCGAAGGCGCCGCGGAACACACTCATCACGAACCGCGGGTCCACCGCGTTCAGGACGGCGTCGCACCCATGCTCCCGGGCCACGGCGGCCACCGACGCGGCGTCCGAGGCGTCCACCCGGGCGGCCACGAACCGCCCGCCGCCACCGTCGTAACGCTCGACGACGCGCCGGGCCCGCTCCTCGTCGTAGTCGGAGAAGACGATGCGTTCGTAGAAGTCCCTGCGGGCGGCGATCGGGGCGACCGCCGCGCCCACACCGCCCGTGCCGACCACCAGGATGCGCATGGGCGCGGAGTCTACCGGCGGCGCGGGAGCCGCCCGTTGGCCGGACCGGTCAGGAGGTCCGTTCGAGCTTCGACACGGTGGCGGCGAGGCGTTTGGCCTCGAGCGTCGCGCCGCGCAGCTCGGCCTGGGCCCGACGGACCTCCTCGCGCGCCTCCGTCCGTTTCGCCTCGAGATCCTCCAGGCGCCGGCGGGCCCGCTCCACCGCCGCCGCGGCCTTGCGCTGCGCCGCTTCGGCGGAGGCGAGCTCGCGGCGGGCGTTGGTGAGCTCGGCCCGCCGCTCGCGATCGGGCTTGGGAGTCTCGGCGGCCTCGACGGGACGGCGGCCGCCCTCCAGCACCTGCAGCCCGCTCGCGCCGAGCTCCGCGGGCGGGCGCAACGGCTTCAGGACCCGGCCCGCGAGCAGGAGACGGCCGGCCTCCTCGTCGGCAGCCGCGGCCTCGAGCGTGGCCCCCACGTCGTCGTCGTGCGGGCCCGGGCCGGTGCCCTCCCGGTCCAGGATCGCGGCCGCCTCGCCCTTCAGCGCCGCGACCAGCCGCCGCCGGTCCTCCATCGCCGAACGCAGCTCTTCCGCGTCGCCGCCCGAGAGCGCCCGCCGCTGGGCGGCCCGAAGCCGCGCGCCGAGCTCTACGAGTTCGGCCACCCCCTTCGGGTCCTCACGCGCCAATCGGTTCAGGGCCCACGCGGACACCACAGGCTTGCGGAGCGCCTTGACCTGCCCCGCCCCGCCGGCGTCGCCCGACCGCTTCAGCTCGGCGGCGAGGGCGTCCCGCTCGCCGATGAACGCATCGAGGGGCCCCGAATACAGCTCGTCGATCCGTCGCTCGAGATCCGAGATGGCGACCTCCCGTGGCCGATCCAGGAGTCCATCATGCCGTACTGCGCGGCCGTGGGTCCGGCGGGAAGGGCCGTTCGTACCAGGCCACGTCCCAATACCGGCCGAACTGGCGTCCCTGCTCGGTGAACGTTCCGACGTGACGAAAGCCGCACCGCTCGTGCAATCGAACCGACGCCGGGTTCGGGAGCGTGATGCCGGCGCAGGTCCGGTGGACGTCCTCCGTCTCGAGCTCGGCCAGCAGGGATCGGTACAGGGCGAGGCCGACCCTTTGCCCCGTGTGGCCGGGCGCGACGTACACCGTGGTCTCGACCGTGGGCTCGTACGCGGCCTTCGGTCGGTGGGGCAGGCTCGAGGCGTAGCCGAGGACGCCGTCGCCGCCCCGGGCGACGAGCAGCCGGTACCGGCCCTGCTCGCCGAAGGTCGAGAACCACTCGCGCCGCCACGCCATCGTCTTGGGCTCCAGGTCGAACGTTGCGGCCGAGCTCTCGACGTAGTGGTCGTAGATCCGGCTGATCGCCCCGAGGTCGGACGCCGTCGCCGGCGCGACCGCGAAGGTCGTTCGGCTCATGACGGACAGTCTGTCCGGTGGGGACCCGGGCGTGGTTACGGGGGCGTAACGACGCCGG
>DASUTU010000163.1:0-6418 GCA_036374435.1 Actinomycetota bacterium | reverse complement strand
GTAAGACAGGCCGAACCGCAGATACCAGCGGACCGCCAGGGTGATGACTTCGGGTGGGAAACGGTACCCGGCGAAGGCTGAGCGAGGCGCCGGGCGAGAAAGAGGGTACCGGTGAGATTTCATGAGCTAAGTCTTGCTGATGGCCCGCCTCACGCCCAATGCAACAGTGCCAGCGACGGCTCCGAGGACGTCCCGAACACTGCGAGTCTCACAGCAGCGCCGCAGGAAACACGGCCGTGGGAGTGAGCGTCGGCCTCGGTTTGACCGAGATTCGCGTCATCGATAGGTTCGGGGTTCGGCCTTGCGACTGCGATCACAGCTGCCTATCCGCGCTCGAACTCCGATCGGGAGATCTGAGCGAGGGAGGGAGGAAGCGATGCGCGACCGCGCCCCCAACCGTCCGACCGATCCCACCCGGCGGGACCCAGCAGAGGCGTATGACGATCCGAGCGTGATCCTTGCCCACGGCGTCGACGCGCCCGACCCTGACGATCCCGCAGAGCCCGACGGGTTGCGCGACGCGGTCCGGGAGCTCCTCGAGGCTCGCCTCACCCGCCGGTCGCTCCTCTCGCGCGGGGCGCAGGGCCTCGGTGCCACGGTGCTGGCATCGTCGCTGCCCGGCGTGTTCACGGGACCTGCCACCGCTGCCCGCGTGTTCGACCCTGACGGTGACGTCGAGATGCTGAACGACGCGATCGACGAGGGCTACCTCCATCACGTCACCGAGTCAGTCGTCGGCTTCGGTGATACCGAGATGGGCTGGCGCCCCGGCGGCTCGCCCGCCAACCTGCAGGCAGTGGACTGGATCGCGAGCGAGATGCGCCACCTCGGGCTCCGCAAGGTCGAGAAGCTGCCGGTGCCGATCGACCGCTGGGTGTTCAACGGGGCGACGGTCGAGGTCGACGGTGGACCCACGTTCGAGGCGAGCTCATGGGGCGGAGTCCCGGGCACCCAGCCCGGCGGCATCCACGCAGAGGTGGTCGACATCGATGTCGGGTACGCGGCGAACTACGAAGGGATCGACGCGACCGGCAAGATCGTGCTGGTCGACTGGGAGTTCGGCGACATCTGGGTCAACCGCCACGGCCACCAGGCGACGCTCGAGGGCGCGCTTGCGGTGATCTTCTACATGGGCAAGACGGCCGCTGGCGCCTTCTACAACAAGCGCGACGACGGGCTGATGAGCTTCGATGGGACGTACGACGACGACTGGGTCCCCTTCGTCGTGATCACGCGCAACGCCGCCAACGACCTTCGCGATCGGATCGCGAACGGGCCGACCTTCGTCACCCTGACGTCGAACGTGGAGCTCACGCGCGCCGAGAACGGCGGTGTCGGCTACAACGTGCTCGGCATGATCCCCGGGACCGACCGAGCCGACGAGTACATCGTCTTCACGGGACACCACGACGCGTGGTTCCACGGGGCCGCAGACGACGCGACCGCGATCGCCGCGATGCTCGGGATCGCAAAGGCGATCCGCGACACAGGGTTCCGTCCCCGGCGAACCCTGCTGTTCCTGGCGAGCACGAATGAGGAGTACGGCTACACCGACGCCTACTACGAGTGGCTGATCGGCTGCTGGTACGCGGTGACGAACCAGCGGACCGATTGGCAACGCAAAGCGATCCTCACCCTCGACTTCGAGCTTCTGGGAACCGGGGATCCGAGCGAGCGCCTGCTGATCCGTACGCACTCCGAGCTGTTGGACCATGCGGTGGCCAAGCTGGAAGCCGATCCGTCGCGCACGCCGTTCGGCACGCTTTCGGCGAACACGGTCTGGGCCAACGCCGACCACTTCACCCTCACGGCCGCTGGCATCCCGGGCCTGTACTTCAACACGGTCGGGACGCAGTACCTGACGAGGAACTACCACACGAACTTCGACGTGCTCGGCGCCGTGAGCATCCCGTACCTCGCGCAGAACCTCGAGGTGATCAACGACATCTGGGTCGATCACGATCGCTCGGGGCTTCCGATCGCCGACTTCGTCCTTCGAGCGGTGGAGGCGGAAGGGCGGATCGCGTTCGTGGTCGACGGGAAGGGGATCCGGGACCTGCCCGGCGTCGACGGGACCGCTCAGGACGAGCTCGAAGATGCGGTCGAGCGGTTCCGGTCGGCGGCCGAGGCGCTCGAGACGCGGCTCGAGGCGGGGAACGTCCGCTCCGAACGTCGCGTTGGGAAGGACATGCTGGCCGCCGAGCGCGCCATCTTGCGCAACCTGGTCGCGCTCGACGTCTTCGACCAGTACATCTCCCCTCACCAGCAGCTGCAACGGGACGCTACGCGGCTTCAGCTCGCGATCGACGCGCTCGAGGCTGGGGACCCAGCGTCGGCACGCGACGACTTCGTCCGCCGCGTGAGCCTGACGAACGCGGGCCGGCACTTCGCGTACGAGACCTACGTGGCCGAGCTCGCCCGCCACGATCCGGGATTCGACCGGCTGCAGTGGGGCTCGCAGGCACACCTGGCACCGTACGTCGACGTGTGGCAGGAGTATCACTCGATCGGCGCGAAGGTCGACGAGGGGAAGACCGATCCCGCCGACTACGCGGAAGAGATCGCTTCGCTCGGCACGAAGGTCGACGAAGTCTACGGGCGCCTGAACGAACGCCTGCGCGGCATGGCGAGGACCTTTGATGAGGCGACCGCGAGCGTGGAGCGCGCGACGTCGCGCGCTGGGTAAAGCGGATCCGACCCGCACAGCATCCGCCGCCACGTACCCGTAGGGGTCAGGGCAGAAGATGTCTGGTGAGGTAGGCGGCCTGGACTGTGCTCGCCTCGTCGAACAGGTCGCTGGGGTGGTACAGGAGTCCGAAATGCCCACCGTCGATGTTGTACCAGTCCTTTTCACCGGGTAGTAGGTCGAAGGCCCGTCGGCTGACCTCCGGGTTGGCGTGGATCATCTCGTCGGCAGGCGCGACCATCATCAGCGAGGGGACGGTCACGTGGGGGGCGCACAGGTACGGACTGAAAGGGGCGGTGTTGGAAGGGATGACCCTTGTCGCGTGGTTTTGCCACCCGCTTCCGTACCTGGCGCCGTATTCGATGAACCACCGGAACGCGTGGATCGGCTGTAGCAGCGAAGGAGTGCCCAACTGGTCGGACGACACGACCGGAATCGGGCCAATCTGATCCCCAGGGCCACCGGAAACGTCTCCGGCTTCGAAGGTCTCAGCGATCGCTGCGAAGACTCCGGGGGTGGGCTCCACGTCGGGCCGTTCGGCGCCGAACACCGGGCACTAGGCTCGTGTGGACACGGATCACCACCCGGGGGTTAGCCGCTCTTTCCAGGGCCCACGTCACGGCCGGCCGAACCTCGGGCTGAGGCTGCCTACACACGATCAGCGACCTGGGCGGGACGGCGCCACCGAACAGCTATATGGTGCAGCCGAACCGGCTGATCTTCATCATCACGATGGCCGTCGCAGGCGCATTGGTCCTGACCGCTACGTACCTGCTGTGGCGTGTCCTCGACCGCCGTCGGTTCCTCGTCGCCCTGGGCCTTATGGGCGTCGGCATCGTGGGTATCGCTGTGTTCCCGGGGAACGTTGCGACCATCCACCCGCTCGTCTCGCTCTTGGCGTTCCTCGGAGGCTCGATCGCGGCCATCCTGTCCCGCAAGGTTCTCGACGCACCGGTGCGCTACTTCGCGGTGGCGCTGGGATCGATCGCCCTCCTTGCGACGGTGTTCGGCCTCGACTCGTTCGCGAACTGGGGACCGCAAGCCGAGGTCGGGATCGGCGGGGTCGAGCGATGGATCGCCTACCCGGTCCTGCTGTGGCTCGTCCTGCTCGGGGGCGCGTTCATGGCGAGGGGTGCTCACCAGACCCGGCGGTGAAGGAAGGCCGACAGACTGGCTGCTGGGGGGAGTTCGTCCCACCCGGCAGCGAGTCCCTGACGGCGCCCGCGACGAACTGCGGTAGGGCGCGCCCAAGCAGACCGGCCAGCAAAGGTCCTTCGCAGAGGAGTGATTCTGCAACATCACCGTCTCGATTGGCGGACCACGTCCCTTGGCCGTAGACGGCGTCAGCGAACGCTGCGATCGCGACCCGATGCGATCGCCGTCGGGACTCCTCCCCCGGGGTTCGTCGATGAGCCAACCAGGTAGAGACCGCCTTCCAACAAGTCGAAGAGCATCGATGGTTCTGGACGAGCCGGCGCGTGAGGTGTCCTCGTGAGCGCCCGCCATCAGATCCAGTCGGGGACAGGCCGGCCGGCGAGCCGATGGAACTCGGCGATCACGTGGCGGGCGGTGCCCACGGCCCACAGGGCGGTCTCGGCGTTCAGACGCTCGGCGATCGTCGGCGGTGGGCTCGTTGCCCGCCGGTCCAGCCGTTCGGCCTCGCCCTCGTAGCCGACGAGGGCATCTCGGATCGCTTGCAACCCCTCCAGATCGGACGCGGAGTCGAGCTGGCGCCCGAGCACCCGCTCGCAGAGGTCGTGCCATTTCGGCAAGAACCGGGCCCGGAGTTTGAAGCTTGAGATCTCCCGGGCACCGGTCTCGTTGACGAAGGCCTCCAGGGCAGCGTGCGCGGCCAGGATTGCCAGGCCGGACTCCGCCTCGCGTTCGCCGGCGAGGTTCGCCATCTCATCGGCGATGGCCAGCAGCACGCGAGGCTCCAGGCGCACACCCATGTCTCAGCTACCCCCCACCTCGCGACCAGGCTTCAACGACCAGTCGGGCTGCCTGGAGCCGTACGTCTCGTCGTAGACGAATCGGCCGGCTTGCTCGTCGAGATCGACGAGCTTCGGGAAGACGATCCGGCGCTCGTGTGGACACGACCTGCCGAGGTGGGCCTCGAACTCCTCGCGGAACTCCTGCATCAGGCTCTGCACGATCAGGCTCTCACCGGTCGGCAGCGCGCACCGCTGCCCGTCCGTCGAGGTCGCCGCGCGTTCGATCACGGCGTCCAGCCCCCCGACGTCCGATCGCCCGGCGTGCAGGCGCTCCAGCCGCTCCGTGACGTATCCCGAGTTCAGTTTGCATGGCGGGCACTGGCCGCAAGACTCGATCGACAGGAAGCGCGAGTAGAGCCAGGCCGCCTCGACTATGCACGCGGTTTCGTCCAGGACCAAGAACCCGGCCGAGCCGAGCCCGCTGCCGACCGCGCCGAACGACTCGAAGTCCATCGGGACATCCAGCGCCTCGGCCGGCAGCACCGCGCTGGACGCGCCCGGGAACACGGCCTTGACCGCCCCGCCAGCTCGGACCCCGCCGCCGTGCACCTCGATCAGCTCGCGGAGCGGCGTCCCCAGCGGGAGCTCGAACACGCCCTCATGCTCGACGTCGCCGACCAGGGTGAAGGCCATCGTGCCGGGGGAGGACTCGGTTCCGCTCGCCCGCCACCAGTCGGCGCCCTCGGCGAGGATGTGCGACACGTTCGCGAGGGTTTCGACGTTGTTGACGACCGTCGGGTTCTCGTTGGTAGCGTCCGCGAACAGTCCCTGCATGAATGGCCGCAGGATCCGTGGGAGCGGTGCGCGGCCCTCGACGACCTCGAGGAGCCCCGTCTCCTCGCCGAACAGGTACAGGTCCGGCCCCAGCACGACGTTGATCGGGAACTCCTCGAGTAGCCCGGCGGCGCGGAAGTCCACGATCGCGCGGGCGAGGGCCTCGGCCTCGCGCTCGAACGATTCCTTGATCCCGACGTACGCCTTGGCCGCGCCCACGGCGAAGCTCGCGATGGCGAGCCCCTCGACCACGGCGTACGGGTTCCGCCGCATCAACCATCGGTCCTTGAACGTGGCGGGCTCGCCCTCGGCGCCGTTCGCCACGACGAACCGCGTCCCGGCGCCTGCCTCCCGGATCGACCGCCACTTGGCGCCGGTCGGAAAGCCCGCGCCGCCGCGGCCACGGAGTCCGCTTGCCTCGACATCGTCGATCACCGCCTCGGGCGTCATCTGCAGCGCGCGTTCGAGCCCGCGCGTCCCGCCGGCCGCGCCGTACTCCTCGAACGAGGCGATCGGATCGCTCAGCGGCATCGTCATCCCCTACCTGGTCCCGCGGCAGGTGCTGCAGCCAACGTGGAGTCGCTCATGCGGGAGGGGATCGGGTCGTCACCCGGCTTGCACGAAGGAACTTGGATCGGCGCGCGAGGCCCGTGCGTTGCCTCAGCTCTGGTCGGACTGCTCCCGCAGGATCAGCTCCGGACCCTCGGGCGTGGCCTCCGCGTCCAGGATGCCGGAATCGAGCGGACCGGCCAGTTCGGACGCGACGAACACGTCCAGGTTCGCAGCCTCCGTGGGCGCGTCGCCCGGCTCAGGACCCATCACGGGTTGCAGGGTGATGGTCTGACGACCGTCGTTCGTGACGGCCGGCCGGAGTCTGACCGCCGTGGCGGGCTCGTCTTGCTGCGCGGGCTCGCCTTCGTGCAAGACCTCGCTCCTGAGCACGGAGACTGCGGCGTCAGTGACT
>DASUTU010000162.1:0-14524 GCA_036374435.1 Actinomycetota bacterium | reverse complement strand
GCCGCCTCGTCCTGAAACCGGACCCCCCGCAAATACGGGAATCTTCCTGATTCCTCGGCACCCCGGCGCGCCTAGCGTCTGGAGCGATGAGCGGCACCGGACGGCGGTTCCTGGTCGAGCGTTACGTATCCGGCATCACCGAGGACCAGGTCGTCTCCGGGGCGGACAGGCTCAGGGAGGCGACGGACCAGATGAGCCGGGAGGGCGTCGACATTCACCACCTGGGCTCCACGTTCGTGCCCTCTGAGGGAACGGTGTTCTCCCTGTTCCAGGGTCCATCGCAGGAAAGCGTGGAGGAGGCCAACCGCCGGGCCGCATACCCGTTCCATCGGATCGTCGAGGCGATCCATGTGGAGTGAGGCAGCAGCGCAGGGGGATGGGAGCGATGCGCGCGGTGATGGAGGCCGACGACGGCGGCGGAACCAGCAGCGGACTCTATCCGGAACCTGCCTGTGATCTTGGGTCGGAGGGACCCATGGTGCACAGATGGGACCGGCTTGAACTTCTCTCGGCGGTGTCTCGGCTCGGACTGGTAAGCGGAGATCGGTCGTGCGCTAGTCGTACTCGGCGCCCGCAGGGAGGAGAGAGGACGTGAAGAAGATCGTCGCTACAGGGGTCGCGGCGTTGGTGATGGTGGCCTTGGTGGCAGCGCCCGTCCACGCGGCCGTTGCTGACTACCCGTTCGCTCCGTACGTCGTGGCGAAGAACAGCACCGGGGGCGATTGCGGCGTAGTCGTGGGAGAGCGCCGGACAAACGAGGTGCATCTGTGGTGCGAGGGCAGTGGCTCGGCGTGGGTCAAGGTCCGCGTCCGTGGTATCGAAGGCCGCATCACGCGCGTGGTGAGCTTCTTCCGGGGCGACTGTTCCGGCTGGTCGGGCTGGTGGGAGCAGCGAGGTCGCACCATGGTGGGCAAGGACATCTTCCGCGGCGGTGACTTCGACTGCTACCTGCGATTCTTCCGCGTCAGGACTCGATAGGGATGCGACGGCCTGGATGATTGGGGAGAGGGCGTCTTCACCCTCATCGCTGGGATCCTCACCGCGCTCGTGGGTATCGGCCTCCTGGCCGCCCGCACCAGACCTCACCTGCTCCGGGCCTCCGCGATCGTCACCGGCGGAAGCGCCCTGCTCGTCGTCGGCGTCGACTACGGCCCCCTGCGGGACTGGGTGGAGGGCATGCGCCTGGTGAGTCCGTTTGCAGACGCCTCGATCGGCCTGGGTGTCCACGTCATCTTCGCGGCTGGTCTCGCCGCAATTGTCGGGGGCTTCTACGGTCCCCGAGGACACATGATGAGACACCGACATCGACGTTCGAGTTGGCGCCTGGCGAGGGAGGGAGTGTGGAGGGGAGAGGGGGGCAGATGGCCCAGCCTAATCCAGCTGCCGCGAGAGGAGGGGCTGTGAATCACCACACGACGGACGAGCACGCCCGATCCAATGAGAGTGACGAGGACCGTCTCCAGTTTCTTGCCACGAATCAAGTCGCTTCGGGGCCCACGGATGAGGAGGCGGCCGAGTGGGAGCGGCATGTCGCTCAGCGAGGCGGCCCGTTCGCCTCCGCGGTGTCGGTGGATCAAGGTCATCCGGGTGAGCCTTCCGGCGTTAGCCCCGCGTCCGGTGGGCGACCCGCCGGTGGAAGGGCCGTCCACGCCCTCGTGTTCGTCGTCGCTCTCGCGGCCTGGGTGGTGATCGCCGTCGGCCTGCCAATCCTCATCGAGGGCGTCCTCACGAAGGATGTCTACTTCTCGGAACAAGCCCGGGACGCAGCGGTTCTGAGAGCAACGATCCTCGCCGTAGGGGCGTACGTGCTGTATGTCGTGGGCACGATGGCTCTGATCGCTACCCGCGTCGGATACCGCCTGCGAGACGGATTGCTTGTGTTCGTGCCGATCTACGGCTTCTTCTTCGTTCTGAAGATGCTGTGGCGGTGGACGGGTCTGCCTGATCCCGCCTGGGACCCGAGAGATCCGAGTAAAGAGCGCGCAGAGGCTCTCCCTTCCGCCAGGGACCGGCGGCGGCAACTCGTCATCGCGGTTCTCAGCCTCGTCGTCGTGGTGGGGGCGGTCGGGTACGGCGTGAGCCAATCGGCGGACGGTGGGTCGGGATCCGATGGGTGGAGGACAACCCACGTGGGCGGGATGTCGATCTCCCTCTCGCGCAGCTTCGAGGTCATCACCGATGCGGGAGACTATGCTCAGGCGGCAGCCGAAGTCGGGGAACCGGCAACGGATGACCTCGCCGAGCTGATCAGGCAGTTTCCCGACTTCTTCGTGCTGTTCGCGATTGAGCCGCTTCCGAACAGGATGGACACGGGGACCTCTCTCGTTGTCATGAGATTCCCCTCGGGCGGGTCCTTCGATGAATTCACCGAGGAATTCGCCACCGAGATGGAGAAGGGGGGCTTCGTCGAGACCACGGCCGAAGATGAGATCACGGTCGGGGCTGGACGCTACAGCGCCGTTCGGTTCGAGAACAAGGGGCACCTGCCCGGCCTCCCGCTGAGCCAGTCGGCGATTTACCTTATCGACGGTGGGTCGCAGGTTTGGATGGTGGAGTTCACAACCCCTCCTGAGGAGTTCGAGCGATTGTCGCCGACCTTCGAACGTAGTATCGCCTCATTCACCGTCTCGTAGATGGGCACGAGTCCGCTATCTGTCGGTAGCTTGGATGCTCTCATTCCTGGACAGCGTCTCCTATGGAGTGGGTCTGACGGACGAGCTTGTCAACCGCCTGAGGAGGAAGGTCGCCCAGTCCTCTTGCTCCAGGTCGGCGCCTGCGAGTGGGAGGTTAGCTCGGTTACTGCGTGTTCCGGCAGGAGCCCGTGAACGTTGAAGCGATAGCAGCCGATGAGCAGACGGGAGAAAGCGCTCCGCCGACTCATGGTGGCGAACCCATCCATGAGGAGAAGCTTCCCCAGTTCCTGACAGGTCTCGGTGACGTTCATGTCCGCCGGAATGCCGCGGACCGGTGGTGCGTCAGAGAGATCGAAGCTCCTGTCCATCGCCCCGAGGAAGTCCGTGCGCCCGAGGCCCACGTCGCGATCCCGGTCGGCAAGCAGACCGCGGAACAACCGGCGCGCCTTGACTCAGTGGGGCGGCTCGCAACCGGCCAGGGCGGCGTCCGGTCCGCGAGGCCCGCATCTCGATGAAGAACGTCGAGGACCGGATCGCTGCTCCACGAAGCGGCAACCCCGCGCGTGCGCACCGGAAATCACAACGATCTGCCCCGCATCTGCTCCGCGACGGACCGGGAAACGACGGGAAGTCATCCGAGCCGTCGGGGACGAGAAGCGCTGTTCAGTTTGGCTTTCGGGGTCGGCGCCGCAGGTCGCAGCAACTTCCGGAGCAAACTCATAATCCGTCGGTCGCAGGTTCAAGTCCTGCCCGCCCCACGAGAGAAACGCAGGTCAGCGGCCTGATCCGGGGCTTCGGGTTCGGACCCGGACGACATGTGTCCCGCGGTGGTCCCGCATTGGATACCATCGGGGGCGTTCCGGCTGCGGTGCTCAGCGACCGGATAGCGTCGTTGCGCGGACCGCGGCCAACCGCTGGGCATCTCAGCCATCGCCAAGCTGCTGCACAACCGCTACTACACCGCGTCGTGCTCTTCCACGACGTGGAGTACCCCGGCCGGTACGAGCCGCTCATCGACATCGACACCTTCCAACGCGTGCAGGAGGTGCTCGACGCGCACCATCTGGCCGGTGAGAGAGAGCGCGCCACTGGCGGCCAACGGTCGAGTCGGCCGTCCGCGGCGACGGGCGCCGCGGTCGGACCACCGCGGCGCCGTCACTACCGTGACCTCTTAGTTGCCGGACCCCCGGCCTGTCAACTTGAACACGTACAAGCCTCCGTTGCGGTCGGAGCCGTACACGAACGGTTCGTTGACGATCTTGTACACCCCCCAGAAGTCGTGGGGATTGCCGCCGTTCGCCTCGATGAAGGCCGGCGAATTGTCGAAGAACCGCGCGATCTCAACGGGGTTGTATGGATCGGTCGCGTCCAGCACGACCATTCCATCCCAGTACCAAGAGATGTACGCGAACGTCTTGTTGCCGCGGCTTTCCACGATCACGTTATGCACCGAGTATGTCCCCGCCCGATCGCAACTGGGGTCGGTCGGGTTGGCGCTGCAGACCGTGTTGAACGTCGAGGCGAGCTTCGGGTCCGCTGGGTCGCTGTAGTCCCAGATCCGCACACCGCCCCACACGGTGTCCTGCACGTTGTTGGCGATCACGATCGCCGAGGCCCCCAGGTCGGCTGCGGTCGCGAGCTTCGTCGCGAACAGGCAGTCGCCGCGACGCGCGATGGCCACGCCGCCCTCCGGGAAGGACTCGGGGTTCTCGGTCGTCGCCTCGTCGCACGCGAGCCCGATCCACACCGCCTCGCCGGTGATCGGTCCCGTGTCGGCGAAGCGCGGCTGGCTGCCGGAGAACTCCAGCGCATCGTAGACATTGCCAGCCAGCGGACCCGATTCCACCGTCACGCTGTCCGCGTCGACGGTCACGACGTTGCCCGGGTTGGCTTCGAACGCGTCGCCGGTGCGCGTGCTGACGCCCACGCCGGGGATGGTATTCGCTGGAGAGTTCCCGAACGTGCCGGCGAACGCCTCCTCGCTGGCGAAGACGGAAAAGTCCTCCTCGGTCTCCACCACGATGGAGCCGTCCTCGCTGGGCCACGCCGCATGGCTGTTGACCTCGCCGTCCAGCGAGCCGGCAACCGGCTCCAGGGCGGTCGAGACGAACTCCGGATCAGCGGGATCGCTGATGTCGAGCAGCACCAGTCCGGCGTCCCAGTTCGACAGGTACGCACTGGTTCCATCGGCCGAGATCGTGATGTCGTGCAGCAACCGGTTGGCGGATGCCCCGAAGCCGCCGAGCAGCCAGTTGACGACCAGGTCAAACAGCACGTCGGGGTCCGTCTCGGTCAGCGGGTCGTCGGGACAGGTGGCGGCATCAGGGTCACACAGGTTCTCGGCCCCCCACACGCTGACGAGGTCAGGGGCCGTGGGATCGGTGATCTCGTAGATCTGGAAGTTGCCCAGCCACGTCTCGGCGACCACGGCGACGTAGTCGCGATCGCCCTGCGTGAACAGGAACAGGTTGTGTACGCCGGCGTCGGTGACGAACGGACCGAGCACCGGGTGCTCCAGGACGGCGGGGTTCGGGTCATCGATCCGGATCGACGCCAAGTGCGCGGGGTTCAGCGGATCATCGACGTTGTAGATCTCGAAGCCACCAGGACCTCCCGCGCACGACTCGTTGGAGTGCACCAGGATCGTGCCCGAGTTCGTCTCGGCGACCTTGACGTCGTTGGTTCGGCTGCCCTCCACGGACGGCAGGTTGCCCACGTATTGCGGCTTGTTCTTATTTTCGACGTCGAAGATCGCGATCCCCGGCTCCTCGACGCCATCGACGAGCTCGACGCCGGCCACGCCGGACTGGAAGTTCTCGCCGGTGCCGCACGGCTCGTTGAAGGTGCCGATGTACGCGTAATCCCCGAGCGCCCAGACATCCGTCGTTGCATTCTCAATCAGGCGCTCCCCGCGTCCGGTGACCACCATGTTCTTGATCTTCCTGCCCGTCGGACCGTCACTGACGATGTCGGCAGACTGTTCATCCTGTGCCTCCAGCGCAGCATTCGGGTCACGGTCCTCCCAGCCCGTGATGTGCGCTGGATCATCGTCGTGGTCGGGATCGCCGGTAGGTTGCGGGTGCGCCAGCGCCGCCGTTGGTAGCAGCAGCACGAGCGCCGAGAGCAGGGGGAGCATGCTCCAACGCGGACGCCACCGAGACACACGAGTCATAGGAAAGCCCCCTTTCCGTGCAGAGCCGCGGATCCCGCAGCCATGCACTTCCGCCGGAAGTACTCGCCGACGCAGGACACTAGACAAGCGGAGGTTATTGGTAAAGGGGTCACCAGCGGCAACCGCACGGTCGTCAACAACTGCTGAGCGAGCTCATCTACCGGATCGGTGTCCATCCACAGCGCCGTCGCGCGGCTTCGAGGCGCACGCTTCGCAACCGTCGAACGCGGGTGCTGCGTCGCCCTGATGGACCCGACCCGCACATTTTGTGCGAAGGCATAACAACTGCGCGCTCACGACGTTTGGGTATCGGCGCTTTGATGTGTCCCGCATTGGTCCGCGACGGACTGCGAAATGTCGTGCAACGTTGGGCTGCGCCGAGGAGAGAGACCGCTGGTCAGCGGCCGTCTCGACTCAAACTCACTGGTTCGGGATAGTGCCGGATCAAACTCATAATCCGTCGGTCGGAGGTTCAGGTCCTCCTCGCCCACGATGTGATGTGTCGAGACCTCGTGCCGACGTGTCTCGGGGACATCCTTCCATCTGAAGTGGCCTTCGGGGCCTCGGTGATCGCGACCAGGCCCGTCGAAGCAAGCGGTCGTACGTCCGTCGCCACTCAGGAGAACGGGAAATCGGTGTTTCGGGACCCTGACCGGGTCAGCCCTCCGCCAGCGGCGGTCGCCGCGCGGGGTCGCTATGCAGCCAGCATCGGTCGGCGTCGTTGTAGATCGAGATGACGGTCGGGCACGCGGGCACGGAGCACCGGCGACCACCCGTCCCGCGCACCTTGACGGGCTTCGAGCCGGGCGCCAACGTCGGCAGTTGTCGAGCGTTCGCGGTCGACATGTTTCCTCCGTTCCGTCGTGCCTCATCCGGTCGAGGCATGCCTCTCGATCCGTGGAGGCGAAGGAAACGCGCGGCCGAACACCGCGATCTCGGACGTCTTCGCGAACCTCGGGCGATCGCCCGATCGTCCACGCTAACACGGATCGTCGGGACCCGGCCGTCCGGAGCCGCGGAGGTCCCCGGACGCGTACAATGAGGTTCTAGCGACCGCGTTCGCCGAGAGGAGTGGGGCACACCACGCGGTCGCATCCCACCACGTCCGACGGCCTCGCCCCGACACCCCGCGCATCCGCCCGGAAGGGGGCTCCGCCGACCACGGATCACCGACCCCCCGTGCCACCGGAGGCAGCGATGAGGCAGATCGAGGTTCCAGCGACGACGATCGAAGGTCCGTTCGATTACTACTGCCCGATCTGCGGGATCGAGCTGGCCGAGACCAACTACGAAACGTTCGACCGGGACTACTTCTGTCCGTATTGCAGCACCCAGCAGCGGGCATCGCGGGCCCCGGCGCGTCCATGAGGAGCAGCGACCGCCCGATCGGCGCAGAGCGAAGGTAACGGCCAGGCGTGATGCCGGGCCCTCTCGACGTCGATGTCGTCATCGACGATGTCAGTCGACGGGACCCCGGAGTCAATCAGATCGAGCCGCGGCGCCCGGGCCGCAAATCGGACTGCGGCGGTCTGGGCCGATGGGCACCGGTGACGGAGGGTTCGATATAGCCTCGTGCAGGCCCGACTGGGGAGGAGGCAGGCATGGGGAAGGGCAGCACGGGCGCGGCTGCGGGTGGCGGAGCTCTCTACGGCCTCGGAGTCTTCGGCGCGTTGTTCTACTACTGGCAGCAGGCCGACGCCTTCTGGGAGTACATCTGGGCGATCTTCCCGAAGGCCATCCTCTGGCCCGCGTTCATGGTGTACGAGGGGTTCAGGGCGCTCGGCGCCTGACGGCGGATCGAGGACCTGCTGTACCGGGAACCGATGGCCGCCTCCCTATCCTGGCGGGACGGGACAGCAGCCGACGTGACCATCCGCGTACTCGAGTCCGACGTCTCCACCGCCTCCCCCGTCTCGGATGCTGGCCTCGGCGCCGCGGCCATTACGATCCAGGCGCTGATGGGCTACATGGGCGCACCAAACGCTGGCGAACGATCCCCGAATGGTCACGTCTTCGGGTTCCTGGTGATCACGTTTGGGATCGCCCACGTGATCCTGGTGATCCTGCATCCGGTGGCCGTCGGCACGTGGTGCACGTCTGCCTCGCGGCCGTCTCGACGCTGGTGATGATTCGCTTGCGCTCGACGGGGTCGTTGCGATGATGCAGTTCGTCCTGAGGCGCCGCCGCGAGGGCAAGCCGCTCTGGACCGTGTTCTTCAAGGGCGACACGGTTGGCGTCGTGGTGGTGGTCATCGCGACCGCCGCGCTGCAGTGGACGAACGCCGTCGCCGGCCTCGCGCTGATCGCCTCCAGCGTTCCGCGCGGATCGATCCGTCAGCGGTACGGCTCTGCCGACCGCGTCGTGATCTGAGCCGCGGGATCGGCCGAACGCAGCGTGTACATCAGGTGCGGCAGGTCTCCCCACATGGCCTTGCGCTCGACCGTCATCCCGAGCTTCTCCGCCACCCGGCGCGAGGCGAGGTTCGTCTCGAGGACCATGGACACGATCCGCTCCAGCCCGAACCGACCGAAGGCGGCGTCCCGCCACGCGGCCGCCGCCTCGGTGGCGATGCCCTTCCTCCAATGGGATCGGCGGACCACCCATCCCAGCTCGACCTCGGGACGCCCCTCCACGAGGGTGGTGATGAGACCGCAATCGCCGACCAGCTCGCCCGTCGACCGCAGGACCACCGCACAGCGACCGAAGCCGTCGGCCTCGTACCGCGCCAGGTTGCGCTCGATCCAGCGGCGGGTCCCGTCTCGGTCCAAGGCCCCGCCCCAGAATCTCAGGGCCTCCGCGTCGCCGAACATCGACGCCAGGTCGTCCAGGTCGTCGAAGGTGAGCGGGCGGAGCTCCAGCCGATCTGTCTCCAAGCGAGGGGCCGCCATGACCGCCGTTACCCCAGGCGAACCGTTTCGATCGCGGCCGGCCCGAGCGGCACGGGGCGGCTGCCGACTCGTGCCTCGACCGCCCGGTCCGACCTCGGGTTCCACAGGCGCACCTCGACGAGGCCGTCGCGGCGGCGAACGGTCGACAGCTCGGCGTCACCGGCGATCTCGAGCAGCGTCCCGGATGTGCCCATCGGCCCGCCGCCGGACGTGGGAACTTCCAGGACCGGCATCGCGAACCGCTCCCAGTCCCGGAACAGGCTCTGCCGGTGGGCGCCGGCGCGCACGCCGAGCGAGAACTCGGTCCGGCCGATCATCTGCGCCTCGGGTGTGGGCACCGCGGGGCCGGCGGCGAACGGGCGCGTGACCAGGCGATCGCGACTGATGGTGCCGACGCAGCGCAACAGCGTCACGCGGAGCTCCCGATCGGCCACCTCGTACTCGAACACGCCCTCGTGGAAGAGGGCCACGCCGCCGGCCAGGACGACGTGCCGGGCCGGCCAGGTAGGGGAGGGGGCTTCGTGTTCGCTTCCCTCGGACCGCAGCGGCCGGTCTACCAGCTCGAACGGCGCACCTGCCGCCGAACCGGTCGCCGGCTCCGGCAGGCGAACGTGCAGGCGCAGCCGGTGGTCGGGCCGGCGGTTCTCGATCGCGCCGCCCAGACGAAGCACGTCGTCTCCGGCACGGCGTCGAAGGTGGATCCGGACGTCCAGGCCGTCCCAGCGCGCTTCGACGGTTCCGGGCCCGATCCGGACCTCCGCCGGGGGGTCCGGGGCTCGGTCGTCGGAGGCCGGGCAGAACGTGTAGAGGTCGCCCACGTCGGGCTCGTCGAACAGGCCGAACGCGAGGTGGCCCACCTCGATCCAGCCGTCGGCGCCCACCGACGGGGTGAGGGAGACCTCCTCGGACGGCACGCGCTCCGGGTCGACGCGCCAGCCCAGTGCCGGGACGCCGTCTCGCTCGAACGGCGAGGGGTTGAGCCGGAGCACCCCGGGCGCCGAGGCGCGAGCCCCGAGCTCGGTCAACGCCTCCGCCACGATCATCTCGCCCAGGCTCCGGACCTCCGCGTGCCGCGCGTCGACGTCGCGCGCCACCTGGTCGTGGGAGCATCCGCAGACCGAATCGTGCGCCCCGTTCCACAACAGGAGCGTCCACGCGCGATCGAGGCGCTCCGCCGGCCAGGACACTCCCGGCACGAGCGCCGCCAGCGGCTCCGCGTAGCGCTCGATCAACGCCTCCAGCCGGCCGCGTTCCCGTTTCTGGTGAGCCCGCGCGGAATACACGTTCGGGAGCAGGTGGGCGCGCGCGGCCGATCGGAGCTCGCCTCGCCATCGAGGCACATCTTGGGGTTCGGGTCCGGCCCGGGCGTGGTCGTCGAGCGATCCGATCCGAACCGTGAGGTCGCCCAGCAGCCCCGCCGCCTTCGACAGGCGATCCGGAAGGTCGGCGTCGGGGCCGGCGTGGTCCGACCCCACCGTGATCACGACGCGGTCGCCGGCCAGGAAGGGTGCGATCCGCGCCAGCTTGTCGCGAAGGCCGGCGGAGAGCTGCTCGGGCGTCCGCAGCCGCGGGACGTCCCACCCGAGCGAATATCCGAACGCCAGATACTCGGTGAGAACGGCGCTCCCGTCGGGTGACTCCCAGCGGAAGACGGTTCGGTCGACCGTCGCCGGCACGCCGCGCCACACTACCGCGCGCTCGATCCCGGCCCGTCGGAGGAGCTGCGGCATCTGCCCGATGTGGCCGAACTGGTCGGGGAGGTACCCGATCTTCGAGGCGCCTCCGAGCGCTTCGGCCCGGGCCATGCCCATCTCGAGGTTCCGGACGTGCGACTCGCCCGACACCAGGAACTCATCCATCTGGGTCACCCAGGGACCCGCGGAGAGCCGGCCCTCCAAGACGAGCCGCGCCACGTCGGCGGCTCGCTCCGGCCGTTCGGCCAGATAGTCGTCGATCATCGCGGTCTGTCCGTCCAGGTGGAAGTGGGGGAATCCTCGCTCGCCGAGGTCGAGGAGAGTGTCCATCATCGAGACGAGGCGCGTCAGGAACACCGGAAACGGGTCGTACCACTCCCGGTCCCAGTGTGTGTGAGGGACCAGCGTCACCATCACGCCATCCATCGCCGGCGGATCATGCTCGCAGGTTCGGTCGCCGCCGGCTCACTACGTCGTGCTCGCCGTCGAGCCGACGAGCGACCCGGCCTGTCGGCTCCCGAAGCTACAGCGTGTCCCTGGACCGACCTCAACCCGTCGGACGGCGGGGAATTCCGGGCCGCGATCCTGACCGACGGTGTAACCGATGGCTGATCCTGGACTGGGACGGCGTGCCGACGTGGGGGACGGGTGGTGCGGAGGCGCACCAGTTCCAGATCTGGGTGGAGCTGTGAGGTGACGATCACCTACGCTCGGGAAGAAGGTCGGTTCGTACAGCATCTCGGCGCGGTTGAGGACCGACATCACGCCGGGGATCACGACTGAGCGCGTCACGCTCCAGGTCACCTGACGCGACGGTCACGACGAGAAGGGATGACCCCGAAAACGGAGTCGCCCCCTTCGTCACCCGGGGGCCGGCGGTGCCGCAGCGAACGGGTCATTCGGACCCGAACCGCGCTTGACAGGTCCGGTCTCTGAACCTAGCCTCCGACTGGGAGCCGAAAAGGTTTTCGGAACAAGGGAGCCCACCATCGCCACGATCCGAAAGCTCGCCGAGCAGCTGGGCGTCTCCGTGGCCACCGTGTCGAGGGTCCTGAACAACTACCCGGACGTCGCCGCGGAGACTCGCGAGAAGGTCCTGGCCGCGATCCGGGAGCAGGACTTCACCCCCGATCGCGCTGCTCGAAGCCTGGTCACGGGCCGCAGCCACGTGATCGGGATCGTGCTCGCCACCGGGGCCGGCCACCCGGACCTGCAACACCCGTTCTTCCAGGAGGTCCTGGTCGGCCTGAAGAGCGCCGTGGGCGCTCTCGGATACGACCTGCTGCTGTTCAGCACGGTGCAGTCCGGAAACGATTTCGGACGCCACCGTTATCTGAGCCGTGCTCGGCACCATCGCGTGGACGGGCTGGTGCTCATGGGCGTGGACCGCGACGACCCCGAGATCCAGGAGCTGGTGGGCTCCGAGATCCCCTGCATGGCGGTGGACCTGGACCTGCAGGGAGGCCGCACCGGGAACGTCATGTCGGACAACGTGGACGGCGCCGCCGTCGCCGTTCGCCACCTGCACGAGATCGGGCACCGCCGGATCGCCTTGATCGGCGGGCCCACCAGCACCCGACCGGGCGTGGACCGGCTCCTCGGCTACCGCCGGGAGGTCCAGCGCCTCGGTCTCCCCTATCGACCTGAATACGTGAGGGAGGGCGACTTCTATCCCGAATCTGGATACCAGGCCATGGCCGCACTCCTGGATCTGGCCGAGCCGCCGACGGCCGTGTTCGCCGCCGCGGACCTGATGGCGGCCGGCGCGATCCAGGCCATCGCGGAACGTGGGCTCTCCGTGCCCAAAGACGTGGCGGTCGTCGGGTTCGACGACATCCAGATCGCACCCCTCCTTCAGCCCTCCCTCACCACTATCCGGCAGGACAAACAGGGGCTCGGCGCGGCGGCGGGCGAAGCGATCGCTCGGCTGATCGACGAGCCAGAGCTTCAACCGCCGATCATCTCGGTCCCGGTCGAGCTGGTCATCCGCGAGTCGACTGGACATGCCACCAGGAGGGACCCGGTGCCGGTGGGGGAAACGGGGAGCGTCGGATGAACGAGCCGCACCGTATCCACCCGAAACCCTTGCGCCCCACGCGCCGCGCGGACCTCTCGCGGCCTCGAGGGTAGGGAGCGCTTCCTTGGCCGAGACGAAGTCGCCTTCCACGGGTGAGAGCGCTTCCAGCGGCAGCTCGCCCCGGGAGCTCGCGGGAACCATGGCCCGGACACTCGACGACCTCGCCGCGTTGAGCGGCGTGTCTCGCGCCACGGTGTCGCGGGTGATCAACGGCGGCCCCGTGTCGGCGGCCACGCGAGATCGAGTCCTGGCGGTCCTGGAACAGACGGGCTACCGGCCGAACGTCGCGGCTCGAACCCTGGCGTCGGGCCGGTCGGGGGTGGTGGGCGTCGTGATGCACGCGGCCCCACGACTCCTGTTCCAAGACCGGTACTTCTCACAGCTCCTCGAGGGGATGAGCGACGCGCTGGCGGAGCAGGCGGCGGGGATGATGCTCTGGCTGGGGAGCCGCTCCAAGGAGGAGACCCTCGACCGGATCCTGAGCATGGATCTGCTCGAGGGCGTCATCGTCTCGGCGACCTATCTCGACGACCCGCTCGTGGACGGGCTGCTGGCCTCGCGCCTCCCGACCGTGCTCGTGGGGCATCGACGGGAGGATCGGGCAGCCGGCTACGTGGACGTCGACCACCTCGAAGCGGCGGACACGATCACCACCCATCTCATCTCGGTGGGTCGCCGTCGCATCGGCCACATCACCGGCATCAGGGGGACGGTCTCCGGCGAGGACCGGATCACGGGTTATGCGCGAGCCATGGAGCGAGCCGGCCTGGCGACGGACGAGCTGATCGTGGAGGGCGAGTTCAACCGGCAGTCAGGCGCCGCCGCCGCGGCCGAGCTCCTGGAGCGGGGGGTCGATGCGATCTTCTGCGCGAACGACGCCACGGCCGAAGGGGCGCTCGAGACGATCCGCGGCAAGGGGCTGCGGGTGCCCGAGGACATCGCGCTCGCCGGCTTCGACGATCTCGACTTCGCCGCCCACCTCGATCCGCCGCTCACGACGATTCGCCAGGGCGTTCAGCAGCAAGGGATCGAGGCCGCGCACGTCCTGTTCCAGATGCTCAAGGACCCGGGTGGCGGCCCACGGCGCGTGATCTTGCCGACGGAGCTCGTCATCCGACGATCGACGGTAGGAGGTGTGCAGGTCCGGTGAACGAGCTCGCTCGGACGAGGGGTTCGCGCGACGTCGCCGCGATCCGGTTCCTGCCCGGGGACGGGAAAGGAGGCCGTACCGGTAGTAGCGGCGACGCAGGAGGAGCAAGAGGAGGGAGAAGGCGATGAAGAGACGGCTCATGCCGCTGATCGCCCTGTTCGCGGTCCTCAGCTTGATCGCGGCCGCGTGCACGGCGACGACGAGCCGGAAGGGGGTGACGTCGCTCAGCCCGAGGAGCCGGCCGAACAGCCCGTCCAGCAGCCCGCGGGAGACTACCCGCGCGAGGAGACGCTGTACATCGGCGAGACGCAGTGGGGTCCACCGTCCAACTGGAACCCCATGAGGAACTGGGACTAGATCCTGTTCATCACCCACGACCTCTCGCTCGGGAACTACATCAGCGAGAAGACGGTGATCCTGCGCCGTGGCTCGGTGGTCGAGATGGGCGCCACGGACCGCCTCTTCGGCAACCCGCTCCATCCGTACACGCGGATGCTGGTCGCCTCGGTCCCCCAGCTCCATCGCACGTGGACGGAGGTCGAGGCCGACCTCGCGGCCCGAGAGATCCCCGCCGCCGCCCACCGGTGTCTGTACCACGAGGTGTATCCGAACGGGTCGTCCGACGGGGCCCCGCCGGCGCTCGCGGAGGCCGAGGAGGACCACCTGGTGGCGTGCTACGAGCTGGCCCAGGCCGATCGCTGCTCGGCATCGATCGCGACGTCCCGGTAGGCCTGCGTCGCAACGGTCTGTCGGCAGTCAGGACCTGATCGCAGTGAGGATCTCCGAGAGGTAGCCGTGCGCCAGGCAGACGACCGTGTCGGCGGCTCCGTAGTAGACCGTCACGCGGTCGCCCTCCACCAGAGCCGCGCAGGGGAACACGACGTTGGGGACGTCCCCGACCTGCTCGTAG
>DASUTU010000161.1:0-5513 GCA_036374435.1 Actinomycetota bacterium | reverse complement strand
GCCGTGACGGAGGTCACACGAGGCGCGAGGTTCCCGAGAGGTCCACGCGTGCCGGGGCTCGGCCGTTCGACCGAGGCCGGATGGCGGTTTCTCAAGCATGGTCCGCGGCCGTCCGATGCACAGGAGCAGAGACGGCTCCATGGAAGACTTCAACGCGCTCGCGGCGAAGCTCGGAGCGGGGATCGCCGACGCCCGAAGCTGCCTGATCCTGTCCAGCGACGGGCTCGTGCTGGGCGCCCACCCCGAAAGTGCCGAGGCCGACGCGCGTCCCGCCCGGATCAAGCTCGCCGCCATGGGCGAGCCGGAGCGGGGCTTCCTCCAGTTCGGCACCGAGGTGTGGTGTTACGTCCGTCGGGGCCCCTACGCGGCCCTGGCGGTGACGGGCACCTCGGTGCGTCCCGGGCTCGTGATGGACCAGATGGAGCAGGTGCTGCTGGCTGCCGAGGAGTCCCGGGCACGGCGCGAGGGCGTCAAGCTCGACGCCGCCCTCCCGCCCGCTCCCTCCTCCAAGCCGCGGACGACGTTGCACCGCGAGCCGAGGCCGGTCGAGGAGCCTCCGCCCGTGGTCATCGGCGCCGAATCGCCCTGGCCGGGAACCACGGCCTCCGAGGCGGACCGTCCCGCGGAAACCCCGCGAGAGGCCGGCTCGGACGCCTCCGGTCAGCCCGATCCACAGACGGATCCGGCCACTCCGGGTGAGCCGTGGAAGCGCCGCGAGGAGGGCGAGGACGTCGATCGCTTCTCCCTGGCCCGGGAGTTCTCGCGCCTGCTACAGGACGATCAAGAGCCTGCCGATGGATAGGTCGACCTAGGCCCAAAGGACGTACGTCGGCATGGTGAGCGCCAAGCGCACACCCAAACAGCTCGGCCAGATCCTGCTCGAACAGGGGCTCCTGAACCAGGAGCAGCTCGACCGCGCGCTCGATGAGCACCGGAACACGCCCAAGTCGCTCGGCCGGGTCCTGATCGACCTCGGCTACATCCGGGAGCGAGACCTTGTACGCGCGCTCGCCGAGCAGGTTGGGCTGGAGTTCGTCGACCTCTCCGACTATCGGATCGACGCGGGCGTAGCCACGATGATCCCGGAGACGATCTGCCGCCGCTACCGCGCCATCGCCATCGGCGACCGCGACGGGAAGCTCCTGGTCGCCATGTCCGACCCGGCCAACGTCTACGCGCTGGACGACATCCGGACCATCACCGGCAAGGAGGTCCAGCCGGTCGTGGCGACTTCCGCCGACGTCGAGCAGGCCATCGCCAAGTTCGGGGGGATGGGGGACCAGGTGGAGGCGCTCGCCTCCGAGGCCGTGGACGCCCTCGAGGACGAATCCGACCTCGCGGAGGTCGAGGCCGCGGTCGAAGACGCTCCGATCGTCAAGCTGGTCCAGGCCATCATGACCCAGGCGGTGGCCGACCGGGCCTCCGACGTCCACATCGAGCCCGGTGAGAAGGACGTGCGGGTGCGCTTCCGGGTGGACGGCGTCCTGCACGAGGTCATGCACTCGCCGAAGAGCCTCCAGGGGGGACTCATCAGTCGCCTGAAGGTAATGGCCGACCTGAACATCGCCGAGAAGCGGGTGCCCCAGGACGGGCGCATCGGGATGCGCGTGAACACCAGGCAGCTCGACCTGCGCGTGGCGACCCTGCCGACGGTCTACGGGGAGAAGGTCGTCATCCGGATCCTCGATAAGTCGAACGCCCTGCTCGAGCTGTCCGAGCTCGGGTTCCTGGAGAGCTCCTACCAGCGCTACGAGGTGGCGTTCCGCAAGCCGTACGGAGCCATCCTCGTGACCGGGCCCACGGGTTCGGGGAAGTCGACGTCGTTGTACGCGACGCTCAATATCGTCAACAGCCCGGACAAACACATCGTGACCGTCGAGGACCCGGTCGAGTACCGGCTCGCCGGCGTGAACCAGATCCAGGTCAACCCCAAGGCCGGGCTCACGTTCGCCTCGGCGCTGCGATCGATCCTGCGAGCCGACCCCGACATCATCCTGATCGGTGAGATCCGCGACCGCGAGACGGCCATGATCGCCGTCGAGTCGGCTCTGACCGGCCACCTCGTGCTGTCGTCCCTGCACACCAACGACGCCCCGAGCGCCATCACGCGACTCACGGAGATGGAGGTCGAGACGTTCCTGGTCGCCTCGGCCGTGGACTGCGTCGTCGCCCAGCGGCTGGCCCGAAAGCTCTGCGAACGCTGCGCCGAACCCTACAAACCGGAGGCCGTCGAGCTGCTCGAGGCGGGGATCCCCGAGTCCCGTCTGGCCGAGCCCGGCACGTTCCACCGGGCCGTCGGGTGCCCGGCGTGCTCGGTGACGGGATATCGCGGCCGGGTCGGGCTCTATGAAGTGATGCTGATGACCGAAGAGATCGAGAGGCTCACGGTCGAACGGGCGTCGTCCGACGCCATCCGGGCCGTGGCCATCGAACAGGGAATGACAACGCTCCGCGACGACGGGCTGGAGAAGGCTCGCGCGGGCCTGACTTCGATCGAGGAGATCGCGAGGGTCGTGAAATGAGCGTTCCGAAACCGGACCAGGAGTACCAGATCCCGGTCCCCGAGCTCCTCGAGATCGTCCTCGAGCGGGGGGCCTCCGACCTGCATCTCACGACCGGGGCCCCGCCGACGATCCGGCTGCACGGCGAGCTGCTCCGGCTGGAGGAGTACCCGAGGCTCACGCCGCGGGCGCTCCAGGGCATGATCTACGCGATCCTGCCGCAGAAGATGCGCGAGCGCTTCGAGCAGGAACTCGAGCTCGACATGTCGTATTCGCTCCCGGGCAAGGCGCGATTCCGGGTGAACGTGTACCTCCAGCGGGACTCGGTGGGGGCGGCGTTCCGGCTCATCCCGTACGAGATCAAGTCGATCGACGCGCTCGACCTGCCGACCGTGGTCGCCGACCTCGCCAGGTACCCGCGCGGATTCGTCGTGGTGACCGGACCCACGGGCTCGGGCAAGTCCACCACGCTCGCCTCGATGGTGGACATCGTGAACCGCGAGCGGCGGGCGCACATCATGACCGTCGAGGACCCCATCGAGTTCCTGCACCGGCACAACTCCTGCATCGTGAACCAGCGGGAGATCGGCGCCGACACGCACTCGTTCTCGCAGGCGTTGAAGCACGTGTTGCGCCAGGACCCCGACGTCATCTTGGTCGGCGAGATGCGGGACCTCGAGACGATCTCGACCGCGATCACGGCGGCCGAGACCGGCCACCTCGTGTTCGCCACGCTGCACACCCAGGACGCCCCGCAGACGATCGATCGGATCATCGACGTGTTCCCGCCCCACCAACAGCAGCAGGTTCGAGTCCAGCTGGCCACCACCCTCCAGGGGATCGTCACCCAGCAGCTGCTCCAGGCCGTCGACGGGCAGTCCCGGGCCGTGGCCTGCGAGGTCCTCGTCTGCACGCCGGCAGTGCGCAACCTCATCCGCGAGGGCAAGACGCACCAGATCTACTCGATCATGCAGGCCGGCGGACGCTTTGGGATGCAGACCATGGACCAATCGCTGGCCAACCTGGTCAAGGGCGGCCGGGTCTCGCAGCAGCTCGCCTACGAGCGCTGCCACGACCCGGAGGAGCTGAACCGCCTGATCGGCGGGGGCGGGGGAAGCTTCGACGCCGGCTACGGCGCGGCCGCGTCGGCCGGCATCGTCATGGGCGAGTACTGATCGGGACGGGAGCGATGGCGACAACTTTCGACTACAAGGTCCGGGACCGAACGGGAAGCCTCGTCTCCGGCCAGCTGGTCGGCGACAACGAGCAGCTCGTCCAGGCGAAGCTCCGCGAGATGGGCATGACGCCCGTCGAGATCAAGAAGGCCAACGCCGGCCTCAAGATGGAGATCAACCTCCGTCCGGCCCGCGTGAAGCTGAAGCAGATCGCGATCTTTGCCCGCCAGTTCGCCACGATGGTGAATTCGGGTCTGCCGATCCTGCGGGCGCTGGCCATCCTGGGGGAGCAGACGGAGAGCAAGGAGCTCGCCAAGATCCTGGTCCAGGTCCGGATGGACGTGGAGCAGGGCTCGTCCCTCTCCAACGCGATGGCCAAACACCCCAAGGCCTTCACGAACATCTTCGTCGCGATGACCCGCGCCGGCGAGGCCGGCGGTGTGCTCGACGCCGTGCTCCTCGAGCTGGCCGACCAGATCGAGCGCGAGGTCGAGCTCCGCCGCAAGATCAAGTCGGCCATGACCTACCCCATCGCCGTGGTGGCCCTGGTCGTCCTGATCATGGCCGCGATGCTGCTGGTAGTGGTGCCACAGTTCGAGACCATCTACGCGAGCCTGGGGGGGACACTGCCGCTGCCGACCCGGATGCTGCTGGCGGTATCGACGGCCTTCCGGAAGTTCTGGTGGCTGTTCCTCCTCGGCGGTGGCGCGATCCACCAGGGGTTGCGCCGGTATAAGAAGACGGACACCGGTCGGGCGCGTATCGACGCGATCAAGATCCGGACCCCGGTCTTCGGGCCCCTGTTCCACAAGGTCGCGATCACGCGGTTCGCCTCGACGTTCAGCATGCTTCTGCACGCCGGCGTTCCGATCCTCCAAGCGCTGGACATCGTCAAGGAGACGGTGAACAACAAGGTGATCTCGAAGGCCGTCGACGACGTGAAGGGCAGCGTTCGCGAGGGGGAATCGATCGCCAAGCCGCTGTCCAAACACGCGGTCTTCCCCCCCATGGTGGTCCAGATGATGGCCGTCGGCGAGGAGACCGGTGCCGTGGACACGATGCTCGACAAGGTCTCGGAGTTCTACTCGAACGAGGTCACGGCAGCGGTGGACGCTCTGACGTCGCTGATCGAGCCGCTGCTGATCGCCGTCATCGGCGGAGCGGTGGGGGCGGCCGTCGTCGCCCTCTACATGCCCATGTTCAGCATCATCAACCTGATCGAGTAGCGACGGTTCGGCCTAGGCGGCCGGTTGGGTTCCCGATGGGTCCCACCGGCCGCTCGCGCGACATAGCCCGGAATGACTACCCCGATCGGGCCATTCCCGTCGAAGTAGCCAGGAGGGGTCAAGCGGAGGGACGGCAGGACCGAAACCGGTAGGGAAGGCGCGTCGTTGGGGCGCGCTCGGAAGAGAAAGGGAGGTGACTCCATGCTCGAGCGCTTCTGGGCGCGCCGGAAGGACGACGAGGGCTTCACCCTCATCGAGCTGATGGTGGTCGTTCTGATCATCGGCATCCTGATCGCCATCGCTCTGCCGACCTTCCTGGGCGCCAGGACCCGGAGCCAGAACCGGGCGGCGCAGTCCGACCTTCGCAACGCCCTCGCGGCCGCGAAGACGTTCTACACCGACGGCAACACCTATGCGCCGACGGCACCGGACACCATCGTGACCGTGCTCCAGGACATCGAGCCGTCGTTGACGTTCCAGGCTGCGGCCTCGACAGCTGCGACGGACTACGCCGTGAGCGTTGCCAGCGACGATGATTCGTTCGCCGCCGCGCGGCTCTCCGCGTCGGGGACGTGCTACGCGATCGTCGACCAGACGGTCACTGCTGCACC
>DASUTU010000160.1:0-6199 GCA_036374435.1 Actinomycetota bacterium | reverse complement strand
GATGGCCTGGCCCGTGGCCTGGGCCCAATACGTCTCGGTCTGCCGGTCGTACATCACGAGGTTCGAGTTGAGGAGCTTGCCCGAGGTGCCGAAGTCCAGGAGCTCACCGTCGATCGTGGGGCGCTCGAACGCGATCCCGGTGTTGCAGAGCGGGCAGTAGGTCACCGCGATCGGAACGCCGCCGATCTCGTCGTTCACGATCTCGTGCCAGGTCATGATCTGCAGCGGGTAGGCGCGCGCGTCACCTTCGACCTCGACCGCGAGCACCGGCTCGGCGTCGGCGAGGAAGGTGACCTCGTCGGGCGCGAGGAACCTGGGGTTGTCGATGGGCGGGATGCCGTCGGGCGGCGGCCCGCCCGACTTGATGTCGTCCGGGTCCACGAGCGGTGCCGGCGTGGAGGATGTCTCGTCGGCCGGGGACGCCGCCGGTCCGTCCTCGGGGCCGTCGCCACCGTCGGTGGCGCACGCGGCGAAGACGAGCACGAGGGTCGCAACCAGGCCGATCCAGCGAGCGAGCGCAGGCAGTCGCACGTCGTTCCTCCTCTTCAAGATGGACGCCTGGGGCGGCGGCCCGATTCCCGCGCTCCCGCCCTCCAGGCACGCGCGCCACCCGGCGGGAATCGTCCGTCCTCCGCAGGCGTCGTAGTGAATGGAACGATGAGTAACCGCCACGAGGACTTCCTACGAGCCACCATGGGTTCGGCCGATCTCGTCTACAACCTGTCGCGCCGGCTAACCGACGACCGGCGCGACGCCGAGGACCTCGTGCAGGAGACGTACCTCCACGCGTTCCGGGCGTGGACGGAGCAACGCCGGCCGCGGAAGGTGGAGCCGTGGCTGGCCACGATCTGTCTGAACCTGGCTCGGTCCGGGTATCGGCGGCGGGCCCGCCGGCCCTCCGAGGTGGCGTTCGAGGAGCCGATGGTGGATCCCCGGTCGTCCGCCGATCCCGAGTCGCAGGCGCTCGCGGCCACCGAACGCGACGCGTTGTACCGGGCGATGCGGGAGCTCCCCGAGGAGCAGCGGGTGGCGATCACCCTCGTCGACCTGAGCGGGCTCTCCACCCACGAGGCGGCGAACGTGATGGGAACGCCCCGAGGAACGGTGTTGTCCCGGCTGCACCGGGGGCGCCGAGCGCTCGCGAGGCTGCTCGGGGACCGGATCGAGGAGGTCATTCGATGAGCTGGCTGAGGCGGGGGATGCGGCACCGGCCGCACGACCCCGAACGCAACGCGGCCGAATATGTGACGGGCGAACTCTCGAGGGCGGCCCGGCGATGGTTCGAGGCCCATCTCCTCCACTGTGACGACTGCTGGGGCGAGGTGGTCGTCGGGCGGCTCGGACGCCGGCTGGCCGAAGAGATGCGCGAGCAAGCCCCCGCCGGCCTCCGGGATCGCGTGCGCGCCTCGGTGCACTTCGCGAGCGTGGGGGACGGGGTGGGTCGTTCGGACCGGGCGGGATGAGGTGACTTCGGCGTCGTAGCCCGAGGCCGTCGGTCGGTCGATACCGCCGGCCCGCCGCTCCGGCATGATGAGGCCGAGCAAACTCGATGGACATGCCCGCCTGGCCCTCGGTACCGGCGTCGTCGATCCCGCACCTCACCGCGGATCAGATGCGCGAGGTCGACCGCATCGCCGTGGACCAGCTCGGCCTGTTGCTGATCCAGATGATGGAGAACGCCGGCGCCCGGCTGGCCGAGCTCGCGTTCGGCCGGTTCGAGCCCGCCGGCGTCGTCGTGTTGTGCGGTCGGGGCGGCAACGGGGGAGGAGGCCTAGTCGCGGCCCGGCACCTCGCCAACCGCGGGGTGGACGTGCGCGTGGTGCTCGCCGACGTTCCCCACCGGCTCGGCGACGTTCCCCGACATCAACTCGCGATCCTCGAGGCGATGGGGGTGACGATCGAGCGCGAGCCGGCCGAGGCCGAGCTCGTGCTCGACGCCCTGATCGGTTATTCGCTGCGCGGCGACCCTCGGGGGCGCGCCGCCGAGCTGATCCGGTGGGCGAACGGCCGGGCAACCCCGGTGTGTTCGCTCGACCTGCCGAGCGGCCTCGACGCGGCGACCGCGGCGGTGGGCGAGCCGTGCATCCGGGCGACCACGACCCTCACCCTCGCGCTCCCCAAGACCGGGCTCGCCTCCGCCGAAGAGGTCGTGGGCGAGCTGTACCTCGCCGACCTCTCGATCCCGCCCGCCGTGTACGCGAGCCTCGGCATCCGGGTCGGGCCGATCTTCGCGTCGAGCTCGATCCTACGACTCGTCTGAGGTCAACCCACCGCCGCCAGCGCGCCCGCCGTGGTTCGCGCCCCGTCGAGATGGCGGCGGATCGCGAGCAGCGCGCTCACCCCGTCACCCGTCGCCGCGGCGAGCTGTTTCGTGCTCCCTGCGCGGACGTCACCGGCCGCGAACACGCCGGGCATCGACGTCCGGTAGTCGCCGTCGGTCACGACGAACCCCCAGCGGTCGAGCTCGAGGCGATCGCGCAGGAATCCGGTGTTCGGGTCGAGCCCGACGAAGACGAACGCCCCCGCCGGCGAATACATGGTGACCTCGTCGGTCGTCCGGTCGCGCGCCACGACGCCTCCCAGCTTCCCGCGCCGGCTCCGGCGGAACTCCACGACCTCGGTGTTCGTGTGGATCGTGAACTTCGGGTTGGTCCGGGCCCGCTCCTGGAGGTGGGCGGAGGCCTTGAGCTCGGGGAAGAACTCGATCAGGCGGATCCGGTCGGCGAACTGGGTGAGGAACAGGCCCTCCTCCACGCCGGAGTTCCCGCCCCCGATCACCAGCAGCTCCTCGGCTCCCTTGTAGAACGGGCCGTCGCACGTGGCGCAGAAGTGGATGCCCGCGCCGGTGAGCTCTTCTTCGCCGGGGACGCCGAGTCGCCGGTACGAGGTCCCCGTCGCGACGAGCGCGGCCCGAGCCCGGTAGTCGTCCCCCGTCGTGGTCGTGACGGTGACCCCGCCGCCGGTGGGGCGCAGGTCCGCAACACCGACCGCCGAGAGCAGCTCGACGCCGTAGCGGTGCGCGTGCGCCACCATCAGCTCGGCCAGCTCCCGACCTTCCACTCCCTGGGGGAACCCGGGGTAGTTGTCGATCCGTTCGGTCACCCCGGCCTGGCCGCCCAGGGCGCTGCGATCGAGGACGAGGGCGTCGATGCCTTCCCGCGCCGCGTAGATCGCCGCGGACAGGCCGGTCGGTCCTCCGCCGATGACGATCAGATCGAAGGCCTCCCGGCCGGCCCGGAGCCGGAGCCCGAGCTTGGCCGCGAGCTCCTCGTTCGTCGGCTCTGCGAGGTGCGAGCCATCGGGGAACACGATGGTGGGGATCACCGCCGCGCCGTGGTTGCGCTCCTCCACGATCGCCTTCGCCTCTGGCTGCACGTCCAGGTCGATCCAGTCGTAGGCCACCCGCTGCTCGCCCAGGAACTGCTTCGCCCTGCGGCAGTCGGGGCACCAGTTCGCCCCGTAGACCGTGATGTCGGCCATCGATCTTCCTTTCTTCCGAACGCTGCCGGGGAACGAGGGCCTTCAGGCGGGGCGCTCGGCGAGAATCCGTCGCATCGCCGGCCTCCGTTCCAGCTTCACGTACGGTCCAACCCGGGGCACCGGGCCGTGAAGCCTGGAACGTCGGCCGGCTGACACTGTCCGCAGGCTCAGAGAACGATCGCGGAGTAGATCGACCCGGTCACCAGGCCGAACGCCACGTGCGCGAGCAGCGACCCCATCGGGGTCATCCTGCCGAACCCGGTCAGGAGCGCGCCGGGCTGCTCGAGGTCGCCGGCGCGAACGAGCGGGTGCGCCATGACGAGCACGATCGGCATGAGGATGAGGACGCCCACGCCGTGCACCGCGCCGATGAGCAGGTCCCAGCCGGCCGCCGAGCCGACCGAGGTCACGTCGATCGCCGTCAGGATCCCGGCGTGGACCAGGCCGAAGACCGCGGACGCCATCATGTGGATGGCGAACCCGATCGCGTAGGTCGTCGACCGCGGGGCCTTTGGAGCCATCATCGAACCGAGCATCGGCAGGAAGTTCATCCGGGTCATCCCGGTCCCCAGGCCCATGGTGACGACCATGAGGAACGCGAGACCCCCGACGAGCCCTGCGCCGATCGCGGCCCCGGCCGAGAAGTTGCCGCCGAGGCTGGCCGCTCCGAGCACGTTCATGCAGATCACTCCTTTCGGGATGCGTACGAAAGGAGGACAACCCGCACCGAAGGCGTGGCATCGCGCGAACGTCAGGTCGCTGACAGTGATCGCGGCGTCAGTCGGTGGCCCGCCCCGCCGCCCGGACCAGCGCGCGTCGGTCGGCGATGTCCACACATCGGTAGGAGAGCTCGACCACGCCGGCGCGCTCGAGATCCCGCAGGACCTTGTTCAGAGAAGGCCGGCGCACGCCGAGGAGCGCCGCCAGCGACTCCTGGGGAAGGGCCACGGAGTCCTGGACCTCCTCGTCGAGCAGGAGGTTGGCCAGCTGGGTCTTGAGGTCGCGCCCCGCGAGCTGCAGGATCCGCCGCTCGGCGCTCATCAGTCGGGCCGCGACGCTCGACAGCCACCGCCTGGCCACGGCCGGCCGTGAGGCGATCAGCCACTCGAAGTCTTCGCTCGAGAGTCGAAGAGCCTCGACGTCGTCGATGGCGTGCGCCGAGTACGGCAGGGGCATCTGCATGATCAGGCCGATGTCGCCGTCGACGTCACCCGGATGCACGATCTGCACGATCAGGCGGCGCTTGCCGTCGCGGCGGCTGAGCTCGACCCGCCCGCTCCGGAAGATCCACACGGCGTCGGAGGTCGTGCCTTGGGCGAAGACGAGCGCCCCGGGCTCGAAATGCACCGGCTCGAGTCGTTGGCCGAGCTCGGCGAGGTCGTCGTCGAACAGCGGAGCCCACTCGCCACGGCCAACGCACCGGGCCATCCAGGCGGCCTCGCGCGTCATGGCGTCCGGGCCCCACCCCTTCAACCCCAGGAGCTTCATGTGTCCTGCAACACCTCCCGCCACCCGGAGCTTCCGCCTCGTCGGCTCGAGCGAAACGGCCCGAAGGTCGCGCAGCCCCCAGGTCCAACGGCGGGTTCCCGCGACTACGCGGCCACCGTTCGCAGCAGCGTCTGGCTGATGAACTCCTTGCTCCGTGCGCCGACGACCCGGCCCTGCTCGGCGCCGCCGCTGAACAGGATCAGGGTCGGGATGCTCAGGACCCCGAACTGCTGCGCGGTGTACGGGTTGTCGTCGACGTTGAGCTTGGCGACTCGCAGCTTGCCGGTCTGCTCGTCGGCGATCTCCCCGACGACGGGGCCGACGATGTGGCACGGACGGCACCAGTCGGCCCAGAAATCCACCAGCACCGGCAGGTCCGACTCCAGGACCGTCGTGGCGAAGTCCTGGTCGTTCACCTGGATGATCTCGTTGCCCATGACGAATCTCCTCCTTGCGTCGAGTGGCGTCACTCATGAGAACCGCAGGGGCCCGCGGATCGCTGCCGGAAGCGTCAGCGAGGTGACAGATCGCGATCGATCGAGCCGGCCGCATGCGGAAGGGGAGGCCCGGTCTCGAGCCTCCCCGTCCGCCTTGTTTCGGCGGGCTCCGTCCGATCGTTCAGCCGCCCAGCTTCACCTCGTCGGGCAGCTCGCGGATCCGGACCGCCTGGAACCGCAGGACCGTGATGATCGTGCCGAGCCCGAACGCGATCGCCAGCAGGTACGTGGCGATCCCGAACCGTCTGGCGCCCTCAAGCCAGATCGACCACTGCTCGGACTTGGCGAGCGCGTAGGCGCTGTCCCCGACGATCGCGCCTCCCGCGATCACGTGGAGGACCACCGCGCCGACCAGGGTCATCATGGCCATCGCCATCAGGCCGAGGAAGGCTTTGGCGATGGCCGGCATCTTCAGCGTCTCGACCGTGCGTCCGGCGGCCTCCTGGAGATCGCCGCCGCCGGTCCGGAACACGCCCAGGATCCTCGCGATGGCGAAGGAGATCGCGGCGAAGACCGAGGCGAACCCGACGAAGTTCGCGGCGGTGACGAAGTGCCCGAGCGCGGCGATCGTGTCCGGCGAGCCGCCGGTCGCGACCTCGTTGGCCCGGATCCCCGCCAGGACCACGCCGACCGGGAACGCCATGAGCGCCATGACCAGCATGGGCAGCCACAGGGCCGTGCCGATCCGCTGCGGCAGGTTCAGGCGCAAGGCCCGGGGGCTCACGTCGTAACGG
>DASUTU010000159.1:0-21544 GCA_036374435.1 Actinomycetota bacterium | reverse complement strand
GAGATCTTGCACGGGCTGATCGGGATGCCGAGGTTGTCGGCGATCTCCTGCGCCAGCGCCCGGTGCGTGGTCCCGGAGAACAACATCAACGTCTTCTTCGTGACGATCTCCACGGTCAGTGCGCCCCCTTGCCCTTCTTCTTCCCCCGGAGGCGGGCCCGGGCGTCCCGGCGTTTGCGGTATCCCTCGACGTTGACCTGCTCGCCCCGCTCGACGCCGAGCGCCCCCGCCGGCACGTCCTTGGTAATCACCGAGCCCGCTCCCGTCACCGCCCCCTTGCCGAGCCGAACCGGCGCCACGAAGATCGTATCCGACCCGGTCCGCACCTCGTCGGCCACCACAGTCCGGTGCTTCTCGTACCCATCCCAGTTGGCGAACACGTTCGCCGCTCCGATGTTCACGTCGCGGCCGATGTCCGCATCACCCACGTAGGACAGGTGCGGGACCTTCGACCGCGCGCCGACCCGAGAGTTCTTGATCTCCACAAACGTCCCGGCCTTGGCTCCGGGCTCGAGCACGGTGCCCGGCCGGATCGAGACGTACGGCCCCACGATGGCGCCGGCGCCGATCCGCCCCCCTCGCACGACCGAGAACTGCACGGTCGCTCCGTCGTCGACGCGCGAGTCCACAATCCTGGTGGACGGGCCGATCTCGCAGCCCGAGCCCACCCGCGTTCCGCCCTCCAGGAAGGTCATCGGATGGATCACGGTGTCGCGGCCGATCCGGACGTCCACGTCCACGTACGTTGTGGCGGGGTCGAGCAGCGTCACGCCGTTGGCCAGAAGGTCGGCGTTGATCCGTTCGCGTACGACCCGCGTGACCGCCGCGAGCTCCTTCCGCGAGTTGATGCCGAGCGCGCCGCCGACGTCGATCTCGACGACCGAGACGCGCTCCCCCTTGTCCATCAGGATCGGGAACACCTCGTTCAGATAGAGCTCCCGCTGCCGGTTCTCCCGCCCCACGAGGGGAAGCGCCCGGTACAGGTCGTCCCGGCGGAACGCGAACAACAGCAGGGACACCTCCCGCGCCCGCCGGAGCTCGGGCGGGGCGTCGGTGCCCTCCGCGATCTGCACCAGCCGGGTCCCGTCGCGGACGATCCTCGCGTAGCGTCCGGGCTCGTGTACCACGGTGGTCAACAACGACGCGGCGCTCTTCGTCCGCCGGTGCACGCGCAGGAGCTGCCGAACGTGTTCCGGTGTGGCCGGGTCGAAGTCGCCGGCCAGGACGAGCACCTCGTCGACGGCGCCCACCGCCTTCTCGGCAACCAGGACGGCGTGGCCGGTCCCGAGCGGGTCCCCCTGCTCCACGAACACGGGCTCGGGCCTGATGCGCCAGGATCGGACGGCCTCGCGGACCTGATCGGCTCCGTGGTGGACCACGATGACGATGCGCGAGGGGCGCGCGGCCTTGGCGTTGCGCAGCGCCCACCACAACGCGGGGCGCCCGCAGATCGGATGAAGGACCTTGGGCCCGGCCGACTTGAGCCGTTTCCCCTTCCCGGCCGCGAGCACCACCGCGGCCAGGGACCGGCGGGCACTGGACGACCTGGGGACAGGGGGCACGGTTCCTCCGGCTGGGCGGGCTCCTCTTTGTACCCGTGCCCGCCCCGGCATGGCAATACGCCTGATCAGCCCAGGATCTCGGCTACGTCGGGGCGCGCCAGGAAGGCTTCGAGGAGCCTGCCGGAGGCCCCCCCGGCGACCGCTCGAGCGGACTCGACCGCCTGCTCCCGATATCGCGCCGCCTCCTCGTCCCGCCCCAGACGCTCGGCCGCCAGCCACGCCACCCGTCCGGCACGCCATCGCAGGCGCCGGTCCCCCGCCTCGCCCGCGAGCTCGCTCGCCCGCCGGGCCTCGGCCAGGGCCTCCTCGAGCGAGCCGTCGAGCAACGCCGCCGCGCCCCGCGCGTACGGCGCCCACGCCCCCCAGAAGGCCGAACGCGGCAGCACGAGCTCCTCCAGCCGGGACGCGATCGAACGGAGGCCGCCCGGGTCCCGGGCCCACTCTCGCGCCTGGACCTCGACGCAGCCCGACCACGCCACCGAGAGCGGGGCATCGTCGAACGTCCGGGCCAGCCCGAGGCGCTTCTCGGCGCGATCTGTCTTCCCGGCGACCAGATCGGCCCACCCCGCGTAGGCGAGGACGTTGGGGCGCATGAAGACGCCGCCGAGCAGCTCGCAGATCCGGAGCCCGTCCGCCGCCTGCTCCACCATCCGCTCCAGGTCGCCGGCCTCGGCCGCGACGTCGTTCAGGACGCCCCACCCGATGATCTCGCCTCGCGGCAGCCCGAGCTCGCGGAACAGGGTGATCCCGGCCTCGCCGGCCGCCCACGCCTCGTCCAACCGGCCGACGGCGAGGTTGAGCTCCGCCCGGCTGTAGAGCGCGAAGGCCTCCTCGCGCCGGTTGCCGATCTCGCGCGAGGTCTCGATCGAGGAGTCCACCGTGGCGAACGCCTCGTCCCACCGGCCCAGGAACTCGAGCCCCCAGGACACCATGTATTCGTTGTGGGCCACCATCGAGCGCTGGCCGAGCTCGCGGAGCAGACGGTCGGCGACGCGCCCGTGCTCCAGGCTCTTCTCGACGGGCCACAGGAAGAAGTAGGTCTCGCACAACCCGTGATGCGCGAGCGCCTGCCCCTCCACGTCGCCGGCGGCCGTGGCCACCTCCAGCGCCCGGTGATGCAGCGGCAGCGCCTCGGCGAACTCGCCCCGCCCGAATCGGATCGTGCCGGCCGTATACAGGAGCCTGGCCTCGACGTCGGCGAGTCCGACCTCGCGAGCGCGCTCCAGGGCACGGGGAAGGAGCTCGCGGCCCTCGTCGTACCGGTCCTGCAGCCACAACACGTGCGGCTGCGCGGCGAGCGCCCGCGCCTCCAGCTCGGCGTCGCCGGCCGCCGTCGCGGACTCGAGCGCCGTCTCGTACGCGGCCAGGGCGTCGGCGAACCGCCCGATCTGCTCAAGGGCCGCCCCGCGTTGCAGCTCGATGCGTGACCGGATGGCCGTCGCGTTCGATGGCGCGGTGTGCAGCGCGCGCTCGTACCACTCGATCGCGGTGGTGGCGGCGAACACCCGCAGGTGGCGGTTGCCCGCGAGCATCGCGTAACGCGCCGCGCGCTCGTCGTCCCCGCCGGACTCGAAGTGATAGGCGAGCACCTCCGCGAACTCCTCCGCGCGCCCCCGGGTCATCTCCTCCACCCATTCGCCGACGACGGCGTGCGCGTTCTCCCGGCGGGCGCGCGGAAGGCCCGCGTAGGCGACGTCGCGGGTCAAGATGTGGTTGAAGATCAGCTCGCGTTCGCCGGCGATGGAGGATGCCTGCCGGTCCAGCACGAGGCCCTTGTCGACCAAGCGGTCCAGAACGTCCCCGCCCACCGGCGCCAACCGTTGCACCGCGCCGGGCCAGAAGACCCTCCCCACGACGGAGGCGCCCTGCAGCACCCGCTTCTCGGGCGCCGGGAGGCGGTCGATCCGGGACGCGATGACGCCCTGCACGGTGTCCGGGAGCGCGGTGGGGAGCTCGCGCACCAGCCGCCACGACCCGTTGGTCCGGGCGAACGTCCCGTCCTCGATCATCATCCGAAGGAGCTCTCCGGTGAAGAAGGGATTGCCCTCCGAACGCCGCAGGATCGCGGTCACGGCCTCCCGCGGGGCCCGTCCGCCGAGGAGGTGCTCGATGAGCGAGGCGCCGTCGCGTTCGGACAGGGGCGACAGCGGGACCGTGGTGGCGTTCGGCAGGGCGTCGGCCCAGCCCGGGCGGCGCTCGAACAGGTCCGGTCGCGCCATGCACAGCACGAGCGCCGGGCCTGCGGCGCGGCCGAGCACCGTCTCGATCAGGTCGAGCAGGCTGGGGTCCGCCCAGTGGATGTCCTCGATCAACGCGAGCACCGGCCCTTCGGCGGTCATGGTCTCCAGGTAGCGCTGCCAGGCGCGGGCGATCACGCCGGCGGCGGCCTCCGGGTCGGTGCCGGCCAGCGGGTCCGAAGGGAGCTCGACCCCGATCGAGGACAGGAGCAGGCCGGTGATCCCGATCCCCTCGTCGCCGGGGAACCTCGGATCCAGGCGCGCGCGGGCCTTCTCCCGGATCACCTCGGGCTCGTCGCTGTCGAGGATGCCCGCATCGGCCTTGAGGATCTCCGCGAGCGGCCAGTAGGTGAGGCCGTCGCCGTACGGGAGGCATCGTCCCCGGAGGACGCGCAGGTGGTCGCGACGGAGGGTCCGCTCGACCTCGTGCGACAGCCGGCTCTTCCCGATCCCGGGAGGCCCGACGATCGTCACGAGCCGTGGCCGTCCCTCGCGAAGAGCCCGGTCGAACTCGTCCCGGAGCCGCTCCATCTCCACGTCCCGGCCGACGAACGGCGTCCCGGACGTCGAGGCCGCGCCGGCCCGTTCGCCCTCGACCCGCCAGACGCGAAGTGGGCGGTCGATGCCGCGGACGTTCACCTCGCCGAGATCCGCGTAGTCGAACGCCCCCCGCGTGTGACGACGCGTCCGCTCGCCCACGACCACGGTCCCGGGGTCGGCGAGCACCTGCAGCCGGGCCGCGATGTTGACGGCCTCCCCCGTGACGATGCCCTCCTCGATCCCGTGGGCGATCACCTCGCCCGTGTTCACGCCGATACGAAGGGCGAGGTCTCCTCCGGCCCGGTCGGCCAGCTCCCGGTTCAGATCGTCGAGGCGCCGGTGCATCGCCAGGGCACACCGAACCGCGCGTTCGGGATCGTCCTCGTGCGCCGCCGGTGCGCCGAAGACCGCGACGACCGCGTCGCCGATGAACTTCTCGACCGTCCCGTCGAAGCGATCGACCTCCCGGGCCATGGCCTCGAAATAGGGGCGGAGCACGGCTCGCAGGTCCTCCGGATCCAGCCGCGAGGCCATCTCGGTCGAGGCGGCGAGGTCCGCGAACAGCATGGTGACGACCTTGCGCTCCTCGACCTCGGGCAGCGCGGGGGCGCCGCTCGCCCCGGCGAGCGGCGATCCGCAGTTGCCGCAGAACCGGTTGGTGGCCGGGTTGGCGGTGCCGCACCTCGGACAGGTGATCTCGGTCAACGTTCCGGGGGGAGGAGTCGAACCTCCATCGAGGGCTCCAAAGGCCCGCGTCTTGCCGTTAGACGACCCCGGATCGAACCTCCTGCGATTATCCCCGCTCGACCGCGGGGCCGGACGCCGCGAACGCCTCGCCGAACCCGTCCGCGAGCTCCTCGGCGTGGGCCCGGTTGCGGCACAAACCGACCACGGAGGAGCCGCTCCCGATCATCAGCGCGCCGAGCGCCCCGGCCTCGAGCAGCGACCGTTTGGCCTCGCCCACCTCCGGGTGGCGGCGAACGACGGGTTCTTCGAGGTCGTTGAAGGCCAGCCGGCCGACGGCGCCGGCGTCGCCGGCCGCCGCGGCCTCGAGGAGCGGCGCCGGATCGGGCCCGGGCGCGCCGCCGTCTTCGTCCCACCATCGGTAGGCGTCGGGTGATCGCACGCCGAACCCCAGGTCCACCACCACGACCCAGAACGGAGCCACCTCGGCCGGAGCCAGCAGCTCGCCGCGCCCGGACATCAACACCGGCCCGCGCATCACCATGGCCGGGACGTCCGAGCCGGTCCGCTCTCCGAGATCGACCAGCGTCGCCCGATCGAGGCCGCAGCCCCACAGCTCGTTCAGGGCGAGCAAGGTCGCGGCGGCATCGGCGCTCCCGCCTCCCAGACCCGCCGCGACCGGGATGTGTTTGTCGATCTCGATCCGGGCCCCGCCGGCGTCCGGGCACGCGTCGGCGAGCGCCAGGGCCGCCATCAGCGCGAGGTTGAGCCCGCCCGCGGGGACCTCGCCGGCTAGGCGAGGCGACCCGCTGGTCACCACGTGCAGCCGGTCGTCGGGACTCACCGTGACCGTGTCGGCGATCGAGATCGGCACGACGAGGCTCTCCAGGTCGTGGTACCCGTCCTCTCGTGCGGACAGGACGCGGAGGAAGACGTTCACCTTCGCCGGCGCGTTCTTCGTGACCGCCCGTGGGTTCACGGCCGCCAGCCCCGCGCCAGCAATCCCTCGGTCAGCCTCGCGAACCCTTCCAGTCCCACCTGCTCGGGACGCGTGGACGGATCGATCCCCGTGGCGACGAGCGCCCCCTCGGCCTCGTCCCGAGATCGCCCCAACCGGCGGAGCGCGTTCACCATCGTCTTCCGCCGCTCGCCGAACGCGACCTCCACCACGCGGAACAAGGCGATCGGATCCACCGAGACCGAGGGCGGGCGGGGATCCAGCCGGACCAGGACCGAGTCGACGTTGGGACGTGGCCAGAACACGTCGGCCGGGACCCGGCGAAGGAGCTCGGTGTCGGCCCGATAGCTCATGCGCAGGCTCACCGTCCCGTACGCCTCGTCGCCCGGGCCGGCCACCAGCCGCTCGCCGACCTCGCGCTGCACCATCACCACGTACCGCACGATCTTCGGGACGTCCTCGAGCAGCTCCACCAGGAGCGGGACCGAGATGTTGTACGGGAGGTTCGCGACCAACACCCACTGGTCGCCCTCGAGGAGCCGATCCCAGTCGGCCCGCATCGCGTCCACCGCCTCGATGCGCACACCGGGCAGGCCGCCGGCCACCTCGCGGAGCGCCGGAACGAGCTGTCGGTCGAACTCGACCGCAAGCACGTGCGTGCCGGCCCGCGCCAGCTCCAGCGTGATCGAGCCGAACCCTGCCCCGACCTCGAGGACCCGGTCCCCGGGGCCCACCCCCGCATCGGCGACGAGGGCGCGCACGAGGTTCGGATCGGCCAGGAAATGTTGGCCCAGCGCCTTGTTGGGACGGACCCCGTACCGGCGGGCCAGGTCGCGGAGCGCGGCCCGCCCGAGCGATGGCGGAATCTCACCAGGTGAGCCGGACCTGGCAGACTCCCTGGCCGAGCGGGGCGATGCGGGCGAAGGCCTGCTCGCTGAGGTCGATGAGGCGCCCGCCGAACGGTCCCCGATCGTTGATCACCACCCGGACGCTCTTGCCGTTGTCGAGATTCGTGACGGTCACCACCGTACCGAAGGGCAGCGACGGATGCGCCGCGGTGAGGCCCTCGCCGGGCGCGAACGAATACCAGCTCGCCTCGCCCACCTGGACTCCTTGGTTCGCGTGGGGACGGCCGACCAGCCGCTTGGCCGGCACGGCCTCGCGCACGACGGTCCGGTCGAGGAGGGTGCGGGAGGCCGCCTCGCCGTTCACCGTCTTGATGCGGAACCGCTCGACCATGAGGCCGTCGACGCCCTGACGGACCGTCTCGGTCTCGCCGGGCGCCAGATCGTCCGTGTAGCGGCTGATGGTCGTGTGCGGGATCGGCACCTCGACCTCGCGCATCTCGACGTCGATCGAGGTGTAGACGATCGTCGACGCCGGGTTGAGGGGGGTTCTGGGTGATGGACGGACGCGGTCGTTACCGTCGGGCTCGATCCCCATGGCCGAGAGGAGCTCGCGCACGGTGGTCGCGTTCGTGAGCACGTCGTGGTCCTTCCCCATCACCACGACGCGCGCGGCGACCACCGCCTGCTGCCCGACCGGCGTTCCGGCGGAGAACCAGGTCTCCGCTCTCCGGCCCGACAGCACGGTGCCGGGCCGGCCCACGCCCTCCATCACCCAGACCCCCACATCCGGGGGTTCCCAACTCGATCCTTCGGCCCGGAGGCCGAACTCCACGATCACGGTCATCCCGTCGACGATCGGGGTCGTCTCCGACGGCACGACGGAGTCGTCGATCCCGACCGCGATCCCGTGTGCGTCGAGCAGCTCCCCAACGTCCGCGCTCATCGTGCGAAGGGCCTGCTGGCGTCCGTCGACGACGAGGGTGACGTTCTTCTGGATCGCCAGGTACCCGCCCGCCACCGTCAACACGGCGGCGGCCAGGGCCACGTTCCCCATCGCCTTGCGGGCCCGCAACCGCCGGACCCGCGAGGGACGAACCGGCATACACCTTCCTCCTGTCGGAAGAAGGCCTCGGGGGGAAGCGGCAGGGCCGGACCGAAGCCTCCAAACGCACGGGTTGGCAACGTATCAAACCCTCAACCCTCACTGCAAACTTCAGTCCGAACGTCCGTTCGAGGCGTTTTCGGGGCGTTCGCCGAACGCTCCGAGCCTCGGAAACGCGTTCGCCGCATTACGAGCGGTGCTTGTTCGCACGTTTTCCACGGGTTCTCCCCGAGCGAGCGCGATCGCCTCGATCACGTCGACGACGTTCGCGGGTTCGTTGTCGCGTCCGCGAAGTCGCTGCGGCGCGAGGAACGGCGCGTCGGTCTCGACGAGGAGACGGTCGAGGGGAGCGACGGCCGCCGCTCGTCGCAGATGTTCGTTCTTCGGGTACGTGAGGTTCCCTGCGAACGACAGGTACCAGCCCCGGCCGATGCACGCTCGCGCCATCTCGACGCCGCCGGTGAAGCAGTGCAGGACCACCTGCTCGGCGTGAGCCTCATCGAGCACTTGAAGGATGGCCTCCCACGCGTCCCGGACATGGACGACGAGCGGAACCGCCGCGTCTCGCGCCATCGCGATCTGCGCGCGGAAGGCCCGCTCCTGGTCCTCGCGCGGGGACCGCATCCGGAAGAAGTCGAGGCCGCACTCCCCTACGGCGACCACGCGCGGGTTCGCGAGGAGCTCCTCGATCTCGGCCAACAGGCGGGGATCGGCCCGAGAGGCGTCGTGCGGGTGCAACCCCGCCGTGGCGAACACGGACCGGTGGGACTCGGCGAGCTCGACCGAGCGACGGCTGGTCTCGGGGTCGATCCCGGGGCACACGATCGTGCCGACCCCGGCCCGCAGCGCTCGCTCGAGGGCCGCATCTGGGCCTCCGTCCAGGAGGAAGAGGTGGCTGTGGGAATCAACCGCGAGGCTCTGCACCCCGACTTCAGCCTTCGGCTCGATCATCGCCTCGGCGACATGAGGGTGCTCGACCTCGGGTCGAGTCGCCGGTCCGGATCATCGTGCAGACCCGCGCGCGGCGAACGCGCTGGGTGCACCCCTACTCGAGGGGAGGAGTCGCACGTGAAACGTGTTTCGGTCAACCCTCAGTCACGAGTCGAGGCGCGGGAACAACGCGTCGCCTTTGGTGGTCTTCGTCCCGGGCGCGAGTTTTCCCCACCCGGCCGCCTCGGGAAGGTGCTGGTCCTGCAACGGCTCGCCGATCCCGAGCTGCTCCCACAGGCGAGCGGCGGCGCTCGGCATGACCGGCGAGACGAACACGGCGAGGGCGCGCAGCGTCTCGGCCGCGGCGTACAGGACCGAGGCGAGCTCGCCCCGGCGGTCTTCCTCCCCCGCGAGCTTCCAGGGCGCCCGGTCCACCAGGTACCCGTTGGCCCGGTCGACCACGTCCCACACGGCCCCCAGCGCCTGCGACAAGGCGAGATCGCCCAGATGCCGGTCGTACCGCGCCGCGGCGTCGGAGATCACCTCCGGCAGGTCGTCCTCCGCGCCGGGGACGTCCGGTTCGGGAACGGCGCCGTCGAAGTAGGAACCGAGCATCGCGAGCACGCGGCTGGCCAGGTTGCCGAGGCCGTTCGCCAGGTCGGCGTTGTGCCGGTCCACCATGGATTCCCACGAGAAGCTGCCGTCCTGCCCGAACTGGATCTCGCGCAGGAAGTAATAGCGGTAGGAATCCACGCCGAAGTGGTCCACGAGCTCGAAGGGGTGGATGCCGGTGGCGTTGGTCTTCGACATCTTCTTCCCGCCGACGGTGAGGAACCCGTGGGCCCAGACCTGGGTGGGCGGCTCGACCCCGCCCGCCATGAGCATGGCCGGCCAGTAGACGGCGTGGAACCGCAGGATGTCCTTGCCGATGAGATGGACGTCGGCCGGCCACACGGCGGCGAACCGCTCGGGGTCGGTCCCGTACCCGGCGGCGGTGATGTAGTTCGTGAGGGCGTCGAACCAGACGTAACACACGTGGTCGGGATCCCAGGGCAGCGGGATCCCCCAGCGGAAGTTCGTCCGGCTGATCGAGAAGTCCTGGAGCCCGCCGCGGATCAGGCTGAGCACCTCGTTGCGCCGCGTCTCCGGCTCCACCGCGGAGGGATGGCGTTCGTAGCGCTCGAGGAGGCGCTCGGCGTACGCCGAGAGCCGGAAGAAGTAGTTCTCCTCGGTGACGTGTTCGACCGGGCGTTCGTGGATCGGGCAGAGCTCACCCTCGAGCAGGTCCACCGGAAGGTAGTAGGCCTCGCACGACACGCAGTACAGGCCCTCGTAGGTCCCCAGGTAGATGTCGTCCCGACCGTTGTCGTAGACGTCCTGGAGCAGCTTCTGGACGGCCTTCTCGTGCCTGGGCTCGGTGGTCCGGATGTAGTCGTCGTTGGCGATGTCCAGGCGAGCCCAGACCTCCCGCCAGCGCGGCTCCATCGCGTCGACCCAGGCCTGCGGCTCCATGCCGGCGGCCTCCGCGGCCCGCTGGAGCTTGAGCCCGTGTTCGTCGGTCCCGGTCAGGTGGAACACGCGCTCGCCTCGCAGCCGGTGGAAACGGGCGATGGCGTCCGTGGCCACCGCGTTGTACGCGTGCCCGATGTGCGGCACGTCGTTGGGGTAGTAGATCGGCGTCGTGATGTAGAAGACGTCGCGGCCCATGAGCGCATGGTAACGGAGGGTGTGCGCTCGCCGGCTCAGTGGGACGGACGGCGGACCAGCGCCTCGTAGATCTCGTTGGCGCTCCCGCCCCGTTCGCGAGCCACCACCGCCGCCGCCTCGCGTTTTCGGCGACCGAGCGCCACCAGCTCCGCCGCCTCCTCGACCAGCTCCTCGAGCGACGGCGCCTCCGGTCGGCGCGCCCCCTCGATCACCACGGTCACCTCGCCCCGCACGCCGTCGCCGACCCGCCGCAACACCTCCGTGGCATGGCCGCGGAGGACCTCCTCGTGCAGCTTGGTCAGCTCCCGAGCCACGGCCACCCGCCGGTCGCCCAGCTCCTCGACCACGTCCCGCAACAATCCGGCCAAACGGCGAGGGGACTCGAACACGATCAGCGTCCTGGGGTCGTCCGCCAGGGACCGCAGCCGGGCCCGCCGCTCCGAGGACCGCCGGGGCAGGAACCCCTCGAAGGTGAACCGGTCCACGGGCAACCCCGACACCACGAGCGCCGAGGTCGCCGCCGAGGGCCCGGGGACGACCCGGACGTCGATCCCCTCCTCCACGCAGGCGCGCACCAGGCGGAACCCCGGATCCGAGATCGCGGGCATGCCGGCGTCGGTCAGGAGCCCGAGGACCACGCCGTCGCGGAGGCGAGCCAGCAGCTCCTCGGTGCGCTCGCGCTCGTTGCCCTCGAACAGCGAGACCATCGGCCGGTCGATCCCCGCGTGACGAAGGAGCGTTCGGGCCCGTCGGGTGTCTTCGACGGCCAGGAGATCCACCTCGCCCAGCGTCCGGCGTGCTCGGTCGGACAGGTCGCCGAGGTTCCCGATCGGGGTACCGATGAGGTACACGCGGCCGCTCACGCGATGGATGCTCCCACGACGCGACGACGGGTGTCGCCATGACGTACGACGGACGCCGCGACTGCTCGGCCACACCGCTCCCGAAGAAGCTCGGGATCCACGAGGGCGGATGAGTCCTCGTTCTCCTTGCGCCACAAGGCTGTACGCTCGGACCCGGATCGATCGACGAGGTGGTCCAGGGGTTGCCGTTCGTCGTTCGCCGAGCGGATCCTCCCGATCGGTGACCCGGCGCCGCTGCCCTTCCCGCCGAACGGGTTCGGCTGCCGTACCATCGCCCGGATGTCCCCGCTGCTCGCGAAGCTCAACCGTCCCGTCGTGGCGCTCCTGGCCGTCGCCGCCATCGCGGGCCTGCTTCGCTTCACGCATCTGGGCTTCCCGCAGCGCCGGATCTTCGACGAGTACTACTACTCGAAGTCCGCCTGCATCTTCCTCGGCCATTCGAACGAACGCTGCGACATCAACAGCGGCGACGAGCGGTTCTGGCGTGAGGACCGCAACGACACGGGAGCCTGGGTCCATCCGCCGCTCGGCAAGTGGATGATCGCCGCCGGGGAGGCCGCCGCCGGGACCGACTCGTTCGGCTGGCGGATCTCCAGCGCGGTGATCGGTACGGCGACGGTGGTCCTCCTCGCCGGGATCGTCCTGCTCCTGTTCGGGAGCCCGTTGTGGAGCTTCGTCGCCGGGCTGCTCCTCGCCGTGGAAAGCCTGCACCTCGTCCAGTCGCGCACCGCGATGCTCGACGTGTTCGTCACGTTCTGGATCGTCCTGGGCTTCCTGTTCCTGCTGCTCGACCGGCGGTGGATCGAACGTCGCGCCGAGCCCCCGCCGGCCGCCGAGCCCACTCCCGATCCCGAACCGGAGCCGCGGAGGCAGGTCCCCGCGCCGCTGTGGCGCCCGTGGCGGTTCGCCGCCGGGGCGGCGCTCGGCGCCGGGCTCGCCACCAAGTGGTCGGCGCTCACCGCGATCGGCGCGGCCGCCGTCCTGGCCGCGTTGTGGGAGGTGACGCGGCGGCGGCGGGTGGCCGTGGACCGGCCGGTCCTGGCCGGGGTGACGGCCGAGGGATTCGGCATGATCCTCGCGTTCCTCGCGGTGCCGGCCGTCGTGTACGTGGCGACGTACGTCGGATGGTTCGCCTACTTCGGGTGGGACCTGGGGCGGTGGGCCCGGCTCCAGCAGGAGATGTGGGAGTACCACCGCGACCTCGGTGTGGTCGACGAAGCCACCGGCGAGGCGATCCACCCCTACCTGTCCGAGGCGTGGCGGTGGCTCCTGCTGTCGCGGCCGGTCCTGTATTACGCCGACTACGCGGTCGAAGGGGTCCGCAAGGTGATCTACGCCAACGGCAACCCGGCCATCTTCTGGGGAAGCCTCCTGGCGATCCCGTACACGGTGGTCGCGTGGGTCCGGTCCCGCGACTGGCGAGCCGGGTTCGTCGTCATCGTCGTGGCGGGCCTGTACGTGCCGTGGCTCTTCGTCTCGCGGCCGCAGTTCCTCTTCTACGCCACGCCCCTCACCCCGTTCCTCGTTCTCGCCTGCACGTACGCGCTGAAGCGCCTGTCCGAGATCCGCCTGGAGGGACTGCGCTCCACGCCCGAGCGCGCCCGGACCGTCCGCCCCTACCTCCCGGCGGCGGTGGGTTTCGTGGTCCTGGCGGTGGGTCTGTTCGCCTGGTTCTGGCCGATGCTCACGGGCGGACCGCTCTCCGACGCCGACTGGGCCCGCCGGGCCTGGTTCGACTCCTGGTTGTGACCATGGCCGGGGCGTCCTGACCGTGGCCGAGACACAGGACCACTTCGTCCCGATGCCGGACGGGGTGCGACTGGCGCTCACGATGTTCTTGCCCGAGGACGGTGGGCCGTGGCCCGCGTTGCTCGAGGCGCTGCCGTATCGCAAGGACGACCTCACCGCGTCGTACCGCGAGGAGTACCAACGCCTGGCCGACGAGTTCGCCTACGCCGTGTGCCGGCTCGACGTCCGCGGCACCGGGTCCTCCGAAGGGCTCCCGCTGGATGAATACACCGTCCAGGAGCACGAGGACATCGGGCACGTGATCGAATGGCTGGCGGAGCGAGAGTGGAGCAACGGCAACGTCGGGATGTACGGGACGTCGTGGTCCGGCTTCAACTCGCTCCAGGTGGCGATGCGGCGCCCGCCCGCCCTCAAAGCCATCTGCTCGATCTTCGCCTCCGACGATCGGTACGCCGACGACGTGCACTACTTCGGCGGCGCGCTGAAGCAGCTCGACCTGGCGGACTGGCCCACCTACATGGAGGCCAGCAACGTCCTGCCGCCCGATCCCCGCGTCTTCGGCGAGGGATGGCGCGAGGAATGGCGGCGCCGGTTCGAGGGCTACGAGCCGTGGACCACGAACTGGCTCGAGCACCAGACCTACGACGACTACTGGAAACACGGCTCGCTGCGCGAGGACTACAGGGCGATCGAGGCCGCCACCATGCTCGTCACGGGATGGGCCGACGGCTACACGAACATCGCCCTGCGCGGGTTCGCGTCGTTGCGGTGCCCGAAACGGTTGCTCGCCGGGCCGTGGGCGCACGCCTCGACCGAGACTTCTCGGCCGGGCCCGAACGTCGACCTCGTCCCGGAGATGGTCCGGTGGTGGGACCGCTGGCTGAAGGGCATCGCCAACGGCGTGGACCGCGACCCACCCATCGTCCTGTTCGTCCGGCGCCCCACGCCGCCGGCGCACGATCTCGCGGTCTATCGGGGGGAGTGGCGGTTCGAGCCCGGATGGCCGCTGGAGCGCGGCCGCGACGTGGCGCTGCCGCTCGCCTCGGCCTCGGCCGACCGGCCCGGGGACGGGCCCGACCGGCTCGAGATCCGTGGCGACGTGGGGTGGACGGCGTGGATCAGCTGCGCCGGGGGGCTCCCGTGGGGCCAGCCGCAGGACCAGCGGCCCGACGAGGTGCACAGCCTCGTCTACGACTGGGAACCCCTCGACGGCGAGCTCGAGATCCTCGGCCACCCGCGGGTCACCATCTCGATCGCCAGCTCGGCGCCGGTCGCGTACCTCTCGGCCAAACTCTGCGACGTTCATCCCGACGGCACGTCGCAGCTCGTCACCCGCGGGCTGCTGAACCTGGCGCATCGCGAGTCGCGTGAGATCCCCTCACCGCTGGTCCCCGGGCAGCCGGTCGAGGTGACGCTCGAGCTGGAGGTCACGTCGTGGGTGTTCGAGCCGGGACACCGGGTCCGGCTCGACCTGGCCGGCGCCGACTGGCCGAACGCCTGGCCGCCCCCGCGCCCCGGCGCGCTCGAGATCGACCGAGGCGCCTCCCGGCTCGTCCTGTCCACGCTGGATGGGCCGTCCCCCATCCGCCAACGCCCCACCCTGCCGCCCCCCCGACGCCCACAGGCCGACCGCGAGTCCGCCCGAGGCGACGACCTCGCCGACCTCGTGTGGCGGATCGAACACGACGTGGCGCGACGGGAGACACGTGCGGTGTTCCGCTACGGCGCGGTGAGCCCTCCCGACGGCGTCGCCCCGGCAACCACGCAGCGGTACGAGGGCACGGTCGGCGTCTCGACCGAAGATCCGGGGCGCGCCTTCGTCGACGCGAGCGCGACCTACGAGCTGGCCTGGCGAGAGGCGACGGTTCGTTCCGCCTCCCGGCTTCGCGTCGACAGCGACGCCGAGGCGTACCACGTGCGGATCGAGCTCGAGGTCGGCGAAGGAACGGAGGCGCCGCGGGTCCGCCGCTTCGAGCGGCGGATCCCCCGCACCCTCCAATGACTATCTCGTCGGCGCGGCCGAGTGGTGCTCGACGGTCAACGGGGTGATCACGACCGGGTCGCCGACGGCGTCGCCCAAGCGATCCAGGTCGAGCGTGGACGACGCCGGGACCACCAGGATGGCCGGTCCGCCGTTCGCGACGACCACGGCGGTCCGCACCAGCGCCCCTACGAGAATCCGGGGAGGTGCTCGCGGAACAGGATGAACCCCACGCCGGCCCCGACGTCCAGGAGGAAGTGCGCGATCACGATGGGCCAGGCCCGCCTGGTTCGAGCGAAGATCAGGCCGAAGAGCACCCCCATCACCAGGTTCCCGAGGAAGCCACCCCAGCCTTGATACAGGTGGTAGGTCCCGCGAAGCAGGGCGCTCGAGCCGACGGCGGCCGCCTCGGTGAGGCCGAGCTGACGGAGGCGGGTGATGAGGTAGGCCACCACCACGATCTCCTCCAGCAGGGCCGCCTCGGCCGCATTCAGCAGCAGGACGGGCACCGTCCACCAGTGCCCGAGCGGCGGCACGGGGACGACGAAGCGATTCACGCCGAGCTCCACCGCCGCCAGGTACACCCCGATGCCACCGATCCCGATGACGACGAACAACACGAACCCTCGGACGAGGTCCGGGCGCGGCCGGTCCCAGGTGAGCCCGATGGCGGCGGCGCCCTCCCCGGCGCGCCGCACCAGATACGTGACGAGCCACACGGGGGCGAGGCCGAAGGCCACACCGAACACCTGCCGGGCCAGCTGGGTGCTCTGGTTGACGGAGGCGACCGCCACGCCGCTCAGCGGGGCCTCGATCAACCGCAGGACGGCGAAGACCGCGCTCGCGAGGACCGAGAGCGACAAGACGACGAACGTCTCCTCCAGGAGCGTTCGTCGCGGCAACGGCGGGGACGCCGGGGCCCGCATGGCGAAAGCCTACGGCGGGCGGGTCGAACCCATCCGCGCGGGGAGCGCCGTCGGTGGTTCGGTTAGAACTGCAGGACGGGGCAGGTGAGGGTCCGCGTTACCCCCTCCACCGACTGGATCGGCATGACGATCGCCTTCGCCAGCTCGTCCAGGTCGGCCGCCTCGCCCCTGGCGATGACGTCGTACGGACCGGTGACTCCATCCACCTGCACGATGCCTTTGATGCCCGAGATCTCTCGAGTGACGTGACTGGCCCTGCCGACCTCGGTCTGGATCAGGATGTACGCGCTGACCACGTGCAACCCCCTCGTTCGTCGGCCGCGGCTATCGTACGCGAACCGCTCGGCGCGGCACCAACCGACCTCGGGGGGCTACCGCTCGCGCGTTCGCGCTCGCTCCTCCAGACCCCGAGCCCTTCCGGGTCAGAGCACCGGCTCGACCTCTGGTTGGGGATTGGCCAGCGTCGGCTGCGACAGGGCGACCCACGCCACGACCGCCCCGCCCAGCGCCAGCCCCGAGGCCCCCGCGTACAGCGTCGCCGTTCCCAACGTCTGGTAGACCCAGCCGCCGATCCCGGCGCCCAGGATCGGCGAGATCCCGAAGCTGACCGTGACCCACATCGACTGCCCGGTCGAGTGCAGCCTCGGCGGCACCATCTTCCCGATGATCACGACCCCGGTGGTGAACAGGAGGCCGAAGGCGATCCCCTCGAGCACCGTGAGCAGCGAGACGATCGTCGGATCCGTGATGAGCCCCCAGAGCAGGAACCCCAGCGAGTAGACGCAGCATCCGAGGACGAACACCCGTCGCAGGCCCCACGAACGCCCCAGCCGTGACGACATCCGCATCACCGGGACCTCGACCAGCCCGCCGAGCGCGGTCCCCACGCCCACCAGCAACGGTCCGCCGCCGCCCTCTTGGATCTTCAGCGCGACGAAGTTCCATGCGGCGTTGAACCCCATCCACACGAGCAGCAGCGCCAGCGTGAACTGCCAGAACTTCGGCGCCTCGCGGAAGACGGCGCCGACGGCGCCGAGCCGGCCGTGCGATTCGCCACGGACCGGCCGGTCGTGGTGCAGCGTGGCGGTCCAGGCGAACACGGCCAGGCTGGAGCCGGCGTAGATCGGCATCGCCCACGTCGGGCTGGTGCCTTCGAGGGTGAGCCCGATCAGCAGGCAGGCCACGGCGTAGCTCAGGCTCTCCCACCCACGGATCCGCCCGTACTCGTTCATGCGCTCCTCGCCCAGATGGGCGAGCGCGATGGCGTCCAGGTTCGGCCCCGTGCTGGCGCTGAACGTGGCGAAGACGAAGCCCAGCACGAGGATGGCCGCGTACCGCTCGACGAGGAACAACCCCAGCGCGACCACCGCCGCCCCGAACGCCCCGATCTGCAGGGTCGTTCGGCGGCCGAGCGACGTGTCGGCGACGTGGCCCCAGACCGGACCCGCCGCGATCCGCCCCACGGCCATCGCGGCGATCACCATGCCGATCTGGCCCGCCGACAGCCCACGTGCCGACAGGAACAACGCCAGGAACGGGAAGAACGCCGCGATGGTGACGCCGAACAGCAGGTACAGGACCTGCACGGCGACGCCGGGACGGACCACGAGGGATCGCGCGGGCACGGCGTGACGGTAGCAGCGCGCCCCGACCCTCCTGGCCCGCAGCGCGATCCGGCGGTCAGGCCTCCGGAGGGGTCAAACGGGGGCCAGGCCGCGGCGGGGGATCACGCCGTCGCCTCGAGCGCGCCGAGCGCCTCCTCCATGCTCGGCTGCGCCGCCGTGCCGCCCACCCCCCGGGTCGAGAGCGACGCACAGGCTGCGGCGAGCGCCAGGCACCGGTCCAGCGACCAGCCTTCCAAGCGGCCGGCGATGAACCCGGCCGCGAAGCTCGCGCCGGCCCCGGTGGTGTCCATGACCGTGGTCGGGATGGCCTCCGACCGCACCATCTCATCGGCCCACACCGCCAGGCCGCCTCCCTGGAGGAACTTCACCGCGACGACCGTGCCGCGCTCGGCGAGCGCCTCGGCCGCGACGTCGACGTCGTCCACGCCGGTGATCTCGCGGACCTCGGAGGAGTTGGCGAACAAGACGTCGGTCGCGTCCAGCAGGTCGAAGAGCCCGCCGTCCCAGTCGCCCGTGTAGTCGCGGTTGGGGTCGATCGAGGTCGACGCCCCGGCCGCGTGGGCCCGCGCGAAGAGCTCGCCGAGGGACGGACGCAGGGCGTGTTGGAGGAAATACGAGGCGACGTGGACGTGCCGGGCCGACGCGAGCGCGGCAGGGTCGAGGTGATCCGACGAGAACGTGGCGACGCTGCCGAGCGACGTGAGCACGGCCTCGTCGTCGCCCCGCTTCAGGACGACCGAGACGCCGGTGGGAACCTCGGGGTCGATGCGGAGCCCGCTCGTGTCGACCCCTCGCGCCCCCAGCGCTCCCGCGACGAACGTCCCGTGTTCGTCGTCGCCGACCACGCCGGCGAACGCGACCCGGAGCCCGAGGGCCGCCGCGCCGCACGCGCAGATCGCGCCCGAGCCCCCGAGCGTGAGACGGGCGCCTTCGATGATGCGCTCGCCCAGGCCGAACGCGATCTCGTCGGTCCCGCCGAGGATCAGGTCCGGCTTCGCGTCTCCCAGGACCAGGAGGTCGAATTCGGCCACGAACCAGAGCCTAGCGACCCCCGGCTCGCTCCCGCGCGCGTCCTTCGGAGACGTGGTCGGCGACGCCGATCGCCGTGAACGGCAGGGCCGGGGCGAGGACCAACGCCAGGTCGGACACCATCACCAGCAGGAACACCGCGACGCTGACCACCGCCACCGCGACGGCCCGCACCTTCCACGAGTGCATCGGGTCGCTCCGCAGGGCGGCGATCCCCCCCGCCCCCAGGCCGGCGACGAACCCGGTGACGGCGTCCGGCGCGGCCGCCGAGACGGGGATCCCGACCACCAGGGAGAGCACCATGGCCCAGACGGTCGCCCCCGGCGCCCGGGGGTGTTCGGAGGCGAAGGCCAGCACGACGAACACGAACGGGATGACCGCCAGCCCGAACGCGATCAGCGGACCGGGTGCCGGAGCCTGCGGGTCGTCCGAGGCCACCGACACCACGCCGGCCAGGAGCGACCAGAACGCCGGCGCGAGCAGGATGGTGGCGAGCGTGATGGCCCGCCACTTCTTGCGCGGCGACAGGGGCTCGGCCCCGGCGGGCCGGGACCTTCGGGTCCACCGCCCCACGGCGAGCTCAGCCCTTGACGGAGCCGGCGGTCAGTCCGCGGACGAAGTACTTCTGGAGCGAGAAGAACACGACCAGCGGCAGCGCCATCGAGATGAACGCCGCCGACGTCAAGAGCTGCCAGTCCTGACGGGTCGCGCCGACCAGGTTCCGCAGCGCCACCGTCAGCACCCGGTTCTGTCCGGCGCCGCCCAGGAACACGTACGCGACCAGCAGGTCGTTCCAGACCCACATGAACTGGAAGATGGCGAACGCGGCCAGGGCGGGGACGGACAACGGGATGATGAGCCGCCAGAAGATCGTGAAGTGGTCCGCCCCGTCGATCTTCGCGGACTCGATGATCGACGACGGCAACGAGCCGATGTAGTTGCGCAACAGATACGTGGCCAGGGGTAACCCGAACCCGGTGTGCGCGAGCCAGATGCCCAGGAACGATTGGTTCAGGTCCAGGTCCGGGAAGATGCGCACTCCGAACAACGTGGCGCCGCCGACGAACAGACGCAGGATCGGGATCATCGCCATCTGCAACGGAACGACCAGGAGCCCCACAACGGTCACGAACATGATGAACCGCCCCCGGAACTCCATCCACGAGAAGGCGTAGGCGGCGAACGCCGCGATCGTGATCGGGATCACCGTGGCGGGGATCGTGACGGCCAGGCTGTTCAGGAACGCGTTGCCGAAGCCCGACGCGTCGATGGCGTTGCGGTAGTTCTCCAGGGTCCATTCGGCGGCCCGGAACGGGTGCCCGAGGGCCGTCCACCACCCCGACGTGTTTACCAGCTCCGGGTCTCGGAGCGACGTGATCAGCACTCCGAGCGTCGGGATCGACCACACCACGACGATCAGGATGATCGTGATGCGGATGAGCCACCCACCCTGTCGCACGTCGCCCACGTTCCCGCTGCGTTGGGCTTCGACGGGAGCGGCCGGGGGGATGGCAGGGGCGACGCTCATCGGATGGCCTCCTGCTCGCGGAACCGCCGGATGTTCCACGCCATCACGGGAATGACCGCCAGGAACAGGATCACGGCGATCGCGGCGCCGCGGCCGTTGTGATCCTGGAGGAAGAACCACCGGATCATCCGTTCGGCGATCACCACCGTGCCGTTGTTCTCGGCCTGCGCCGGCTGCGTGAACACGATGTCGAACACCTTCAAGGAGTTGATCACCATGTAGGTCGTTACCACGACGATCGTGGGCAGGATCGAGGGAACGGTGATGCGCCAGAAGACCTGGAGCTCGGACGCGCCGTCGATCCTGGCCGCCTCGATGATCTCATCGGGGATCGACTTGATCGCGGCGGAGAGCACGACCATGGCGAACCCGGTTTGCATCCACACCATGATCACCATGAGCAGGAGGTTGTTCCATGGCTGAAGCTCCAACCACCTCACCGGATCCTGGCCGAGCCCGAGCACGATCCCGTTCAGCAGCCCGATGTTGCTGCCGAAGCCCTGCGGGCGGTAGTTGTAGATGAGCTGCCAGGTGATCGACGCCCCGGCGAACGAGATGGCCATCGGCAGGAAGATCAGCGACTTCGCCACCGCCTCGCCCCGACGAAGCCGGTCGACCATCGTGGCGAACGCGAGCCCGATGCTGACGGCGACGATCGGCACGAGGATCATCCAGCCGGCCGTGTTCCGGATCGCCGTCAGCATCACGTTGTCCGTGAACACGAACTGGTAGTTCTCGAACCCGACGAATTCCGTCGAGTTCCTGCTCTGGAAGCTCGCCAGGAAGGTCCGGAATACCGGGTACACGAGGAACACCGCGAGCAGGACGAGCGCCGGCCCGACGAAGACGTAGGGGCGGATCGTCTCGCGGAACCGGACCGACACGATGTCCACGAGCCGGTTCATCTCCCAGAACAGGAGGAAGACCCCGGCCCCGCCGACCAGGATCGCCACGCCCACCACGGTCAGCCGGTTCGGGTTCGGCCGCCTCAGGAAGTCGAACCCCCACAGGAAGATCGCGACGAGAGCCACCGCCCCCACGAGGGCGGCGACGATGCGGACCGGCGGGACCCGTTCCACGGAGACCGGTCGCTCCGGCTGCCGCTCCGGCGTCGCCTCCGCACCGGCGGCCTGTTCGTCGGTCGTCTTCACGGGCGACCATCCTCCCCCGTGCCGCCGCGGCCGCGCAAACCGAGGGGAGCGGCCGCCGGGTGGCGGCCGCTCCCTCGGTTCACCGGACGGTCGATTCTCGACCCGTCAGTCACCTCTGCCTCAGG
>DASUTU010000158.1:0-15811 GCA_036374435.1 Actinomycetota bacterium | reverse complement strand
GAGCTCGTCGACGCGGCGCAACGCCGTGGTGGTCTCGACCGGCGACATCGATTGGGACCGGCCGGAGACGTGGACCGGCGCGATCGACCGCTCGCCGTGCGGGACGGGCACGTGCGCGGCCATGGCCGTGCTCCACGCTCGCGCCGAGCTGGGGCTGGGAGAGGACTTCGTGCATGAGGGACTCCTCGGCACGCGGTTCGTCGGTCGGCTGGTCGAGGAGACCACGGTCGGCGACCGTCCCGCCGTCGTCCCCGTGCTCGGCGGCCGTGCCTGGATCACCGGGTTCGCCGACTACGTGCTCGACGAAACGGACCCGTTCCCCGAGGGTTTCACCGTCGGCGACATCTGGCCCTGATCGAGACTCGAGCCGGCGAGACGTCCGGCCGGAACCTCGCGGTTTGACCCGCACGGGCGTCGATGCCACCGTTCCGCGATGCGCCGCGTCCTTGCCTTCGTCGCCGCGACCGCGCTCCTCGCCACGATGGGTCTCGCGGCACCGGGCGTGGATCGGCGACCGCGAGCTCTACGGGGTCTCGACGGCGGAGCAGGCGATCCAGGCGGCGCTCGAGGGCGGCTGCTCCGCCTGGGGGGGGCCAAGTTCTTCATCGACGAATGCAACCCGAACACCTATTACCTGAGCGAGCCGCGGGACGACGGAAGCCTCGGGCAGTTCAACTGGCGGCGACGAGCCCTTCGCCGGCTCGTCGCGCGGATCCACGACGCGGGATGGCAGATCTCCGCCCACACGTGCGGCGATGGGGCGACGGACGAGATCCTCGACGCGCTCGAGCGCGCCTTCGACGGGCGCCGGGGACGGCGGTTCCGAGCGCGCCTGGAACACCTGATCGTGCTGCGCGACGACCAGATCGCCCGGATGCGGCGACTCGGCGTCCTCCCCTCGATCCAGGTCACGTTCGTCGACTCGTCGTGGGCCAGGGACCTTCGAGAGGTCTTCACGCCCGATCGCCTCGACCTCCTCGGACGGTGGCGCGACCTGGCGGAGATCCGGCGGCTGCGCACGATGGGGAGCACGGATACGCCGTACGGCGCCGGACCTCGCGCCGACGACCGCGATGTCTGCCCTTCGGCAGGCCACGACGAAGGCGCAGGAGCCCGGCGACCGCGTCCCACGGTGGATGCGAGCTCAACGCCTCACGATGGATCAGGTGCTGCGACTGCTCACCTCGGCCGGTGCGTACGGCGTGTTCGCCGAGGACGACCTCGGGAAGCTCGCGCCGGGCCTGCTCGCCGACCTGGTGGTCCTGTCCGAGGACCCACAGGACGTCCCGCTCGAGGATCTCGAGGAGATCGACGTGCAGATGGTCTTCGTCGGCGGCGAGCTCGAGGTGTGCCTGCCCGCCGTCGCGGCGCTCTGCCCCCTCTAGCGGGGCCCATGGTCGCCGCAGCTCGAGCGCACCACGAGGTCCACGTCCAGGACCTCGACGCGTGACCGAACGCGTTCGCCACGGATCAGCCGGACCAGGGTGGTCGCCGCGCGGCGGCCGCTCTCGTGCGCCGGCACCGAGACCATGGTGAGGGGTGGTTCGACGAGCGCGGCCAATCCCACGTCCGTGTAGCCGGCGACGGCCAGGTCGCCGGGCACGCGGACTCCGGCTCGGCGCGCTCCGTCCAGGACGCCGAAGGCCAACACAGCCCCGATGGCGAACACGGCTCCCGGCGGGTCGGCGAGCTCGCGCAGGCGGGCCAGACCCTCGCGGCCCGCGTCGACGGTGAAGCCCGAGACCTCGACCATCAGGTCGGGGGACGGTGCAAGTCCCCGCTCCGCGTGCGCTCGTCGGTACCCCTCGGCGAGGGGGGCGACGTTCGGCCAGCCGACGGGCACGGTCACCAGGCCGACGCGTTCATGGCCGTGGTCGAGCAGGTGCGCCGTCGCCAGGTATCCGCCGTGCTCGGCGTTGAACACGACCCCGTACCCCTCCGCGGCGGGCTGGTCGACGTACACCGCCGGAGGGAACGGACCTCGATCACCGCTCGGCCGGTCGAGCTCGCCGACCGAGACCACGATCAGGCCATCCACCCCTCTCGCCACGAGGCGACGGATCACCGCCGTCGCGCGCTCGGACGAGTCCTGGGTGTCGGCGACCAGGACCAGCATCCCGTGGTCGTCGGCGACCTCCTCGATCCCGCGCAGCAACGGCAGGTAGAAGGGGTCGAGCCCGGCGATCAGCACCCCGATCGCGTTCGAGCCCAGCGGCGCCGGCCCGGCCGCGAGCCCTCGCGCCGGCGCCTCGAGCACGATCGTGCCGACTCCCTGCCGGGTGTGCACCAGGCCGTCGGCTTCGAGCCACGTGTACGCCGCCCGGATCGTGTTCACGCTCACGCCCAGCTCCTTCGCCAGGGGGCGTACGGCCGGGAGCGCGTCGCCCGGCCGCAGCGCGCCGTCGGCGATCAGGAGGGAGATCTGGGCCCTGAGCTGCGAGGAGAGGCTCAGGCCCGAGCCCTGGGCGAGCTTCAGTCTTGACAGCGGGCCGGCCATGGGTCTAGTGTATCACTGTCCTGATGCATTGATACACTGATACAGCAATACAGCGATCCCGGGCCGGTCGGAGCCCTCCGGGGCGCCGACCCCGAGGAAGGGAGGAGTCATGAGTGAGCGGGTGGTCCACGGAGCGCATGATCTCCCCGTTCACGCCGCCCGGGCCGGCCGATCGGTCGCCCGGGTCGGGATCGCGGCGTCGATAGCCGCGCTGCTGATCGTGGCGGTCGGGGTGAAGCTCGTCTCCGACCGGGGCGGAGCCGCGTCCCAGTCCGCGAGCGCGGCGGCACCCTCCTCCTTGTACGGGAGGCTGGTCGCCGGCACCGGCCCGGGGCTGGTCTGGGTCGCCGAGCACGCGGTGCCCCGGCCGGCAGACGAGCCGACCGGCACAGGGCCGGGCCTGGTGTGGGCGGCCGACCATTCGGCGAGCGCGAGCCACCGCTCGCTGGCTGAGATCTACCGTTCCGAGCCCGGCACCCCGACCGGAACCGGGCCGGGAACGGTGTGGGTCGCCGAGCACGCCGGCTCCTGAGACCTCCAAGCTCGAGGCGCGGCTGCCCGCCGGCGCGACGCTCTGCCCGAGCTGAGGCTCCGCCCGACTCGCTCGAGGGGGGCGGCCCCGGCCGCCCCCCTCCACCAACCGAACGTCGATCAGGTGGCCGCGGGGCCCGTCGGCTCCACGATCCACAGGCCCGTGCGCATGTCGCTCGCGTAGACGATCCCGGTCTCCGGGTCGATGGCCACGCCCCACACCTCGGCGGGACCGACACCCAGCGAGCCGGAATGCCGCCGGTTCGTCGGCGGGACGAACTGCCCGACGAGCTCCGGCGAGGTTGGGTCGGTCAGGTCCAGGGCCACGATCCCGTGGCTGTACCACGCCGAGTAGGCGCGGGCCCCGTTGACCTCCGTGTTGTGGATCGTCCACGTCCCGGGCGGCGTGAACAGCTCACCGGTCACGTTCGGTAGATCGTTGAACTCGCCGACCTGCTCGAACTCCAGGGTGCCATCTGCGTTCACATCGCTCGCCGAAGACTCCGCGAACACCCGCAGGTATCCCCACCCGGGCTCCTGGGGATCGAGGGTCACGTTCACCGGCCCGGCGTCGGCTCGGATGGCGTCGGCCAGCCCGTCGATGTCGGAGATCTGGGCGATCGCCATCCCGCCCGCCGCCCGCTGCACGGCGCGCAGATCGCCCTGGAAGAACGTCCAGGCGTCGTCGGGGCTGATCAAGTTGAACAGCACCGCGTCGGCTCCGGCGGCGGCGGCTCTGAGGACCTGGCTCCCGATCGAGCAGGGCACGCTCCATCCGGGAAGGATCCCGACGTAGAAGGGATCGACCGTGTCCACGAGCGCGACGGTGTTCGCCGCGCCCTCGAAGTCCGCGTCCTCGCATCCGTCGTTCGCGTCGTGCACCGTGCCGCTCACCGTTCCCAGCTCGGACAGGAGCGTGGGAGCCCAGGGCTCCTCGATCCCGTGGTACTCCGTCGCGCCCGTGGCGCTGCTGGTAACGATGGTGGGCGAAAGAGAATCGAGGTCCTCGTCGTTCGTCAGGAGGTACCGGGTACCGTCGACGTCGTAGGGCGTCATCGAGTGCCCGTCTCCCTCGTCCACCAGCTCGTACTGGGTCCGTCCCACGAGCTCGGGGTTCGCCGGGTCGTCGATGTCGAACTTCAGGATCCCGCTGTCCCAATAGGACACGTACGCGGTCATGCCGCCGTCTGCCGCCCGGACGCTGTGCGCGTAATGAGCCGCGAAGTACCCGAGGCCCTGGAAGGAGCTCGAGACCTCGTACCCTCCGCCGAAGTCGGCGAGCGCGCTGTCGGCGATCACGCCCCAGTCGGCGAGCTCGACGGGCGCCGTCGGATCGCTGATGTCGACGATCCGGAACTCGCCCCCCGAATCCGCCCCGAAGTACGTGTTGTCGAACTCCGTGAATGGCACGGCCAGCAGCGCCAAGGAAGTGCCGTCCTCGCGCGCGACCAGGTCGAGCTCGTGGACGCCGCCGGCCGGGACCGGCAGGAAGCTCAGAGCCTGTGGCCTGGTCGGGTCGCTGACGTCGAACAGCTGGAGCCCTCCGGCGCCACCCTGCGGCTTGCAGAGCTGGACGCCGATCCCAAGGACGTCCATGCCGTCGATCTCGGTCACCACCACGTCCTCATTGGAGATTCCCGTCCGGCCCCCCACCCTCGCCACCACCTTGGGATGACCCGGGTCGTTGACATCGATGATCTTGGCGCCGTGACCGGAGCACGGCGTGCCCCAGGTCCCCACGTAGGCGTACTTCCCAACGTCCCCTCCGTGGTCGAAGAAGAACACGTCGCCGTTGGGTGAACCTCCGCCCAGGTTGACGTGGCCGAGAACGTCGAAGTTCTCGGCTACCAGCGAGGACGGTTGCCCGCTGGCCAACACGCCGTCGTGATGCTCGTCGAAGCCCTTCAGCCGGTCGTCCGTGCCGCCGCCGGCGGCATCCGCCACGCCCGTCGCGATCACGAGCGTCAGGACGGCGGTGAGAGGCCACGCCCTTCGAGCGCGCATGCAACTACCTCCTTCGGGTCGGGGGGAGACCCGTCGGCTGCCCTCCCTACAGCGCACGACCCTATGCTCCGGGGTCGCGCGAGCACAAGGGGCGGCCTTCATGGCGGCGAATGCGGACCGAGCGGGTCGGCCCGCGAACCGCTCGAGAGACGTCAGGCCTTGGCCTTCGCCCGGCAGCAGGAGATCGACCTGTGCCGCCGACGGCCATCGCTGGGTTGCGCGTCTCATCCGGGTAATGAGAGGGTGCTGAGGAGGTCCGCCCCCCGATCATCGGACCTCCGGAGGGAGGGATGCGCATGCGACGCATGCTCATTGTCGTGTGCACGCTGTTGTTCGCGCTCGCGCCGGCCGTTCCGGCCTCGGCGCAGCCCACGATCGGCGACGACGACCTCGTCACCGGACAGGCGTGGGTGCGGCACGACGGCGGAAGCGACGCGGCGATCGACCACTGCAACGACCAGTCGACCGACGAGGCGCCCGACGACGATCCGGACGACGGCGACTCGGACTCGAACGACGGCGGGAGCCGCCGTCAGAACAACGAGCCGTTCTCAGTGGTCGACCCCACGAACCCCGAGGTCATCGTGGCCGGCTGGAACGACTACTGCCTGACCGACCTCGGCGCCGGGTGGCAGGGCTTCGGGTTCTCGCTCGACGGCGGTGACTCGTGGACGAACTCGTTCGTCCCGGGGTACCCACAGGACACGTCGGTCGAGGGCATGGCCTCCCCGCTGTTCGGCCGCCACACCGAGGCCGGCGACCCGATCGCGGCGTTCGATTCCGACGGAAACCTGTTCGTCGGCGGGATCTCGTTCAACCGCGCGGGTGCCATCAACGGCGACGTCTACGTGGCCACGTACGGAGCGGCGGACCAGCCGAACGGGTACCCGGTCGACTACCTACGGACCCGCATCGTCGGCCAGGGCACGCCGTCGCGGAACTTCCAGGGCATCTTCCAGGACAAGCCGATGCTCGAGGTGGACCGGACGGGCGGCGACCACGACGGAAACGTGTACGTGTGCTGGTCCCGGTTCACCGGGTTCGGACAGAACAAGGTCTTCTTCAGCCGCTCCACGGACATGGGCGAGACCTTCTCCCGCCCGATCGCGATCTCCCGGACCAACGAGATCAAGTCGGTGCAGGGCTGCGACATCGCGGTGGAGTCAGACGGCGACGTCTACACGACGTTCCGGACCTTCGCCGGTGGCAACAAGCCGACGGGTCTGGCCTTCGCGCGTTCGACCGACGGCGGGCAGTCGTTCTCGAAGGCCGAGCTGATCCGCCCGATCACGCCGTACTTCCCGTTCGACGGGTTCCGCGACTGCGGAGACGGGGGATTCGTGTGCCAGTCCGAGTTCGTCTTCGCCCGGATCCCGCTGGAGCCCCGGGTGACGGCCGATCAGACGGGGGAGCTCGAAGGGGTGCACCTCGTCTACAACGAGATCAACCCGGACAGCGTGGAGCCCAGCGAGACCTCGTACTCCTCGGCGGGCGCCGGGACCGTGGGCCAGTCGCTGCTCTACGTGGTCTCGACGCTCGATGACGGGGCGAGCTGGAGCGAGCCGACGGCGGTCGATCCGGCCGAGGCCGGACACCAGTTCTTCCCGGACGTCGACGCGCTCGCCGGATCGCTGGCGGTCGTGTGGCAGGACTCGCGAACCGATCCCTGCTACAGCGTGCAGCTGCCGATCGGCAACACGGCCGACGCGACGTCGTGCGGCACGGACATCGTGAACACGTTCGTCGCGGTGTCGAGCGACGGCGCGACGTTCGAGGCGGTGCTCGCATCGGACGAAGCCCACCAGCCGATGTACGAGATGTTCGGGAACCGGGACATCCCGTTCCAGGGCGACTACAACTGGATCTCGCTCGCCGAGCGCGAGGACGAGAGCCTGTTCGGCTACTTCACGTGGACCGACAACCGCGACGTGGTCGAAGGCGAGGACCCGCGCGAGGCCGAGCAGGACGGGTTCGACGTCTGGCAGTGCCGCGAGGAGCTGGACGACGGCTCGTTCGGCCCCGACACCTGCGCGAATGCAGGCGGGCTGGACCAGAACATCTACGGCAACTCGCTCGAGATAACGCCGTGACGTCGCGTGCGGGCCCGGGCGCCGAGAAGGCGTCCGGGCCCGCCCGCACCACTCAGGCGTAGACCAGGCGATCCAGGAGGAGCTGTGCTGCGTGTCGCCCTCGGGGAACTGGGCGACGAGCAGGAGGATCTCGTCCACCGAACGCACGGCGCCGGGGCCGTGGCCGGCCGAGCGAGGCCACGTCCGTCGGCACGCCCGACGCGTCGCACGGATTCGGCATCTCGCCCGGCGAGAGTTCGAGGTCCGGGTCGTGGCCCCGACCCGTCCGGCACGGACACCTTCCGGGCGGTGGCGCGGAAGGTCGCCACCGGCGCAACCTGTCGCGGAGGGGCCTCCTTCTGACACGACCGACGTCGAGACTCGTGGAGAGGGGGCGCGAATGAGCGCCCCCTCGTGGGGCGCTCGGGTCGACGCCGGATTCCTCGGACTCGCTTGGGCCTAGCTGCCGCCCGGTCCGCGGCGGAAGACGTTCGTGACGACGCCGGCGAGCGCGGTGAGCATCGCGGCGGCGACCGGGGCGAACAGGGCACCGAACGGTATCTGCGTCGGATCGGTGCCGGTCTCGAAGAGGGGCGTGGCGATGCCGATGACGGCGGCACCGGCCCATGCGGCCAGGGTGACGATCGCCAGCCCGATCCAGGTAGGGCGCCAGGTCGCGTTGCCGCGGAGCTTGCCCATCGCCCACAGGAAGATCAACGTGCCGACCCCGCCCCAGAACCACGTGGTGAGCGCGGCCAGCGGGAGGTGCTCCTGCTGGGACCCCGACACGAAGTCGGGCGCGAACACGCTGACGAGGGCCACGGCGATCCAGATCCCCACGATCCCGATCGCGGTCCACAACATCCAGGAGCCGTCGGCGGTGGCGGCCCGTCGATCGTGGGCCGACCCCGTTCCGTTGCTCGATGACGAAGCCATCGGTCGGTCAAGCGTAGCGCGATGGACCCACCATCTTCTGGGACGAGCGACCGTCGCCCCATCGTCCGATGGAGCCGGGAGCCCCGGTTCGGCACCATCTAGCCCTCGAAGGGGGGAAACCATGGCCACGAACTCGACGCGCTGGACGGACCACATCGTCACGAGCTTCGCTTGGGACGACGCCATCGAGGATCTGTACGACTCGTGGCTCCGGCGGGTCGCGGCGGCCGAACGCGGCCACCGGCTGATAGCCGCTCGTCTCCGCCGCCGGCATCTCGTCCTCGGAGGCCTGGTCGCGCTGCCGGCGGCGCTGATCGCGACCGCTGCCTTCGCGTCCCTCCGCGGGACCGAGGCGTCGATCGACACGCGGGGGTTGGATCCCGACGGCGTGTTGCTCGCCGTCGGGTCGGTCGCGGCGCTGACGGTGATCCTCGCCGGGCTTCAGACGTTCCTTCGCTCATCGAGCGAAGCTGAGGGCCACCGGATCGCGGCGGTGCGCTACGAGATGTTGAGGTGGGACATGGCCACCACGCTCGCCACCCCGCGCGAGGCGCGGAACCAGCCGGATCTGACCCTCACCGCCACCCGGCTGCGGATGGACCGGTACGGCGGGGAGTCGCCGATCATCGGCGAGCGGCTGTGGCGGAAGCTCGAGCACGAGTTCTCTCTGTCCTCGGTGCCGCCGGAGCCGGCCCGCCGGGGGTCCGCCATCGTGATCCCCGAAGCGCCGCCGGCCGGTTCGGGCAGGATCACCTAGTCCATCAAGGCGTCCACCGCCCGCAGCGTGTCGCCCAGACGCTCGGCCAGCGTCGTGGCGAGCCACCGGTGGAGCGCCGCGCCGAGGTCCGGATCCGCGGCGGCGATCCGCTCCATCGAGTCCCGGCTGAGGCGAAGAACTACCGCGGGGGTCTCGGCAACCACGTCGGCGGTCCTCGGCACGCCGGTGTAGAGCGCGATCTCCCCCACCACCACCCCCGGCAAGACGCTGCGAAGCCGCATCCGCCGGCCCTCGGCGGTCTGCATCTCCACGCGGAGCCGTCCGGACTCGAGGACGAACACGTCGGCGGGGGGCTCGTCCTGGCGGATCAGCACCTCGCCCTCGGCGAGCTCCAGGCGCTCCAGGTGCTCGCGCAGACGCGGCGGCATGCCGGCCAGGACGTGATCGGGACCGTCCCCGGAGACCGGCTCGGCCTCGAGCTCGCGGAGCAGCGCGTCTTCGGCTCGCTGCAGGCCGCGGTCGAGGTCCGGCTCGAAGGCGACCGCGCCCGGACGTTCGACGACCCCTCCACGGGCGAGCTGCGCCCGCACCCGGTCGGAGGCGCCGGCCAGCACGAGCTCGAAGCCGGCGGACTCGGCCACCGAGACCACCTTGGCGAAGGCGACCACCGCCGAGGCGTCCAGGCCGCTCACCCGTCCGAGATCGATCAGGAGGAACCGCAACGACCCCGTCTCGACGCGGGTTCGGATCCGCTCGAGCAGGCCGTTGGCCGAGCCGAAGAACACGAACCCGTGCACGCGCAGGACCTGGACGCGGTCGCCGAGCGCCCGAAGGGCCGCTCGCTCAGTCACCGGCCGTTCCACGTTGCTGTGGTAGCCCCGGCCGAAGGCGACCTCGCGCACGAGCTCCACTCGGCCGTAGCTGAAGGCGAACAACACGAACGCGAGCACCAGCCCGAGCACCACCCCGGGCAGGAATCCCCAGACGATGATCCCGCCGAGGATCACCCACACCACCAGGTACTCGACCCTCGGCAGGCTGTGGCGCTTGTCCCAGACCCACTCCACGATGAACGCCGTGCCGAGGAACACCAGCACGCCGCCGACGAGCAGGCGCGGGATCAGCTCGACCAGCCCGGCCCCGAAGATCACCGCCGCCAGCGGGACCAACGCGGCCACCAGCCCCACGGTCCGGGCGTTCACGCTCATCCGCTGCGCGAGCGAGGTCAGGCTCAGCGCGTGGTAGCCGGGGATCCCACCGAGGGCTCCCGAGACCAGGTTGAGCACCCCGGCGTCGCGGAGCTCCTGGTTCGTGTCCAGGTCCCGGTCCAAGACGACCTCGGTTCCGCTGACGTTGAACAGGAGCGCGATCGACGCCACGAAGACCGCGGTGGCGATCCCGCCCCACTGGCCGAGCACCGCCGACCAGTCGGCGCCCGAGAGCGCTCGGAAGGTCCACGGCTCCCACAACCTGGCCGACTCGAACGGTCCGAGCAGCCACCGGCCGTCCCGCGCGGCCTCGATCGAGGAGCCGGTGACGAGCATCCCGATGACGAACGCCACCAGCCCGATCCCGAGCGCCGCCGGGATCACCATGGGCCGCCGGAGCCGACGAACGGCCAGCAGCATCAGCACGCCGAAGGCGAAGGCGGGGGCCCAACGCTGGAGCTCGTAGCTGCGGGTCAGGTCGCCGATCGTTCGAAGGGCCGGCTGGACGCCCGAGGCGACGTAGATGCCGCCCTTGAGCAGCAGCCATCCCGTGCCGGCCAGGAACCCGCCGACCACCGGGTAGGGCACGAACCGCACCAGGTTGCCGAGCCGGAAGGTCCCGAGCGCCAGGAAGACGACTCCGCACAGGACCGTCACCACCAGGGTGGCGGCGATGACCGTGAGGAAGACATCGGGTCGCTCGACGCTTTCCAGGGCCGTCGCCTCGATGACCTGGGAGATGGCCGCCGCCTTGGCCGCCGTGGCCGCCGCCACCACGCCGAGGACCGCCACCGCGGCGTCCTGGACGCTGCCGACCACTCCCCTCCGCCCCGCCCGCCAGGCCAGGATCGCGAGCGTCAGGGCGGCCGCGGCGAGATACAGACCGATCGCGTCCGGGAGGCGGGCCGCCAACAGGCCGCCGAACACGAACGCGGCGAACGCCAGCGCGAGGACCACCTCGACGATCCCGATGATCACGCCCGCAGCGAGCGAGGGCAGCACCCGTGCCGAGCGCCTCACGTTCACCCCAGCAACGCGTCCACGGCGCGGAGCGTGTCGCCCAGCCGCTCGGCCAGCGTCGTGGCGAGCCAGCGGTGCAGCGCGGCGGCGAGCGCGGGATCCTGCGAGGCGATCTGGTTCATGGAGGCACGGCTGAGCCGAAGGACGACGCTCGGGGTCTCGGCCACCACGTCCGCGGTACGCGCCGCCCCGGTGTAGAGGGCGACCTCACCCACCACCACGCCGGGCAGGACGCTCCGCAGCCGCATCCGCCGGCCGTCGGGCGTGTTCATCTCCACCCGAAGCCGACCGGACTCAAGCACGAACACACCGGTGGGAGGCTCGTCCTGACGGATCAGCACCTCGTCCTCGGCCAGCTCCAGGCGCTCCAGGTGATCGCTCAGGCCTTCCGGCATGCCGGCCGGGCCACCGTCCGACCCCTCCCCGGCCGGGGTCGCCGGCAGCGTCGCCAACAGCCCGTCCTCGACCCGCTGAAGCCCGCGGTCCAGATCCAGCTCGAAGGCGACCACCCCGTCAAGCTCGCTGACCCCGCCGCGGGCCAGCTGCCGGCGGACCCGATCGGAGGCGCCGGCGAAGACCAGCTCGAAGCCTCGCGCCTCCGCCAGGCCCACCGCCTTCACGAACGTCGCGACCGCCGAGGCGTCCACGCCGGTCACCCGGCTCAGGTCGATCAGCAGGAACCGCAGCGTCCCGGACTCCGCGCGCCTTCGGATGTGCTCCAACACCCCGTTTGCCGATCCGAAGAACACGAATCCGCGCACCCGCAGGATCTGCACCCGATCGCCGAGGGCGCGCAGCGCCGCGCGTTCGGCGGCCGGCCGGTCCACGTTGCTGTGGTAGCCCTGGGCGAAGGCGACCTCGCGGACCAGCTCGACACGGCCGTAGCTGATGGCGAACAGCACGACCGCGAGCACCAGCCCGACCACCACTCCGGGGAAGAAGCCCCGCACGACGATCGCGGCGAGGATCACCAGAAGCACCACGTACTCGACGGTGGGAAGGCTCCGTCGCTTGTCCCACACCCACTCGACGATGAAGCCACCGCCGAGGAACACCAACAGGCCGCCCACCAGCATGCGCGGGATCAGCTCGATCACCGCGGCGCCGAAGAACGCCGCCGCCAGCGGCACGAGTGCGGCCATGAGCCCCGCCGTCCGGGCGTCCACGTTCATCCGGTGGGCGAGCGAGGTGGTGCTCCGCGCGTGGGACCCGGGGATGCCGCCGATGGCCCCGGCGACGACGTTCAGCACGCCGGCGTCGCGGAGCTCCCTGTTCGTGTCGAGGTCGCGGTTGAGGGCCGCCTCGGTGCCGCTGACGTTGGACGACAGCGCGACCACGGCGACGAACACCGTCACCAGGATCCCGGCGGACTGGGACAGCACCGCCAGCCAATCGGCGTCCCAGAGCGCTCGAACCGTCCACGGCTCCCACAGGCCGGTCGACTCGAACGACCCGAGCAGCCACCCGCCTGCTCGCGCCTCCTCGAGCGAGGAGCCGGTCAGGACCATCCCGATCAGGAACGCGACCAGCCCGATCGCGACCGCCCCGGGGATCACCATCGGCGTCCGGATGGCTCGGACGGCGAGCACCATCACCACGCCGAACGCGAGGGCCGGGGCCCACCGCAGGAGCTCATCCCTGCCGGTCAGGTCGCCGATCGTTTCGAGGGCCGGCTCCACGCCCGAGGCGACGGAGATGCCGCCCTTGAACAACAGCCACCCGGTCCCGGCGAGGAACCCGCCGACGACCGGGTAGGGGACGAACCGGACCAGGTTGCCGCGGCGGAGCGTCCCGAGCGCCAGGAGAACCACCCCGCACAGCATGGTCACCACCAAGGTGGCGGCGACGACGGTGAGGAAGGCGCGGTCCGGGCTCCCATGTGTGCCGAGGGCGACGGAGGTCATCGCGATCGCGAGCACGGCTGCCGAGGAGCCCTGCATCTCGGCAACGATGCCTCGACGACCGCCCAACCAGGCGAAGACCCCGAGCGCCACGGCGGCCGCTCCGAGGTACACGCCGATGCCGTCGTCGAGGTAACCCTCGATGCGGCCGCCGAACACGATCGCGGCGAACGCGATCACCAGAAGGCTCTCGACGGCGCCGATGGCGAGGCCGGCGAGGAGCGACGACGGCGATCCAGCCAAACGTCGCAGCTCCGACCCCCCCTCCCCGTCCCGGCCGGGTGACTCTATGCGGAGACGGACCGGTCGCGCCAGCGGCGGCAGCCGCGTCTCGAGATGGATGGTGTCGGCGGCTCAGTCGCGCACTCGGACTCCTCGCCGTAGGTCGAACGCCCTCTTGTGGACGATCCGAGCGAGGTCTACGTCTGCCACCTGAGCGCACGCGAGGCAGGGGGGGATGAGGATCCGGCGCGAGGACTTCGTCCTCCTCCGATGGCTCACGGCGGTCACGATGCTCCTCGCGATCCAGGTCGTGGTCGTCGCGAATGCCCAGGTCGCGACCGCGGTCACGTCCTGTAACTACGACCCCGCGACCGGCAGGGTCGAAGCCACCATCGACCCCGGGGAGTCCGCGGGGCTGGCGGTCAACTCCGCGAACGGCAGTCCGGACGGCGAGGCGCCCCCCGGGGCGATCCTGTTCGATCCGAACGGCGCCGGGTTCGACAACGGTGACGGCTCCGCCCAGTGCGGGAGCGCGACCGTCACGAACACGACGTCGATCCAGGTCCTCGGCTCCGGCGGAGGGGAACGCTTCACTATCGACAACTACGTCGGGGGCGAGTTCGCGACGCCCATCGAGTGGGCCGTCGACCTCGGCTCGAACTCCGCCGACACCTTCACCATCCGGGCGGGAAGCGGCGCCGACGAGATCGTGCTCGGCGACGGCACGTTCTCGATCAACGGCGGGGGCGGGCAGATCGCCGGGGCGGCCGCGCGGGAGGTCTTCGGCAACGAGGGAGACGACACGATCGACGCGTCCGCGATGACGACCGGGGTCGGCCTGTTCGGCATGGACGGGTTCGACACGCTGATCGGCGGAGCGGGGGCCGATCGCTTCGTCGGGGGCGATGACGACGACCGGCTGTTGGGTGGGGCGGGAGACGACCAGCTCGACGGCGGCGAGAACGTCGATCGCCTCTACGGAGGCGACGGGGCCGACACGTGCCTGCTGGGTCGCGCGATCGGCCCGTGTGACCCGAGCATCAGCCTCGGCCTCACCACCCTCGCGGCGGGCGACCCGCTGTCCGTCAGCGGCGCCGGCTGGTACCCGGAGAACGGCGACGTCGAGCTCGCCATCGTTCCACCCGAGGGCGGCGAGCCGCAGCCGGTGACCGTGCTACGCCCCAGCCTCGAGGAATGGACCGTCGAGGGCACGATCACGGCGCCGAGCGCCGGCGGCGACTACACGCTGCTGGCGTGCCAGCCCTGCGACGATCCGGACGCCGAGCGAGCGACCCAGCTCTTCACCGTCGTGGCGGCGCTCGAGCCGGCGATCGCGGTCGAGCCGGCCACCGCGCTCCCCGGCGCGTCGGTGCTCGTCTCGGGCGAGGGGTGGGACGCGGGGAACGGCCCGATCAGCCTGTTCGCCGAGCTGCCCGACCTCCCGCCGGGCGAGCCGTTCGCCACGGTCTCGGCGGACGACGACGGTCGCTTCCAGGTCGAGCTCGAGCTGGGCGATCTCGCCACCGGTTCACACGAGATCACCGCGTGCCAGCGATGCGGCGCCCCCGACGAGGTCGCCGCGACCACATCGTTCGTCGTCCAGGCCGGGACCGCGCCCACGTTCCATCTCCTGCCCCCGAGCGGAGCTCCCGGGGAGACGCTCCGAGCCGTCGGCGAGGGGTGGGACCCGGAACGAGGGCGGATCCGATTGTTCGTCGACCCGTCATCAACGACCGACCAGCCCGACGAGATCGCCGGGGTCCGGCCCGACGGGACGTTCGAGGGCTCCATCGTGGTGCCCGAGCTCGATGCCGGCGCCTACACGGTCCTCGCCTGCCAGCGGTGCAACGCGCCGAACCCCGCCCAGCAGACCGCCACCCTGACCGTGCCATCCGGCCCGTCGCCCCTGCCGTGGATCCTGGCCACGGCCGCGGTGGTGGTGCTCGCGGTGGGCGGAGGCCTACTCGCGCGAGCCGCGCGTCCGTCGAAGCGACCGCCCGGAGCGCCCGAGGTCCGGCTGAGAGCCGCCGAACCGACGGTGAACCTCGTCGCCGAGAAGAGCGGAGCGACCAAACACGAGGTCCGATTGATCCCGCGCGCCGATCCCGGCGTGCAGCGGGTCCGAGAAGGGAGCCCCCGATGATCGATCCGGCGACCGAGGAGCTCACGATGCGGAGGGTCCTGCTCAAGGGCGACCACGACCTCCGAACCGCCGCGGAAGAGACCGGCGCGATGGGCGCGATCGACGAGCGGCTCACGCCGGTCCCGCCGGGACTCCGCACCGCCGCCCGCGACCAGATCCTGGCCCTGATCGTGGACGCGCTCGACCAGCGGCTCGTGGATGTGATCGTCATGGGGTGGAAGGGCTGGGATCGCCTCGTCGACAAGGCCCGCGGCACCCTCGAGGCTCCCACGGCGTCCGACGTCGTCGAGCTGCTCGATCACGAGGTCACCTCGACGCACCGGCCTCGGATCGAAGTCGAGTTCGGCGGCGAGAAGATCGCTGAGATCGCGGTGGACCTCGACGCCACGATCCTGCTCCACGCCGTCACCGCGGTTCTCGCGCGCGGACGACTCGTGGCGATCCGGTCCGGTCGGGCCGAGGTGTCGGCCGAGCTCGCCGTCCAGGGGATCACGGTGATGCGGGCCGCTCGCGCGCTCGAGCTCCCGATCGAGATCCCGCTCGGCGACGGCATCGTGTTGGC
>DASUTU010000157.1:0-11739 GCA_036374435.1 Actinomycetota bacterium | reverse complement strand
CTCCAGTCGGTCATCGGCAACGTCTTGGCCCGTCAGGTCTGAGGCGGCCGGCCTCCCTCCTGGCGGCCGCTCGCGCGTCCGCGCTCGCCCCGCAGCTCGGGGTCGGGCGCGCCACCGGGTGAGTAGGATGCCCGGACCGTGCCTTTGCGCCGAGACCTACGATCCATCTTCAAGGCCTACGACGTACGTGGCATCGTTCCCGACGAGCTGGATGAAGCCGCCGCGCGAGCCATCGGGTCCGCCTTCGCCGAGTGGGCGGACGTGTCCGCCGTTGCCGTTGGATACGACTGCCGGCTCTCCTCGCCGGACCTCGCCGCGGCGCTGCGCGAGGGGATCACCGCGCACGGGACCGACGTGATCGACCTCGGCCTGGCCTCGACCGACCTGCTGTATTTCGTCTCGGGATCGCTCGACGTCGGCGGGGTCATGCTGACCGCGAGCCACAACCCACCGCAATACAACGGGGTGAAGTTCTGCCTCCCCGGGGCCAGGCCGGTCGGTCAGGACACCGGGCTCGAGGAGATCCGGCGGCGGGCCGAGCTCGACGGGTCGCCGCCTTCCTCGGCCCCGGGCCGGGTGGAGCGGCGCGATCTCCTGGAGGCGTACGCCGATCACGTGTTGTCGTTCATCCAGGCCGAACGGATGCGTCCGCTCACCGTCGTGGCCGACACCGCGAACGGGATGGGTGGGCTGGTCGTCCCGGCGGTGTTCGAGCGGCTGCCGGTGACACTGGTGCATCTGTACCCCGAGCTCGACGGGACGTTCCCGAACCATCCTGCCGACCCCATCGTGCCCGAGAACCAGGAGGACGTGAAGCGCGAGGTCCTGGCACGTGGCGCCGACATCGGACTCGCGTTCGACGGCGACGCCGACCGTGTGTTCCTGATCGACGAACGCGCGCGAGGCGTGAGCGGATCCGAGGTCACCGCGCTCGTCGCGAGGGCGATGTTGGCCAAGGCGCCCGGCGCGACGATCGTCCACAACCTGATCTGCTCCTGGGCGGTGCCGGAGGTGATCCGCGAACAGGGCGGGGTCCCGGTGCGTACGCGAGTGGGCCACTCGTTCATCAAGCAGGTGATGGCCGAGACCGAAGCCGAGTTCGGCGGCGAGCACTCGGGCCACTATTACTTCCGGAAGAACTACGGGGCCGATTCCGGCCTGATCGCCGCGGTCGTCGTCCTCGAGCAGCTCTCGCTCCAAGACGAGCCGCTCTCGACCGTCCTGGCGCCGTTCCGCCGGTACGCGGCTTCCGGGGAGATCAACAGCGTGGTTACGGATCAGGCCGGGAAGATCGAGGAGCTCGCCCGTCGATACGAGGCCGGCCGGCAGGATCGTCTGGACGGGCTGACGGTAGAGTTCGACGACTGGTGGTTCAACGTCCGAGCCAGCAACACCGAACCCCTGCTCCGGCTGAACGTCGAGGCGCGGACCGAGCCGCTGCTGCGCGAGAAGACGGCCGAGGTGCTCGGCGCGATCGGGGACGAGGGAGGCGATGTGTGAGTCTTGATCCCGAGCTGCTCGAGATCCTGGTCTGCCCGAACGACCGAGGCGACCTGGATCACCTGGAGGCCGAGAACCTCCTCGTGTGCCGATCCTGCGGCTACCGGTACCCGATCCGCGACGGCATCCCCGTGATGTTGATCGACGAGGCCGAGAAGCCCCCCCGCGGCCGAAAACGCCGGTGATCGACCTCGACGACGAGGCGGCCCTGCGAGCCGCCGACCCCGGCGGCATGCTCGAGGTGGTGCTCGGGCTCCCCGGGGATTGCCGCGCGGGATATGCGCTCGGCCGCTCCGCGACCCCCTTGCCGTCGATCGATGACGCGACGGCGATCGCGTTCTGCGGGATGGGCGGGTCGGGCATCGCCGGCGACGTCATCGCGGCCCTGGGGGCCGAACGACTGCGGGTGCCGGTCCGCGTGATCCGGTCACCCGAGCTCCCCGCCTGGTGCGGGCCGAGCTCCCTCATCTTGGTCTCCTCGTATTCGGGGAACACCGGCGAGACCCTGGACCTGTTCGACCAGGCGGTGGCGCGAGGCGCCCGCGCCGTCGCGATCACCTCCGGCGGTGAGCTGGCCGCGCGGGCGGAGGCCGCGGCGGTCCCGTGCCTGCGGCTGCCCGCGGAGTTCGCCATGCCGCGAGCCGCGTTCGGCTACCTGGCCATGGCGCCGCTCGGCGCGCTCGAGGCGATGGGCTCGCCGGCGCGGCCGGCGGGCGAGCTCGAGGAGGCCGCCGGCGCACTCGAGCGCATCGTCGAGTCCTCGCGGCCGGCCGTCCCGAGCGCGCGAAACCCCGGCAAGTCCCTCGCGCTCCGGATCGGCGAGCGGGCCCCCGTGATCTGGGGCGCGGAGGGGATCGGCGCGGTGGCCGCATCGCGCTGGAAGACCCAGCTCAACGAGAATGCCAAGGTGCCGGCGTTCGCCGCCGCGCTCCCCGAGCTCGATCACAACGAGGTGGTGGGCTGGTCGCCGGGCCGGGGCGAGGGATTCGTCCTCGTCGTCCTTCGCCACGGGGCCGAACATCCCGACGTGGCCTCGCGCTTCCCGCTCTCGATGGAGATCGCGGCGGCCTCCGGGATGGAGGTGGTGGAGGTCCGCGCCGAGGCGCGCTCGCCGCTCGGAGCGGTCCTGGAGCTCGTGCTCCTCGGCGACCTGGTGAGCACGTACCTCGCGCTGGCCCGTGGGGTGGACCCCACGCCGATCGAGGCCATCGCCCGGCTCAAGCGGGCGCTCGCCGAGTCCCCGACGGAACCGCCTGGCGGGGGCGGCTCGTGAGCCTCGACGGGTTGCCGTCGCCGGGCGACCGGCTGGCCGAGGAGGCGGCCGGGGTGATCCGGGAGCGGAGCTCGCTGACGCCGGACGTGGGCATGATCCTCGGCTCGGGCCTGGGGGGCGTCGTGGCCGACCTGGCCGACGCCGAGTCGTTCCCGTTCCCGGACCTGCCGGGCTTCCCGCCTCCCAGCGTCCCCGGGCATGCGGGCGAGCTCTCCCTCGGCCTGTTGGGCGGCGTGCCGGTCGCGGCGTTCGAGGGGCGGATCCACTATTACGAGGGGCACGAGCTGTCCCGCTGCTCTCTTCCGGTTCGGGTGGCTCGCGCGCTCGGCGCGGAGACGATGGTCATCACCGCCGCCACCGGAGGGGTCGACCGGAACCTGGCGCCGGGATCGGTGGTGCTGGGGGAGGACCAGATCAACCTGATGGGCGCGAACCCGCTGCGTGGTTGGAAGAACGCGGACGGCTCCCCGCCGTTCGTGGATCTGGCCGCGGTGTTCGACCCCGAGCTCGCGGCCCTGGCGGAGGAGCGGGCCTCGGCGCTCGGCGTACCGCTCCGGCGCGGCGTCTACGTGGCGATGCCGGGCCCGACCTACGAGACGCCGGCCGAGATCGAGATGGTGCGCCACTTCGGCGGGACGGTCGTCGGCATGTCGGTGGTCCCCGAGTCCACGGCGGCGCGGGCGCTCGGGATGCGCGTGCTCGGTCTGTTCGGCGTGACGAACCTCGCCGGCCACGCGAGCCACGACGAGGTCCTGCGAACGGCCGCGATCGCGGCCGAGGCGATGAGCCGACTCCTCCGAGACCTGCTCCCGAGGCTCGGCACCACCGGCTGAGGCCGGTCCGAGAGAATGGAGACCGCATGCAGGGCGACGTGAAGGACCCGGGGCTGGCGCCGAGGGGTCGCGAGCGGATCGAGTGGGCCGCCGGCGAGATGCGCGTGCTCGCGCTGATCCGCGAGCGGTTCGAGAAGGAGCGGCCGCTCGACGGCGTCCGCATCGGGGCGTGCCTGCATGTCACGACGGAGACCGCCAACCTGATGGAGACCCTGCGGGCCGGCGGCGCCGACGTCGCCCTGTGCGCGTCGAACCCGCTCTCGACCCAGGACGACGTGGCGGCCGCGCTCACCGCCTCCGGCATCCCGACCCAGGCCATCAAGGGGGAGGATGCCGAGACCTATTTCCGGCACATCGGCGCCGTCCTCGACCATCGTCCGCAGATCACGATGGACGACGGATGCGACATGGTGACGGTGCTCCACCGGGAGCGTGCCGAGCAGATCCCCGAGGTGGTCGGCGGGACCGAGGAGACGACGACCGGCGTGATCCGTCTTCGGGCCATGCACGCCGACGGCGCGCTGCGGTATCCGATCGTGTCGGTCAATGACGCGAACACCAAGCACCTGTTCGACAACCGGTTCGGGACCGGCCAGTCCACGATCGACGCGATCATGCGCGCCACGAACCTGCTGCTCGCCGGCCGGACGTTCGTCGTCTGCGGGTACGGGATGTGCGGCCGAGGGGTCGCCGCGCGCGCGAAGGGCCTCGGCGCGCACGTGGTCGTCACCGAGGTGGACCCCCTTCCGGCGCTTGAGGCGACCATGGAGGGGTATCGGGTGATGCCGCTGCGCGAGGCGGCCCGGATCGGCGATGTGTTCGTGACGGTGACCGGAGACACCTCGGTGATCCGCCGCGAGCACCTCGAGCTCATGAAGGACGGCGTGGTGCTCGCCAACTCGGGCCACTTCGACGTCGAGATCGACAAGGTCGCGCTGCGCGAGCTCGCCACGGGCGGGGTCCGGCGCATCCGCGAGTTCGTGGACGAGCACACGCTGGCGGACGGCCGTCGGCTCCATCTGCTCGGCGAGGGCCGCCTCGTGAACCTGGCCGCCGCCGAGGGACACCCGGCCGCGGTGATGGACATGTCGTTCGCGAACCAGGCCCTGTCGCTGGAGTGGCTCGTCCAGCGGCGAGGGACGCTCGACGTCGGCGTGTACCCGGTCCCGACCGAGATCGACGCCGAGGTCGCCCGCCTCAAGTTGCGTTCGATGGGCGTGGAGATCGACGAGCTCACCCCGGAGCAGGAGGTGTACCTGCGGTCGTGGGAGCAAGGGACCTAGGCCCGACGTGGGACGAGCGCCGCTGAGCGATGGGCGCCTGGGCGATCCGATCTCGGTCCGGGCGCGGTTCGAGCGGTTCCCGGCGACGGTCAAGGGGGCCTTCATCTTCCGCGGCGAAGACGCTGACCCGCATCAGGTCGTCGTCCGGGAAGCCAACGTCCTCGGCATCGGGGTCGGCTCGCGTCATCCGATGCCGGTTCCGGCCGTGACGCTCGACGTGGCCCCCCACCGGGACGTGTTCGTGCCGTTCGAGATGACGGTCGCGGACCTCGATCCCGGCTGGTACACCATGGCCTGCGACCTGGACGTGGATGGCTTGCCCGCCACGTACGACGGCGGCCGCCGCTTCTCCATCCCGTGGCCGCGGTCGACGGTCCGGCGCGGCGTGGTGAAGGTCGGCGAACGGGTGCAGGTGGGCGACTCGACCGTGCTCGTCGAACAGCTGGACTGCGGCGGCGACTCGGTCAAGCTGCATCTCCGCGTGGACCCGCCGGGTCCGGTCACGGTCAGGCTCTTCGCGGACGGCGACGTGTTGGCCACGCTCGACACCGACGCGGACGAGTCCACGGGGGCCGCCACCGTGACGACCTATCCCGTGATGCGGGTGCATGCGGGGGTGCGGGTCCAGGTGCAGGGCCGGCGCCGCGGTGAGGTCGGCGAGCTCGAGGTGCCGCTGCCGGACTGAGGTCGGGCGGTGTCGGCGGGGCGGGGTAGCGTCGCGCCGTGTTCGTTCGGGTGCTGGAGGCCCTGTTCCCCGCTCGGTGCGCGGGGTGCGGGACCGGCCCGTGGCCGTTCTGCGATTCCTGTCGTGGCGCCCTGGTGCCCCTGGTCCGCCCGTGGTGCGAACGTTGCGGCGCCCCGGCGAGGTGGGAGGTTCCCCGGTGTCGTCACTGCCCGCCGGAGGCCATCTCCCGCGCCCGCGCCCCGTTCCTGTTCGAGGGGCCCGCTCGCCGCGCGGTGCACCGGCTGAAGTTCTCGGGGTGGCGGTCGGTGGCCGAGGCGCTCGGCGGAGCCATGGCCGAGGTTGCCGACGGGGACGCCGACGTCGTCACCTGGGTGCCGCTGTCCCGCCGTCGCCGGGCCTCTCGGGGCTTCGACCAGGCCCGCGCGCTCGCCCTCGTCGTCGGTCCGGCGCTGGGCGTTCGGGTGGCGCCGCTCCTGCGGCGGACGGCCGAGGCGCCACCACAGGCTCGCCGAGGGGGTGAGGAGCGCCGCCGGGCCATGCGCGGGGTGTTCGCGGCTCGCGGCCGGATCTCCGGACGGGTGCTCCTGGTCGACGACGTGTTGACGACGGGGGCGACGGCCGGCGCCTGCGCCGAGGCGCTGCTCGAGGCCGGCGGAGGCGAGGTCCATGTCCTCACCGCGGCCCGTGCCGCCTCGGGCGCGATGGCGGACCTATACTCGACCTCGGGCTCGCGTCCGGGTCTGTGGTTGCCCGGGGAACGGCTCCCCGGTAGTCGAAGCCAGCCGCGGGCGAAGCGACCCACGTAAGCCGACCCTTGGTCGGTGAGCATGGCGCGGTTTAGATGTAAGACCTGCCCCGGCGGGGGTGACCTCGCCGGGAGAGGGTGCGAAGCCGGCCGGTGGCCGGCGATCACCCCGGCAGGCGGGTGTGGGGGCAAAGACCAGGTCAGCCGGACGCGGGCCCTCTTCCCTACGCGAGGGGCGGCATAGGTGGGAGGGAGGTCGGGATGGATCTGCACCTCAACGGGCGTGGCGTCCGGATCACCGAACGCCTGCGGCAGGTCGCCGAGCAGAAGCTGCGGCGCCTGGAGCGGATGGAGCCAAAGCTCATCCGCTTGGAGCTCGAGGTGATCTCGGAGAAGAACCCGCGCCAGGGCGGGGTTCGCCGGGTCGAGATCGTGGCCGACACCCCTCGGAAGGTCTTCCGCGCCCGCGCGAACGCGTCCGAGGTGGAGACGGCGATCGATCTCGTGGCCGAGAAGCTCGAGCGCCAGATGCGCGACCACCACGAGAAACGCCGGACGCGGCTGCTGACGGGGGCGGGCCGCGTAAAATCCTCCCAGAGCCGGCCGCGGAAGGAGGACGAGGAGTGACCGCGGGACCTCGTCTGGACGGAGCGACGTGAGCGAGAAGGCCGAACAGGCGGAGCGGCTCCGCGTCCTGGTCTGCGACGACCACGCCCTGTTTCGACGCGGCCTCCAGATGGTGCTCGATCAGGAGGACGACCTCGAGCTGATCGGAGAGGCCTCGGACGGCGTCGAGGTCGTGCAGCGCGCCCAGGAGCTCATGCCCGACGTCATCCTCATGGACGTGCGCATGCCGAAGAAGTCGGGCATCGAGGCGGCGAGCGAGATCAAGGAGACGCTCCCGCACGTGAAGATCCTGATGCTCACGATCTCGGACGAGGAGGCCGACCTCTACGAGGCGATCAAGGCGGGCGCCTCGGGCTACCTGTTGAAGGAGATCCCGATCGAGGAGGTCGCCGACGCGATCCGGTCGGTGTGGGCGGGCCAGTCCCGCATCAGCCCGTCGATGGCCAGCAAGCTCCTGACGGAGTTCGCCGCCATCAGCAAGGCGTCGGACGAGAAGCCGCAGATGCCCGCGCCCAAGCTCACCGACCGCGAGATGGATGTCCTCGGCCTGGTGGCGCAGGGGCTCAACAACCGCGACATCGCCAAGCAGCTCTTCATCTCCGAGAACACCGTCAAGAACCACATCCGGAACATCCTCGAGAAGCTGCATCTGCACTCGCGCATGGAGGCGGTCGTGTACGCCGTGCGCGAGAAGATGATCGAGATCAGCTGACCGTGAGATTTCCACTCGGGTGTACCCGGTGATCGTCGCGCCCGCCCAGCGGCGCCAGATGGTCCGCCGCAACACCATCCTGCTGGCGATGGGCCAAGGCCTGGTGGCGATGACCTCCTCCGTGCTGCTGATCGTGGGCGGCATCGCCGCCGTGGAGATCACGGGGCGCGACGGAGCGGTGGGCCTGCTGAACGGCTCCTATTTCGTGGCGGCCGCGATCGGCGCCGTGACGTTCGGCCGGGCCATGGACCGGTTCGGGCGCCGTCCCGGCCTCGCGGCAGCGTATCTGCTGCTGGCGACCGCCGGCGCGACCTGTGCGGCAGGCATCGGGGCCTCGCGGTTCCCGGTGCTCGTGGCCGGCTCCGTGATGTTCGGGTTCGCCTTCGGGGGCACGAACCTGGCCCGAGCCGCCGTCGCCGACATGTACCCGCCCGAACACCGAGGCAAAGCCGTGGGCGTGGTCCTCGCGGCCGCGACCATCGGGGCGGTCGGGAGCCCCTTCCTGGTGGCGTTCCTCCGCTCGTGGGCCCAGGCCGAGGCGCTCGACGCCAACGTCGTGCCGTGGGTGGTCGTGCCCACCGCGGCGATCGGGGCGCTGGCCTGTGCCCTGTCGCTCCGGCCGGATCCGCGCTTGCTCGCGGTGGCCCCCGCGGAAGCCCTTACGGGTCCGTCGCGGTCGCCGCGGGAGCTCCTGGCGATGCCTCAGATCCGGGTCGCCGTGGTGGCGGCCGCGGTGGGGCAGATGGCGATGGTGGCCGTGATGGGGGTGACCCCGGTGGCGCTCGAGCACCAGCACACGAGCCCGGCCGTGGTCTCGACCGTGATCAGCGTGCACGTGGCCGGGATGTGGGCCTTCAGCCCGCTGATCGGGGCCGCGCTCGACCGGTTCGGGCGGCGACCGGGCCTCCTGGCGGGTGGCGCGGCCAGCGTCGTCGGGGCGCTGCTCGCGGCCACCGACGTCCCCGGCCCCGTCGGGGTCGGCCTGTTCGCCATCGGCCTGGGGTGGTCGGCCACGTTCCTCGGCGCCACGGCCGTGATCAGCGACCACACGCGGCCCGAGGAACGGGGCGCCGCGCTCGGCCTGAACGACCTCGTGGTCGCCGGGAGCTCGGCTGCCGCCGCGTTCGCCGGCGGGTTCGTCTTCGAGAGCGCCGGGTTCCGGGTCCTCGGGTTCGCCGTGGCCGCCCTGGTCCTGCTGGTGGTGCTGGCCGTGGTTCGGCTGCGCCCCCGGGCCCCGCTGCCCGAACCCGTCGCCGTCCGCGTCGACCCCCGCTGAATCCCCGCCTTCCCCGGCCTTGAGGGGGGCTTCGGTACGATAAGAACCCCGCACCCGGAAGGATCGTCGGCGTGGTCATCCAGAAGATCGCCTCGATCGGCGAAGGCCGCAAGCTCAAGGAGCTCGAGCGCCTCGTCGGCGTGATCAACACGTTCGAGCCCGAGATCGAGGAGCTGAGCGACGAACAGCTCCGCGGGAAGACCGGGGAGTTCCGGCGCCGGCTCGACGAGGGGGAGACGCTCGACGACCTGCTCCCGGAGGCCTTCGCCTGCGTTCGGGAGGCGGCGCGACGCGCGATCGGCCAGCGCCACTTCGACGTCCAGGTCATGGGCGGCATCGTCCTGCACGAGGGCAAGATCGCCGAGATGAAGACCGGGGAAGGCAAGACGCTCACGTCGACCATGCCGGTGTACCTGAACGCGCTCGCCGATCGGGGCGTGCACGTGGTCACCGTCAACGACTACCTGGCCAAACGCGACTCCGAGTGGATGGGCGGGATCTATCGGGCCCTCGGCGTCTCCGTGGGCCTGATCCAGGCCCAGATGAGCCCGTCGGACCGGCGCCCCGCCTACGCGGCCGACGTCACCTACGGAACCAACAACGAGTTCGGGTTCGACTACCTGCGCGACAACATGGCGATGCGTGCCGAGGACATGGTGCAGCAGCGCGGACACGCCTACGCCATCGTGGACGAGGTCGACTCGATCCTGATCGACGAGGCGAGGACGCCGCTGATCATCAGCGGCATGGTGGCGGACTCCGCCAAGTGGTACCAGACGTTCGCGCGGATCGCGCCGCGGCTGCGACGGGACGACGACTACGAGGTCGATGAGGCCAAGCGGACCGTCGCCGTGACCGAGTCCGGGGTGTCGAAGGTCGAGGAGGCCCTCGGCATCGACAACCTGTACGAACACGTACACACGCCGCTCGTGCACCACCTCCAGAACTCGCTCCGGGCCAAGGAGCTGTACAAACGCGATGTCGACTACATCGTGACCAACGGCGAGGTGAAGATCGTCGACGAGTTCACCGGCCGGGTCCTCGAGGGCCGTCGTTACTCGGAGGGCCTCCACCAGGCCATCGAGGCCAAAGAAGGGGTTCGGATCAAGGAGGAGAACCAGACCCTCGCCACGATCACGATCCAGAACTACTTCAAGATGTACGAGAAGCTCGCCGGCATGACGGGTACGGCGAAGACCCAGCTCACCGAGTTCCAGTCCGTCTACAAGCTCGACGTTGCCGAGATCCCGACGAACCGGACGATGATCCGGGACGACCAGCAGGACCTCATCTACAAGTCCGAGGACGCGAAGTGGAATGCGGTTGTCGAGGACCTGGTCGAGCGGCACGAGCGAGGCCAGCCGTGCCTGGTCGGCACGGTCTCGATCGAGAAGTCCGAGAAGCTCTCGACGCTCCTCAACCGGCGTGGCGTCCCGCACCACGTCTTGAACGCGAAGAACCACGAGAAGGAGGCCATGATCGTGGCCCAGGCCGGACGGATCGGCGCGGTCACCGTGGCGACGAACATGGCCGGCCGAGGCGTGGACATCCTGCTCGGCGGCAACCCCGAGTACCTGGCGCGGCAGGAGATGGCGGCGCGAGAGTTCGACAACGACCGCTACCTGTTGTTCGAGATGGACCCGGAAGAGCGGGCCGAATACGAGACCGAATACGACCCGATCCACCGCAAGTTCAAGCAGCAGACCGACGCCGAACACGAAGAGGTGGTCGGGCTCGGCGGCCTGTACGTGCTCGGCACCGAGCGCCACGAGTCGCGACGGATCGACAACCAGCTCCGAGGGCGGTCCGGCCGCCAGGGAGACCCCGGGGAGTCGCGGTTCTACCTCTCGCTGGGTGACGATCTCATGCGCATGTTCGCCGCCGATCGGATCGAATCGATCATGAACCGGCTGAAGTGGCCGGAGGACGAACCCATCACGGCCAAGATGGTCACGCGTGCCGTCGAGAGCGCTCAGCGGCAGATCGAGGAGATCAACTTCGAACGCCGGAAGAACGTCCTCAAGTACGACGACGTCATGAACACCCAGCGGCAGGTGATCTACGCCGAGCGGCAGAAGATCTTGAAGGGAGAGGACTTCAAGGACGACGGCCTTCGGATGGTGGAGCAGGTCGTCCGCGAGACCGTGCAGCGCCTCGCGCCCGAGGAGGTCTTCAACGAGGAGTGGGACCTCGATCTGGTCCTCGCCGGCCTCGCCGAGGTGTACCCGACCTCGGTCACCGGGGACGAGCTCGAGGACATGGTCACCTCGCAGGAGCTCGCCGAGCGCGCGGTCGAGGACGCCCTGGCGCGCTACGAGGAGAAGGAGCAGGCGATCGGGTCGCAGGTCATGCGGCAGCTCGAACGGATGGTGCTGCTCAACATCATCGACACGCGCTGGCGCGAGCACCTGTACGAGATGGACTACCTGCAGGAGGGCATCCACCTCCGCGCCTACGGCCAGAAGGATCCGCTCACCGAATACCGGCGCGAGGCCTACACGATGTTCGAGGAGCTCACGTCCTCGATCGCGGACGGGTTCGTCCGCTACATCTACCGGGTCGAGCTGGTGCGGCAGGACGAGCCGGCGCGGCCGCGGCCCCAGCGGGTGCAGATGTCCCACGGCGAGCAGCAGGCGCCGAACGCCGGCGCCTCGCCTCAGGCTCGGTCGGACAAGGTGCCCCGCAACGCCCCGTGCCCCTGCGGGAGCGGCAAGAAATACAAGAAGTGCCACGGCGCGGTCGCCTGACGACGCTCGTGAGGAGGACACGCCGACGCGGCGGCCGGACGGCCGCCGCGTCGTGATC
>DASUTU010000156.1:0-6465 GCA_036374435.1 Actinomycetota bacterium | reverse complement strand
AGGAGCGCCACGACCTCCTCTACCGAGAGCCGACCAAGGTGAAGGTCGCGAACCTGAACCTCACCTACGAGGGGCTGATCCCTCAGATCCAGAAGTCGTTCCTGTCCAAGGACAAGGAGGCGCTCCAGCCGCACGTCCGGGCGTTCGTGGAGCGGGCGGTGGCGTTCACCGCCTGCCCCGACTGCGGCGGCACCCGCCTCAACGAAGCGGCCCGTTCGTCCAAGATCAAGGGGATCAACATCGCCGACGCCTGCGCGATGCAGATCAGCGACCTGTCCGATTGGGTGCGCGGTCTCGACGAGCCGTCCGTCGCGCCGCTGCTGACGACCTTGCAGCACACGCTCGACTCGTTCACGGAGATCGGGCTCGGCTACCTCTCGCTCGACCGGCCCTCGGGAACGCTGTCGGGCGGCGAGGCCCAGCGGGCCAAGATGATCCGCCACCTCGGCTCCTCGCTCACCGACGTCACCTACGTCTTCGACGAGCCCACCATCGGCCTGCACCCCCACGACGTCCAGCGGATGAACGACCTGTTGCTGCGGCTGCGGGACAAGGGCAACACGGTCCTCGTCGTGGAGCACGAGCCGGAGACGATCGCGATCGCCGACCACGTCGTCGATCTCGGCCCCGGTGCGGGCACGTCGGGCGGCACCGTCTGCTTCGAGGGCACCGTGGAAGCGCTTCGGGCGAGCGGCACCCTCACGGGCCGCCATCTGGGCGACCGGGCCATCCTCAAGGAGACGGTGCGCACGCCCACCGGGGCGCTGGAGATCCGCGGCGCGATCGCGAACAACCTGCGCGACGTCGACGTCGACATCCCGCTCGGCGTGCTGGTCGTCGTCACCGGCGTCGCCGGCTCCGGCAAGAGCTCGCTCGTGCACGGGTCGATCCCCCCCGGCGCGGGGGTGGTGTCGATCGACCAGGACGCCATCCGTGGCTCCCGGCGGAGCAACCCGGCGACGTACACCGGGCTGCTCGAGCCGATCCGCAAGGCGTTCGCGAAGGCCAACGGCGTGAAGCCGGCGCTGTTCAGCGCCAACTCCGAGGGCGCCTGCCCTACCTGCAACGGCGCCGGCGTCGTCTACACCGACCTGGGGATCATGGCGACCGTCGCCACCACGTGCGAGGAGTGCGAGGGGAGGCGGTTCCAGGCGTCGGTGCTCGAGTACCGTCTCGGTGGTCGCGACATCAGCGAGGTGCTCGCGATGTCGGTGACCGAGGCCGAGGAGTTCTTCGGCGCGGGCGAGGCGCCCACGCCGGCCGCGCACGCCATCCTGGAACGGCTCGCCGCCGTCGGGCTCGGCTATCTGACCCTCGGCCAGCCGCTCACGACGCTGTCCGGCGGCGAGCGGCAGCGGCTCAAGCTGGCCACTCACATGGGCGAGGCGGGCGGCGTCTATGTCCTCGACGAGCCGACCACCGGCCTGCATCTCGCCGACGTGGAGCACCTGCTCGGCCTGCTCGACCGGCTCGTCGACTCCGGCAAGTCGGTCATCGTCATCGAGCACCACCAGGGGGTCATGGCGCACGCCGACTGGATCATCGACCTGGGCCCCGGCGCCGGCCACGACGGCGGCCGGATCGTCTTCGAGGGCACCCCCGCCGACCTCGTCGCCGCACGCTCCACCCTGACAGGCGAGCACCTCGCGGCCTACGTCGGCACCTGACGGGCCGCCTTCGATCCGCCTGCGCCATGGCGAAGTGCATCGCCATGGCGTCCGTCTCGCCGCCGCGCTGCGAGGCCTTCTGTCAATCCTGTCTGGGCGACAGCATTGGGTAGTCGGATACGGGATACAGGCCGACGACGAACCCGTGCACCCTCTCACCAGAACGAGGCAGTTGGTCGAACCCGTGCACCAACTCCTCGACACGCTCCCAGAATTCTGCCGCCCGTTCCGGTGGTATCCGCGCATGCCGGATGAACGACCGTAGTTGGCGAGCCTCGTACGGGGGGGCCGACTCCTCGGCCGCGACCTCCAAGTCGTTGAAGTCCAGGGGAAGCTCGACGCCGCCCCGACGCCGACCCAGACCCGCATGGAACATCCGCGCGGTCCGTCCGTAGAAGCGCTCTTCGATCGCCCGAACGCGCCGCGTCCGCACCACTCGCACCAACCCGGCGTCGGCCAGGACGTTGACGTGGTGGGCGACCGTGCTCTTCGGCCGTTTCACCGCCCCGGCCAGCTCCGTCACGGTCGCGGCGCGTTCGTGCAGCAGACCGAGGATCGTCGTCCGCAACGGGTCGCCGATCGCCCGCACCTGCGCGGGAGTGGTCAGCTCCATCGTCTCGGCGAGGTCGTAGTCGGGGACCGAGGGGTTGTTCGACATGTCTAGATTAGACTAACATCTTCGATCATTCCGGATTCATGGTTCGATACAAGGAGGGATCCCATGGCCGAGGTCGTGTTGTACCACCACGCTCAGGGCCTGACCGAGGGGGTTCGCGCCTTCGCGGACGAGTTGCGCCGAGCGGGTCACGAGGTCCACGTGCCCGACCTGTACGACGGGCGCACCTTCGCCACGCTCGACGAGGGGATCGCCTACGCACGGCAGGTCGGGTTCGGCACGCTGCTCGACGATGGCGTCGCCTTCGCGGAGCGGCTGGGGCCCGAGCTCGTGTTCGCGGGCTTCTCGCTCGGCGTCATGCCGGCCCAGCGCCTCGCCCAGACCCGGGCGGGCGCTCGAGGCGCGCTGCTCTTCCACGCCTGCCTCCCCGTGTCCGAGTTCGGCGAGGCGTGGCCCGCGAGCGTTCCGGTCCAGGTGCACGGCATGGACGCGGATTCCTTCTTCGTGGACGATGGCGACCTCGACGCAGCGCGCGCCCTCGTCGAGTCCACCGAACAGGCTGAGCTCTTCCTCTACCCGGGGAAGGAGCACCTCTTCGCGGACTCCTCACTCCCCTCGTACGACGAGGCCGCAACCGCGGCGCTCACGCGGCGCGTTCTCGACTTGTTGGAGGGCAGTAACCGGGCGCCGTTGAACTCATCCTGATCCCCGGAGTCGCCGGTCAGTCAGGAACGACGGCGATCGCGTCCATCTCGACGAGGAAGGAGCAGGATGTCGGGTCGCACCCGTCACCGACCCGGGCGCGGCGCACAGCCGGTCCGCTGACCCCAATCTCGTCCGCGCCTGCCGTTGGACCGGGGTTCGGTAGGGCCGAAGGGCCCTGGGCGCCCTTTCGGCGCGGCGGGACTGTAACCGCTTGCATCGACACCGAGGATCTCTGCCGCATGGCGACGGGGCGGCCGTGGCCCCTCCGTGGACGCGGTGGGGGCAGCGGAGGAGGAGGTGGACGTGGACGATTGGCTCGTGTTCCTACACATTCTCGCCGCGATCGTGTGGATGGGTTCCGGGGCGTTGATGACCGCGGTCATCACTCGGGCGAACCGCAACCCCGATCGCACCGTCGTGGCCAGGCTCTCGCACGACCTCGAGTGGGTCGGACCGGTGCTCGTCGGGCCATCGGCGGCCGTGGTGGTCGTCCTGGGGATCTGGCTTACCCTGATCGAGGACTGGATCGCCTTCTCGCAGACGTGGATCTGGCTCTCCCTGGTCCTGGTCGCCGTGTCGATGGGCCTGGGCATGGGCTACTTCGGGCCCGAAGGGAAGCGGATCGGGCGCATCGTAGCCGAGCGTGGTGCCGAGGATCCGGAGGTCGGGCGCAGGATGGGTCGCATGCTGGCGCTGAACGGACTCGACCTGATGATCCTCGCGGTGGTCCTCTGGCTGATGGTGTTCAAGCCTGGGGCGTAACGGCGCGACTCGCACGACGTGCGCGGGGCCACATGCAGGACCCTGACGGTGTGTCCTGCGGAGGGGCGGGGCTGCCGGGCTTGTTGGCTCCGGGTCACTCGATGGCGCCGCGGCCGTCGAGGTGGTGTAACTCCACAGCGTCATCCTGAGCATCAGCTCGCTGCAACCAGCTCGCCTCTCACCTCCTCGTGCGCCTCGCCGTCGATCACCTCGAGGCGCGCCTTCGCCTGCGACTCCGGGCTCATGTTTCGCCTGCGACTCCGGGCTCATGTAGGGACGTTGGCGTAGGAGGCCCCCGGCGCGACCGTCGTTGAGGCTCGGCTCCGACCCGCACGCTGCCGCCTCGATCGATGAGGCGGAGAGTAGCGGCAAGAACCTGGTCCACCGCCAGTCTCAGGCGGGACCCGCGCCGCCAGCGGGTTTCTGCGGCTGAGGCGCCGCTTGCCGCCCACCCCGAGGGACTCTGGATCGACCCCCTGGCTCGGAGCAGCCGCGGTCAGGTCTGCGCCGGCGCGTGAGCGTGCTTGCCGGGCTCCCACCCGGCCGGACCGATCACGGCGCTCGCAAGCTCGAGCGGCGTCATCTCCAGGTCGGTCGCCATCGTGTCGTTCCACCGGTTGAGGAATCCGAAGAGCGCGATCATGGTCATGAGCTCGACGATCTCGCCGTCGTCGAAGTACTGGTGAAGCTCTTCGAAGTCCTCATCCGTCGCCGCGTTCGGGACGAGCGCCGCATGGTGCGCAAGCCGAAGCGCCGCCCGCTCCGCGTCGCTGAACCGGTCGCTGCTCTCGTAGCTCCAGACGTCGGCGATCTTCTCCGCCACCGCGCCCTTGCGAGTCGCGTTGGACGCGGTGTGCGCCTGGCAGTAGCGGCAGCCCGCGGCCGTGCTCGCGACGAGGGCCACGAGCTCCTTTAGCTCCGCAGACACCGTCCCCTTGCGCGCGACCTGGGTCAGCCCGGACACGGCGCGAAGGATCTCCGGGCGGTGGGCCATCGTCAGCATGCTGTTCGGAAGGAAGCCCATGCGCTGCTCGACCGGACCAAACGCGTCCTCCAGCTCGGGAACGTCCTCTCGGGGAACGGGCGCGACACGTGCCATCGGCCACCTCCGTCGTGCACGAGCGGCATCGCGCCGCCCGTGGGGATCTCCTGCTGGAGGAACCCTACGAGAGTGGCCCCGAGTTCGCGGGGCCATCATGTTGCCGCTGGTCAGAGACTCCTTCTCGGCGCGGACGACGGGACTCGAACCCGCTACCCCCACCTTGGCAATTGCACGGCGGATGTCTCATGCGTCTCCGCCGGTCTCAGCAGTGTCTCTGGGCTGCATCTTCTTGGCGCTCTTGTCTCATCCGTCTCTCCAGATCGCTGGAGTCGACTCGAGTTCGTTGGTGATTTCGTCGGTGTCAGGTCGCCAGGATCAGCCCATCCGGCCATCGCGATGGCGAGCATCGAGCCCATGAGCACCAACCCAGCGCGACGAGGAGGAGCGTCTCGGTCTCGGTCGCGTTCAGTTCATCCACTCCCATCGAGGTGCATCGGCCGGTCAGTACCGCAGGACGGCGGCCACGTCGCCCGCGCCGGGCATCCGTTCGGGAGGCACGGCGTAGGCCGCACCCGAGGCCTCGAGGGTCAGCACGGCTGCCCGGTCCAGGAGGTCCTCGTCGCCGGGGCCGCGGTCCTTGTGCATGACCACCGTGCGCGACGACGCATCGAACGTGCCCCACCGCTGGGTCCCGATGGGGACGAACAGCGACGCCACCCGGCCGTCGTGCGCGGCGACGACGGCCTCGGGTACCTCGCCCGCCGTCCCCTCACCACCTTGCGCCTGGCGCTCGTGGAAGCTGGCCTCAGCCGCCTCACGCTCCCGCTCGAAGATCGGCTCAACGAGGGCCCACGCGCGCTCGTGGAGCTCCTCCGGTCGAAGGTTCTCCGGATTGCCATCGATCCCGTCGCCGAGCACGTGCCCGTACCGCGTCACGTCCTCGTATATCGCCCGCAGGGTGCCGACGCCTGCGAGGACGAGCGGGGCGCGCTCCTGCCGCAGGACCCCCCAGATACCGTCGTCGACCTGTCGCAGGAACCGCTCGAGCAGCACCCGGTCCACCTCATCGCCGATTCCGTGCCCGTGGAACACGACGGGCGCCGACCGCCCCCCGCGTCCGGCCACGTGCAGGGTCCGCTCCTTCTCGAGGTCGTCGTACCTGAGGGCGTCGGCGAGGTCGTCGGGGACGGCCTCCAGCTCGACCTCCTCGACGCGCTGCCGGGAACCCTCCAGCAGGCGAACCTCGTTCTGGCTGAGGGCGAGCACGAAGAACCGGCCGTCGGTGGTGAGCAGCGGCAGCAGCGGCTTCACGTGGAACCGGTCGGTAACGACGACGAGCTCGGGCAGGTCGGTCGGCAGCCGGAAGTATTGGAAGGCACCGGGAGCGAGGAACAGCGCGAGCCCGTCCGCCTGGTACTGCCAGAAGAGCCCGAGGTCGAGCAGCCGCGCCGCAGGCTCGAGCAGCTCGATCGCATCGGGGGATCGCACCTGCATCCGGCTCAGGCGCTCCTGCGCGTCCCTCAGGAGGTTCTTCAGACGGATCGGATCCTGCTCGTTGGCTGGAGCCGTCCGGTGCGTCGGGAGGAACACGGAGACGCACGGACCGTTCCGATGCTCGATCAGCTCACGCAGGTGGTGCAGTCGCAACAGCTCGGTCATCGCGGAACCCCCCG
>DASUTU010000155.1:0-16062 GCA_036374435.1 Actinomycetota bacterium | reverse complement strand
GCGCCAGCAGCGCGTCGACGAACTCGTCGATGTCCCCGGCCAGGACCGCCGGCAACCGGTGGACGGTGAGCTTGACGCGATGATCCGTCACCCGGTTCTCGGGGAAGTTGTAGGTCCGGATCTTCTCGGCGCGTTCGCCCGAGCCGACCTGCGAGCGCCGGGTGGCGGCCTCGCGCGCCGCCGCTTCCTCCCGGGCGCGCTGGAGCAGCCGGGTCCGCAGGTATCGCATGGCCTTCTCGCGGTTCTGGAGCTGGGATCGCTCCTCCTGACACGCCACGACGATCCCGGTCGGCTTGTGGGTGATCCGCACGGCCGAGTCGGTGGTGTTGACCGACTGGCCACCCGGGCCCGACGAGCGATACACGTCGATCTCCAGCTCCTCGGGGCGGATCTCCACCTCGACCTCCTCCGCCTCGGGCAACACGGCGACGGTGGCCGTGGACGTGTGGATCCGTCCCGACGACTCGGTGACGGGGACCCGCTGCACGCGGTGCACGCCGGACTCGTGTTTCAGGCGCGAATAGGCGCCTTTGCCCTTGACCTCGAGCACCGCCGTGCTGAACCCGCCGAGCTCGGACTCGGACGCGGACAACACGTCGGTCCTCCACCTCCGGCGCTCCGCATAATGGCGGTAGAGCTCGAACAGCTCCCCGGCCCACAACGCGGCCTCCTGCCCGCCGGCGCCGGCCCGGATCTCGAGCACGACGTTCCGGGCGTCGTTCGGGTCCCGCGGGACCAGCAGCTCCTCGAGCCGGGTCCGAAGACCTCGCGCTCGCTCGTCGGCGGCGTCGGCCTCCTCCCGGAGGTACGCCGCCATCTCCGGATCGGACTCGTCCTTGGCCAGCCCTCGAGCCTCGTCGGCCTGGCGCTCGGCCTCGCGAAGCTCGCGGTAGGGCTCGACGACGTCGCGGAGGTCGGCGAGGTCTTTGCCGAGCCGGCGCAGGCGATCGTGATCGGTGGCGACCCCAGGCGAGGCCATCTCGGCCTGCAGCCGCTCGAAGCGCTCTTCGAGCTCGCCCAGTCGGGCGTCGAGATCCATACCTCGATTATCCCGGCCCGGCGAGCCGCCGCGACGATCCGCGGTCAGCCGGACCGGTGAGCTCGAGGCGTCGGTCGGCGCATCCTTTGGCGGCGGTCAGCGGGAGTCGTCGTCGTCCTCGTCGCCCCACGACAGGTCGAGCGGCGGGATGTCCGGGAGGTCGAGATGGATGGTCTCGGTCCCCTCCCAGAGCTCCTCGCCGATGGCATCGTCGGCCTCGAGGATCTCGTCGGCCACGATCAACGGGGTCGATGTCGGCGGCGGCGCGCCTTCGCGCACGTCGACCACGGGTCCCGTGGACGCCTCCGGGGACTCGATCGCCGGCTCGGCCGCAGCCGCCGACGGCTGGGCCGGGGCCTCGGCGGCTTCGTTCGCCGCGACCTGTTCGGAATCGGCGGGCTCGGCGTCGGCTGGGGCCACGATCGCCGACTCGAGATCCCGGGCCACTCCGAGGAGCCGCTCCTGCATCTGCGCGAGCTGGTCGACAAGCGCCTCCCGGCGCGTGGCCAGGCCGGAGATGGTTCGGTCGGCCTCCTCCCTGGCCTGGCCGAGTGCGCGTTCGGCGTCGCCACGGGCCTTCTCCGCCTGGGATTGGGCGTCGATGCGGATCTGGTCCGCGTCTCGGTGGGCCTCGGCCATGAGACGGTCGGCCTCCACGCGTCCCTGCGTCAAGATCCGCTCTGCGGTGTCGTCGGCCTCGCGCAACACGGAGGCCACCCGCCGGGAGAGCTGCTCGTACGGGTCGGTCTGCGTTTGCGTTCCGGCCCGCGCGGCGGTCTCCGCCTCCAGCCGGGCCTCACGGATCATCGAACCCATGAGATCGACCTGATCGGCGATCTCCTCCAGGTACCGGCGCACCTGGTCGGCGTCGTAGCCGCGCCGCGTCGTGACGAACTCGCGCCGGCGGATCTGCTCGCCGGAGACGAGGACGGGATGGTCGAGCCTGATGGCGGCCATGGGGAAGCCTCCTCGCAACGCCCGGGGGACGCCACGACGCTACACGCACACGCCTCGGATGCAAGCATTTCCCCGGGGAAGAGTGGGGAGCGGGCGCGGCGGCCGGCGGCGGCGGTCGGTCAGTCGGCGGCCGGGCTGCGGTCGGCGGGTTCGACCGACTCCGCCTCGCGCCGCAGCACCTCGTTGAACGAGGCGATGGCGACCTCGATCTGGTCGGGCTCCGGCGGCCGGGTGGTGATCTTCTGCAACCAGAGCCCCGGCGTCATCACGGCCCGCATGAACCGGGAGTCGGGGAAGCGCGCCCCCAGCCGGAGCAGCTCGAACGCGATCCCGGCGATGATCGGGATCGCCAGCAGCCTCGAGCCGATCCGCCACCACAGGCCGGGGTCACCGAAGAGCGCGAACACGAAGATCGTGATCACCATGACGAGCAACAGGAAGTTCGTGCCGCACCGGACGTGCAGGGTCGAGTACCGGTCCACCCGCTCGGGGACCAGGCGCTCGCCGTGTTCGTACGCGGCGATCGTCTTGTGCTCCGCCCCGTGGTACGCGAACACGCGACGGATGTCCTTCGTTCGCCCGATCAGCAACAGGTAGCCCAGGAACAGGGCCACGCGGAACAGGCCCTCGAGCACGTTCACCAGCAGGCTCGAGTCGACGTGGCGTCCGACCCAGCGGAACGTCGCCGCCGGCAGCACGATGAACAACCCCAGGAACAAGATCGCGGCGATGATCATCGACAGCCCCATCTGCCGGGAGGTGAGCTGCTCCTCCTCCGGCGCCGACTCCCGCGCCGAGATCGACAGGGCGCGGAACCCGATGGCCAGCGCCTGTCCGAGCGCGATCACGCCACGGATGAACGGCTTACCGAGCCACGGACGCCGCTTCACCACCGAGTCGATGTCGTGCGACTCGAGATGGATGTCGCCGGCCGGACGACGGACCGCGACCGCCCAGACGTCGCGGCCGCGCATCATGACGCCCTCGATCACGGCCTGGCCGCCGTAGAAGTGGTTGGACTTGTTGGGTTCGGCGGCCATGCCGGTGCCGCTCAGGCCTGCTCGGGAGCCGGCTCTGCAGCGTCGCCCGACGCGGGGGTCGGCGCCGGAGCGCGGCGGGTGCTCGCCGCCGCCTGCTGCTGCTCGCGCTGCTTCGCGTACCGCCGCTGGAACCGTTCGACCCGGCCGCCCGTGTCCACCAGCTTCTGCTTGCCCGTGTAGAAGGGGTGGCAGTTGGAGCAGAGCTCCACCCGCAGGTCCGAACGGGTACTCCGCGTCTGGAACGTGTTCCCGCAGGAACAGTGCACCGTGACGATCTGGTAGTCGGGGTGGATCCCCTGCTTCATCGAATCGCTCGCTTTCTCGTCGGTCGGTCCTCGAATCCTACGAGGCCGGGGCCTTGGCGATCTCCTTCAGGAACTGCTCGTTGGACTTGGTCTGGCGGATCTTGTCGGTGAGCAACTCCAGCGCGGCGCTCGGCTCGAGCGCGTGCAGCACCCGGCGCAGGCGCCACACCAGCGCCAGCTCCTCCGTCGGCAGCAGCAGCTCCTCCTTGCGCGTGCCGGAGGCTTCGACGTTGATCGCCGGGAACAGCCGCTTCTCCGCCATCTGGCGGTCCAAACGGAGCTCCATGTTCCCGGTTCCCTTGAACTCCTCGAAGATGCCCTCGTCCATCCGGGAGCCCGTTTCGACCAGCGCGCTCGCGATGATCGTGAGGGACCCGCCCTCCTCGATGTTCCGGGCGGCGCCGAAGAACCGTCGCGGCGGGTACAGGGCCGTCGAGTCGATCCCGCCCGACAGGATCTTGCCGGACGCCGGCGCCGCGAGGTTGTACGCGCGGGCCAGCCGGGTGATCGAGTCGAGGATGATCGCGACGTCCTTGCCCATCTCCGCCAGGCGCTTGGCCCGCTCGAGCACGAGTTCCGTGACCTGGATGTGCTGGTCCGGCGGCTTGTCGAACGTCGAGTAGACGACCTCGGCCGGCGTCACCGTCCGCTGCCAGTCCGTGACCTCCTCCGGTCGCTCGTCGACGAGCAGGATGATGACGTGTGTCTCCGGGCTCGAGGAGATGATGCCGTTCGCGATGTTCTTCAGGACGGTCGTCTTTCCGGCCTTCGGCGGCGAGACGACCATCCCGCGCTGCCCCTTGCCGATCGGGGCGACCATGTCGATGATCCGCCCCGTCACGTCGGTCGGTCCGGTCTCCAGCCGGAACCGGTCGTGGGGGAACAGCGGCGTGAGCTTGTCGAAGATCGGCCGCGCCTTGGCGGTCTCGGGGTCGAGCTCGTTCACGGTGTCGATCTGCAGCAGCGCGAAGTACTTCTCGTTGTCCTTCGGCTGCCGGACCTTGCCGGTCACGGTGTCGCCCTTGCGCAGCATGAAGCGGCGCACCTGCGACAGGGAGACGTAGATGTCCCGCTGCCCGGGCAGGAACCCGGACGTGCGCAGGAACCCGTAGCCCTCGGGGAGGATGTCGAGGAGCCCCGTCGCCGTCGGAGCGCTGGCGAGCTCCTCCTCGCGCATCTCCATCTCTCGCTGGCGACGCTCCTCGCGCATCCGCCGCCGCTCCTCGCGGGACGGCCGGCGTCGACCGCCTTCGCGGTCGCGCTCTCGAATGGGACCGCCTTCGCGGTCGCGACCTGGCCCTCGGTCGGGGCCGCGAGCCGGTCCGCGGTCGGCGTCGCGGCGCTCGAACCGTTCGGGCGCCGGGCGCTCCTCCCGCCGCTCTTGCTGGCGGGTCGCTCCGTTGCCGGAGGTGTCGGCCGCGCCCGAGTCGACGGATGCCGGCCCGGTTCGTTCGGGGTGATCAGATTCGGTTCGTCCGGACCCCGCGGCCGAGGCCGGCGCCGAGGCGCCGTTGGCGTGGGCGAGGATCCGCTCGATCAGGTCGGCCTTCTTCAGGCCCTTGTGGCCCTCGATCCCGAGATCGGACGCGATGCGGTGGAGCTCCGCGGCGACCTTGCCCTCGAGGGCGCTCTTCTCCAGTGTGGCCACTCAGGCTCCTTTCCTCAGTTCCTCCTTGAGGGACGACCAGTCCCGGAGGAACTTCTCGTTGCCGACGTCCGTCAGCGGGTGCTTCACCAACTGCGCGAACACGGAGTACGGCATCGTGGCGATGTCCGCGCCCGCGAGCGCGGACTCGACGACGTGCATGGGGTGCCGCAGGGAGGCGGCCAAGACGTTCGTGTCGTATCCCTGAACACCGTAGATCTCGCAGATCTTCCGCAGGACGTCCATCCCGTCGGCGGCGGCGTCGTCCAGACGGCCGAGGAACGGGGACACGATGTACGCGCCGATCTCCGCCGCCAGGATGGCCTGCGCCGGCGAGAACACGAGCGTGACGTTGATCCTGATGCCGTCGCCCACCAGGCGTTTGCCGGCGTTCAGCCCGTCGGGGGTCATCGGGACCTTCACCACGGCGTTCGGACCCATCTGCGCGAGATGCAGGCCCTCCTCGTACATGGCGTCGGCCTCGGGTTCGGTGGTCTCGAGCGACACGTCGCCCTCGACCTCGGTCAGGATCTCCTTCCAGACGTTCTCCGGATCGAGCTTCTCCTTGAAGATGAGCGACGGGTTCGTCGTGATGCCCCCGAGGACGCCCCAACGGTTGATCTCACGGATCTCTTCGATGTTCGCGGTGTCGAGGAACAGCCTCACCGACTTCCTCCTTCGCTCGCCGTTCCCACGGACGGCAGGCCGAGCGCGGCGCGCTCGGTGGCCCGTTCCATCACGAGGTCGATGACCGCGGTCAACGACCGGTCGAAGCTGTAGTTGGCGATCACCGGGACGCCGTGCGTCAGCGCCTGGCTTTTGATGTACCGCTGGACCCGCCGGATGTTGTCGAACTGCTGGAGGTGCCGCCCCGCGGCGCGTCCGGCGTGATCGGCAGCCCGAGCTCCGAAGTGGCTGCGGTGGGCGTCCTCCTCCTCGACGGTCACGATGACGTGCACGGCCAGGACGCGGTCCGCCCAGGCCGTCGGGTCGATGAAGCCCGGTACCACGTGGGCGCCCTCGACGATCAGGCTCGTCCCCTCCATGGCCGCCCGGTCCAGCAGCGCGTTCACGCCGACCGTGACGGCGGCCGTCTGCTCACGAAACCCCACGATGACGGCGTCGCGCGAAGGCGGCTCGCGCAGGATGTTCCCGGCCTCGAACGACGACACGTGCAACGAGGGCATCAGCTCGCGCGAGAAGACCGCACGCATGACCTCGCGCACCGCGTCGGTGGCCACCACGCGCACGATCCCGAGGCGCGTGGCGAGCTGCGTTGCGATCGTGGACTTGCCGACGCCGGTGGCACCGCCGATCAGCACCACGATGGGGACGTCGAGGGCCTCGACCTGCCGCCACCGGCGGTAGTTCTCGGCGTAGCGCTCGCCCGCGACCTCCTCGATCACGGACGCGGTGACCTGGACGACCGTGTCCCTGCTCACCGAGACCTCCCCGAGGTTCAGCAACCGGTCCTCGACCATCTCGGCCACCTGGTAGGCGCGCGACGGGGAGAGCCCGGTCACCATCACCTCCGAGGCCTGCAGGCCCTTCGAGTAGGGCAGGCCGGACGGGCCGTCGATCAGGATGTGGGTCTTCGGGTCTCCGCCGCTCTTCGGTGTGGTGTCTGGGGTCATCGATGGCTTTCTCGTTCGATGGCGAGCCCGATCGCTCGCCGGAGCTCGTCGCCCAGGTCGGGCTCGCCCTCGAGCGGCACGGCCCGGTTGTCGACGAACAGGACCTGCGCCCCTCGGGCCAGGGCCCGCTCGCAGGCCACGTCGACGGCCGCGGCCTTCAGCTCGGTGAGCAGCACCTCGTACCCTCCGGCGCCGTCCAGCTCCTTCGCCAGCTCCGCCCGATCGGCGAGGCGGGCGCTCCACCCCACCACCCGGCACCCGTGGCTCCGTTCGAGCGTCCCGGCCAGCCTCTCGGCGACCGGCCCGGGAGCCGTGGTGGCGTAGAACACGTCTTTGCCCTCCACGTCACCGAGCGGCTGTGGTTGGAAATCCGTCACGATGAGCCGGGCGTCACCATGCAGTCGCTGGACGTGGGATCTGAGAGCAGAGAGGTTCTCGAGCCCGGCTGGGCTTGCAGTCATGGTAACAACCACCAGGTCCGAGAGCAACAGCCGGAACGGGCCCAGGTACCCGCCCACGTATTCGGCGGGGGCCTCGGCCGGAACGACCAGGATGCCCGCATCCCAGGGCACCGACGGGACGGCCGATCCGCTGCCCTCCATCACGACGAACCCGGCCCCCAGCGCCACCGCCAGCTCGGCGGCCTCACGAACGTTCGTCGCCATCGGCCGGCCGGCGAGCCCGCCCCCGGCCCGCCGAGCCCCGATCGTGGTGACCCCCGCCGTGACGGCGTCCTCGAGGTAGTCCGAAGCGGCGTGGCTCCCCAGCCGGACGAGCTCAAGGAGGGTGTCCAGCGTGACACTGCCCGCCGGCGCCACCTGGGGCTCTGCCGGGCCGCCCCGGCCCATCGCCACCAGGATCGGCTCCAGTCCCATCGACGCCGCCTCCCGAGCCACCGCTCCACCGATCGCGGTCTTGCCGGTACGTTTGCCCGTCCCGATCACCGCGAGCGTCGGGACGGCCAGCGGCGGTCCGGAGATCGGCGGCTCGAGACGGAAGTCCGAACCCAGGTACGGCAGGCCGCGAACCAGCGTCACCGCGGCCACCTCCATCCGCTCCCGGTAGCCGAGGATCGGTTCGTCCGACAGGTCGAGGACCCCCTCCAGGCCGGCGCCGGCGAGCTCGTCGAGGGCCGCGGCGACCGACGAGGCCGGATCTCCCCGGGCCGTTCGAACCGGGACGCCGAGGTCCCAGGTCTCGTCCGGCCGGACCTTCTCGGTGCCGCCCACGAGCAGGGCCTCCACGGGCTCGAGCCCGCGGGAGCGGGCCGACTCGATGCCCCACCGCGTGACGGGCGGGTAGTGTTCGCCGTCGACGAGGACGAGAACCTTCACGACACCTCCGTCGGTGCCTCTGGGGGTCGTTCGCCGAGGCTCAGTCGGCCCCGGGCGAGACGCTGGTCTCCGGCTCCGGGGCCAGCCCGTCGAGCTCCCCGCCCCCGCGCGTGGTCCGCTGCTGGACGGGCGGCTCGAGCTCTCGGAAGAACTGTTCGCCGCTCGAGAGCGAGAAGTGGGCGATCACGCTGCCGCCCCCGAACGGGTACCGGCGCGTGATCTTCACCTCGTCCCCGTCGACCTCGAGCACGTTGTAACAGGGTTTGGTGTATCCGCGCACGCGGAGCGAGGCCACGGTTCCGGCGTTCGCCACGTAGAGGTCCTCGAGCCGCCACACGTACGGCACGTGTTTGTGCCCCGAGAGGACGATGTTGGTGCCCGCGGTGATCAACACCTCGAGCAGGTCCCCGGCGTCCATGACCGTGCTGCGCTCCCGGCCGGTTCCCGGGATGGGCAGCAGGTGGTGATGGAGCACGAAGATCTTCAGGTCGGCGGGCACGTCGAGCTGCTCGCGGATCCACGCGTACCGCTCTCGCCCCACTTGCCCCTCGTTCACGTCGGGTTCGCTCGAGTCCACGCCGACGATGCGTACGCCGGCCACGTCCACGCTCCAATGCCGATCGCCGACGAGCTCCTCGAAGTGCAGATACCCGACGTTGCGCGCGTCGTGGTTGCCGGGCACCGTGAAGATCGGCGATTGGATCCGTTGCGCGTACGCGGCCCAGTTCTTGAACTCCTGGCGGAAGCCGTCGGTGGTGAGGTCCCCGCTGCAGATCACGACGTCCGGCCGCATCTCGTTCAACTCCACGATGACCCGGTTCATCATGTTCGGCACGAAGTGCGGAGAGCCGACATGCGGATCCGAGATGTGGGCGATCGTGACCACGGTCACGATCCAGTCTACCCAGGGCGCCTGCGTTGGAATGGGAGGCGGCCGCCCGGGGGCGCAGAGGGCATGCCCCGGCATGGGAGCATGTCGGGGCCGTGAACGTGCTCGACGTGTTCCTCCTCGCCCTGCTGGGCCTGGCCGCCCTGACCGGGTACCACCGAGGGCTCACGCTCCAGGCGTTCAGCTTCGGCGGGCTGCTCGTCGGGCTGGGCGTCGGCGCGCTGGTCGCGCCCGTCCTGGCCGGCCTTGCGGAGAGCCCCGGCGCCCAGGCCGGCACAGCCGCCATCACACTGATCGTCCTCGCCGCATTGGGGAACGGCCTTGGGTGGTTCGTCGGCCACCGCGTCCGCGAGCGGGCCCGGGCCACCCGGTTCGGCCGAGCCGACGCCGCCTCCGGGTCGCTGATCGCGCTGGTGGCCTCGCTCCTGGCCATCTGGTTCCTCGCGTTGAACCTCGTCAACGGGCCGTTCCCCCGGCTGGCCCAGGAGATCCGCGGCTCGGCCATCGTGCGGTCGCTCGACGCGACCCTGCCCGACCCCCCGTCGCTGCTGGCGCAGGCGCGACGGTTCTTCAACCGGTTCGGCTTCCCCGACGTCTTCTCCGGGCTGCCGCCGCCACCCGCCGACCCGGTGGCGCCGCCCACACGGGAACAGGCCAGCGCGGCCGCGGACGCCGCGGCGAGGAGCACGGTGCTCGTCTGGGGCCGGGCCTGCGACCGCGTACAGGAGGGGTCGGGCTTCCTGGCCGGGGACGGCCACGTGGTGACGAACGCGCACGTCGTCGCCGGCGTGGACCACCCGATCGTGCAGAGCGGCGACGGGGTCACGCGTAACGCGAAGACCGTCGTGTTCGACGCCGACCTCGACCTGGCGATCCTGCGGCTCGAGTCGGCCCTCGGCCCCGAGCTCCAGCTGGCTCAGGACGATCCGCGCCGAGGGGACGCCGGCGCCGTCCTCGGGTACCCGGGGGGCGGGCCGCTCGACGCTCGGAGCGCGGCGGTGCTGCGGATCATCGAGGCGGTCGGGCGCGACATCTACGGCGCGGACGAGATCGTGCGATCGGTGCTCGAGCTCCAGACGGTGGTTCGGCCGGGGAACTCAGGCGGGCCGTTCGTCCTGCCCGACGGAACGGTCGCCGGCGTCGTGTTCGCCGCATCGTCGGCGGAGGACCGCGTGGGATACGCCATCACCGCGGACGACGTCCGGCCGCGACTGGACGACGCGGCGGAGCAGACGACCCCGGTGGATACCGGCCGCTGCCTACGCTGACGCCGTCGTCGAGCGGCCTCACGTTCCTGCCCGTCGATGGGCTCCCTGGGCTCGGCGAGGGTGAAGAGTCACGGCGAAGCGGCCGATACCTGGGGAATGAAGGTCCTCCCTCGGCCGGTCCGGCAACTCGCCCTCGCGATGGGGCTGAGCGCGGCGGTGACCGTCGCGCTCGGGCCTCCGGCGGAGGCCGCCGTGTTGGGCGGGATCCACGACGGTTGGCTCCCAAGGGTCCTGACGTCCGCACCCGCCGACGCCGACGCGGGCCGCTCCGCTCGCTTCCTCCTCGTGGAGATCGACCGGGACCTGGCGGTCACGGCGCGTCCCGGGGGAGGCAGGATCGTGGGAACGATGCCGGCCGCCTCGCGCTTCTACCGGACCCCCGCGATGGCGTGGGTGCGGCGGACGAGCGCCGACGGCCGGTACGGGTTGGTGGACGTTCCGTACGTGGCCGAGCCGAGAAGCGGGTGGATCCGCCTGCGAGGGCTCGAACGTTCGTGGACGCGCGTGCGGGTGATCGTCGACCTGTCCGAGCACCGGTTGACGCTCCGCCGGGGCCCCGACGTGCTGCTCCGGGCGCCGGCGGCCACCGGCGCGCCGGCCTCCCCCACCCCGCGAGGACCCTTCGTCGTCACCGATCGCGTGGCGTTCCCGGGGGGCGGCTCGCTCGGGACGTACGCCTTCGGCATGTCGGGGATCCAGCCGAACCTGCCGGCCGGGTGGACCGGCGGCGACCAACTCGCGATCCACGGCACGAACGCCCCCTCCACCATCGGACGTTCGGCCAGCGCCGGCTGCCTCCGCGTCTCCGAAGCCGTCCTGGCCCGCCTGAAGCCGCTCTTGCGGCTCGGGACGCCCGTGGTCGTCCGGGCCTGAGGCCTACTCCTCCATCACGACTCGCACGTCGCCATCGCGCGACAGGAGCGAGAACGAGGTGATCTCGCCCTCGCGCCGGAACACCAGGCTGATCCGGCTGTCCCCGATGGCGAGGTTTCGAACTTCCACGGTGTTGAGCCACGACGGCAGGTGCGGCGTGTTCACCGTGAGCAGGTTCTCGTGGGCGCGAGCCGAGATCCCCAGGATCGCCTGGAGCAACAGGAAGGGTGATCCCGCCGCCCAGGCCTGGGGTGAACACGCGATCGGGTAGCTCACCGGCCGGTTGGGCGTCCGGCGGGTGAACCCGCAGAACAGCTCGGGCAGGCGGAGGTAGTCGGCCTGGATGGCGGCGTCGAACAATGCCGTCGCCACCCGGTTGGTCGAGCGAACGAATCCGTAGCGTTTCAGCCCGGCCGCGATCAGGGCGTTGTCGTGGGGCCACACCGAGCCGTTGTGGTAGCTCATCGGGTTGTAGGCCGCCGCCGCCTTGCTCATCGTCCGGACTCCCCACCCCGAGAACATGTCCGGCGAGAGCAGCCGCTTGGTCAACGGCGCGGCCTTGTCCTCGTCCACCATGCCGCAGTACAGCCCGTGGCCGGGGTTGGAGGTCACCGTCCGCACCTGCTGTTTGTCCCGGTCCAGGGCCTGCGCGAAGAACTGCTCGTCCTCCATCCAGAACGCCTCGTTGTAGCGGCGCTTGAGCTCCTCCGCCTCGGCCTCGAGCCACCGGGCCTGTTCGAGCCGGCCCAACGCCCGGTAGACGTCGGCCATGCGCTTCTTCGCCAGGTACACGTACCCCTGGACCTCGGACAGGGCGATCGGCGGCTCCGCCAGCCGCCCGTCGGCGTGGACCACCGAGTCGTGGGAGTCCTTCCACCCCTGGTTCCGGATGCCTTTGGGCGAGCGGCTCAGGTACTCCACGAAGCCGTCCCCGTCGAGGTCGCCGTAGCGGTCGATCCACTCCAGGGCCGCCTCCGCCGCTGGCAACAGCTTCTCCGCGAACCCCACGTCGCCGGTCCAGCGCAGGTGCATCGCGTACAGGATCAGGAACCACGGCGTCGCGTCCACCGATCCGTAGTAGGGGGAATGCGGGATCAGGCCGGCCCGGGCGAGCTCACCCTGGCGGATCTCGTGCAAGATCTTGCCGGGCTGCTCGTCGCGCCAGTCGTCGACCCTGGACCCCTGTTTCGCGGCCAGCAGCTCGAGGGCTTCACGCGCCGGACGAGGGTTCACCAGCAGCAGCTGATGGGAGGCGATGAGCGCGTCCCGGCCGAACACGGTCACGTACCAGGGGATGCCGGCGGCGATGATCGAGCCGCCGTCGGTGTCGGTGTACAGGGCGCGGAGGTCGCGACGGCTCCGCGCCAGGAGCTGGTTGAAGAGCTCGTTGTCCGTGATGATCTCGGTGGACTCACGGTCCCACTCTTCATAGGAGCGACGGAGGTGGTGCACCGCCTGGTCGAAGTCCTGCGAGGACGGCCGCTCGTCCTCGACGATCGCGTCGACCGACAGCCCGATCAGCTTCGTCTGGAACGGACCGAGGTGCATCCGGAACGTCGCAACGGCGATCGCTCCCTCCACCTCGACGCGGTCGGGCATGGCCCCGAACTCGATCCGGGTGGTGCGGCCCAGGCCGTCCCGGCCGTCGTAGTCGAACTCGATCGTCGAGTCGTGCGTGCGCGGCGGGCGCGGCGGTTCGGTCCCCTCCCGAGCCATTCCCCGCACCTCGAAGATGTCCGAGAAGTCGGCTCCGAAGTGGAACCCCAGGTCCACCAACACCGGGAAGGCGTTGTAGTTCTTCAGCCGGACGCGCTCGAACAGGCGCCCGCTGATGGCCCGGATCCGGCGGATGCTCAACGTCTGTTGGGGAACGGTGACGACCTCGCCGTCGTACAGGTCGGGGTTGGTCAGGTCGACGTGCGACATGTACCCGCGTTCGGACGACGACGAAAGCAGGACGAGATCCCGGCCGTTGAGCGTCATCCGGAAGTGCGACAGGAACCGGGTGTCCTTCGAATACAGGCCGAGACCGAAGTCGCCGCCGTGGTCGAGGTTCCCCTCCAGGTCGGAGTACAGGAAGGTGTCGCCCTCCTTGACCGCGAGCGTCTTGCTCGCGAGGTCGGTGACGACGACGGGGGTGCGGGCCGCCTCGGGCCGCCCCTGGTCCTCGGGGGGGTCCGGCTGGGGCCGGTCGGGATCCGCGCTCATCGGAGGTCTCGCGGGAGTCTAGGGACGGCGGGTGAGTCGTTCAATCGCATCGATCACCACATCGTCAACGATGGCTGCCCCCTTCAGCCTTCCCGGATCTCGACGCCGGCCGCCCGGACCGGGACCCGCAGGACCCGCCACCCCTCGCCCGGGTCGGGCACGGCCCCCGGCTCGGCCTCGAACGCGAGCAGGGACGGTCCGGCCCCCGAGACGCAGACGGGGAACGAGCGGCCCAGGGACTCGAACCGCTCGCGAACCTCGGGCACGAGGGCGAGCCGCACGTCCTGATGGAGGCGGTCGTGCAGGGCGACCCGGAGGAGGTCGAGGTCCCCGGTCGCCAGGGCGTGAACGACCAGGGCGCCGTACGCCACGTTGGAGGCGGCATCCCCGAGCGCGACCCGTACCGGCAAGGCCCGGCGCGCCGCTTCGGTCTCCACCCGGGCGTCGGGAACCAGCACCACCGGCCGGATGGCCGGGGACACGTCGATCCGTCGGACGTGGCCGTCGGCCAACACGACCGTCAGGGCGCCGTAGGTGGCGGGCGCGGCGTTGTCGGGATGGCCTTCGAGCTCGGCGGCATACGCGAACGTGGAGTAGGGGTCGCCGCTCAGGCCCGCGTCGGCGAGCAGGGCGTCGGCGAGCGCGATGCCGGCGACGGCCGCCGCGGACGAGGAGCCGAGCCCGCGCTCCAGCGGGATGCGATTGATCCCGCGGAGCGAGACGGGCGGCAGCGCTGCGTCCGGATGGAAGCGGCGCTGCACCTCGAGCGCATGGCGCATGGCGCGGCTGACCAGGTCGGTGCCGTCGGTGGGGAGCTCGTCGGCGCCCTCGCCCTCCCAGGACACGCCCGGCTCCGCGTCCGTGTCCACGGTGACCTCGTTGCACAGGTCCAGTGCCAGGCCGAAGCTGTCGAATCCCGGGCCGAGATTGGCCGAGGTCGCCGGGACGAACGCGGTGAGCCGCATCGTCCCTACAGGCCGAGCTCCGCGGCGACCGCCGCGGCGTCCACCGGGACGGTCGGTGGGTGGGCGGCGCCGGTGATCGCCCACTCGGGGTCCTTGAGGCCGTGTCCGGTGAGCACGCAGACGACCGTGGATCCGGCCTCGAGCTCGCCGTCGGCGGCAAGCCGCAGCAGCCCGGCCACGCTTGCCGCCGAGGCGGGCTCGGCGAACAGGCCCTCGCGGGCCACCCGCCGGTACGCCGCGAGGATGTCTCGGTCGGTGACGGCGTGGATGGCTCCCTCGGATCCCCTGGCGGCCGCGACGGCGAGCTCCCACGACGCGGGGTTCCCGATCCGGATCGCCGTGGCGATGGTCTGAGGGTTGGCCACGGGTTCGCCCCGCACGATCGGCGCGGCGCCGGCGGCCTGGAACCCGAACAGCCGCGGCGGGTCGTGGATCACCCCGTCGGCCAGGTACTCCGAGTACCCCATCCAGTGGCTCGAGATGTTGCCGGCGTTGCCCACCGGGACGCAGTGCACGTCGGGGGACCGGCCGAGGGCGTCCACGACCTCGAACGCCAGCGTCTTCTGACCCTGGAGCCGGTTCGGGTTCACGGAGTTGACGAGGGTGACCGGGTAGCGCTCGGCCAGGCTCTGCGCCAGGCCGAGGGAGGCGTCGAAGTTGCCCTCAACCTCGAGCACGCGGGCGCCGTGCACGAGCGTTCCCGCCATCTTGCCGAGGGCGACCTTCCCCTTCGGCACCAACACGGCGCAGGTCAGCCCGGCTTTCGCCGCGTAGGCCGCCGCGCTCGCGCTCGTGTTGCCCGTCGAGGCGCACACGACCGCCTTCGACCCCTCCTCGATGGCCTTGCTGATCGCGAGCGTCATCCCACGGTCCTTGAACGAGGCCGTGGGGTTCGCCCCTTCGTATTTCAGCCAGACCTCGCACCCGGTCTCGGCCGAGAGCGGGTGCGAGCGCACGAGCGGCGTGCCACCCTCGCATAAGGTGACCACCGGGGTCGACGAGGTGACCGGCAGGCGGTCGCGATACTCCTCGATCACGCCGCGCCACGGCCGGGCGGTCATCGCCCGGCCTCCATCCGACCGGACCGGGGGATCACTCCTCGGCCTCCACGCGCAGGACGCTGCGAACCTCGCGGACCGACGCCACGTCGCCGAGCTCGGAGACCGCCGCTTGGAACGGCCCCTCGAGCGCGCGGTGCGTGATGAACACGAGCTGCGCGTCGCGCCCCGTTCCCTCCTGCCACACGCTCTTGATCGAGACCTGGTGGCGGGCGAACACGCTCGCGATCTCGGCGAGCACGCCCGGCCGGTCCTCCACGCGGAGCAGGATGTAGTACTGGCCGGTCATCTCCGCCATGGGCCGGATCGTGCGTTCGTGGAAGCAGGTGCAGCCGACCCCGCGGGCCCCGGCTAGCAGGTTCCGCGCCACGCTCACGAGGTCGCCGATCACGGCCGTCGCCGTCGGTTCGCCCCCGGCTCCCCGCCCGTAGAACATGAGCTCGCCGACGTTGGGACCCTCGACGAACACCGCGTTGAACGCATGGCGGACGCTGGCCAGCGGGTGGGCCGCCGGGATCATCGCCGGGTGCACGCGGACGGCGATCCGCTCGTCGCCGCCGATCTCGGCGATCGCGAGGAGCTTCACGACGTAGCCGAGGCGCCGGGCGAACTCGATGTCCTCGGTGGTCACCCGGGCGATCCCCTCGCGATACACGTCGTCGGCCACCACCCGGACGTTGAACGCGATCGAGGCCAGGATGGCGCACTTGGCGGCGGCGTCGTGCCCGTCCACGTCCGCGCTCGGCTCGGCCTCGGCGTACCCCAGACGCTGCGCCTCGGCCAAGGCGTCCTCGAACGCCAGCCCCTCCTCGGACATCCGCGTGAGGATGTAGTTGGTCGTCCCGTT
>DASUTU010000154.1:0-4023 GCA_036374435.1 Actinomycetota bacterium | reverse complement strand
GGGTGCAGCCGCCCTCATCACCACGGGTCGTGATGCAGGAGGACACCCCGTTCAGATCCTCGCAGCCGTCCTCCGGGCTCCATTTGATGCAGAAACAGCCACCGACCGGAGTGGTCTGGGCCAGGGCTGGCCGACTCATGCTCTGGATGACCGGAGTGACCCAAAGGACGGTGCCGCCTACCACCGCCCCTCTGCGCAGCAGATCCCGGCGGCTGATGCCAAGTTCGCCGTCGACCGAACGTTTGTTCCGCTCACGCTCCGTCATCGCATGCTCCTTTGCCCTCCCGCCCCGCCAGAGTTGTCCTCGCCGGTTGTAGGGACATCGACCGATCGCCGTATCTTCTTTGCCCGGCCCCCGGTGCTTTTCCTCCCGTTCTTTCGCCAAACGTGCTCACCCCGGATCGACGAGCCCGCGGTGCCCTCTGCCCATGCAACGAGATGACGCCCTCCCGGTCGCCCACGTGGGCGACGGCCCTATCGGGGCAGGTACCGGTGGGGTCGGTGGAGATCGAGATTGGCAAGCGGAAGGTGGGGCGGCGCGCGAACGGGGTCGACGAGGTCGCCACCGTGCCGTCGCAGCGAACCCGCGACCCGGGCGACGTCGACCCCTCGTTGGAGATCGCCGCCTGGCCTTCGCCTGCCGCTGATGGCGGAAGGCCGGCCAACGAGCCCAGCGGTTCGGGACTCCGAACCGGAACCCGCCCGCCCGATGGGCTCGGCCCCTCGCTCCTGCTGGTCCGGGCAGTGGGTCACCAGCGTCTGGTCGTGTTCGAAGCCGAGCTCGGTCCAGAAGGCGAGCTCCTCGTCGGTCCACGGCGCGCCCAGCGCCCCAGGACTGGATCGGACCGGGTACCCCCCCGCCCGGGCGATGAAGCCGTCGTTGCCCACCGCGACGAGCCAACGGACGCAAGGCCCCGGAGGGCCCCGCCCACGGAGGACCACGAGGGTTGGTCGATCAGCGTCAGGTGAACGGCCGCATCTGGGTCCGAGGGATGCCCCGGCGTTGCCGAAGATGCAAGCGAAGATCGGCGAGGGCCCGTGGTACCTTCCGTGCATGGAGTGACCCGGCGCCCACCCGGAAGACGGGGTGGGCGCCGCTGCATATCCGGGGGAGGGAAGTGGCCGTGGAGATCGAGATCGGCAAGGGGAAGGTCGCGAGGCGGGCGTACGGGTTCGACGAGGTGGCCATCGTGCCGTCTCGACGGACGCGGGATCCCGACGACGTCGACATCTCATGGGAGATCGACGCCTACACCTTCCCGCTGCCGATGATGGCCTCGGCGATGGACGCCGCCGTCTCGCCGGCCACGGCGATCCAGATCGGGCGCCTCGGCGGGTTGGCCTGCCTGAACCTCGAAGGTCTGTGGACGCGGTTCGAAGATCCCGAGCCGGTCTACGAGGAGATCGCCTCGCTGCCCGACGACAAGGCCACCCGGCGCCTCCAGGAGCTGTACCACGAGCCGGTGAAGGACGAGCTGATCGGCCGTCGGATCCGAGAGATAACCGAGGGGGGCGTCACGAGCTGCGCCTCGCTGACGCCCCAACGGGTCGAGCGGTACGCGGGGCTGGTCCTGGAGGCCGGCCTCGACGTGTTGGTGATCCAGGGGACGGTCGTCTCGGCCGAACACGTCTCGACCCACTCCCAGCCGCTGAACCTGAAGGAGTTCATCCGGTCGTTCGACCTGCCCGTGATCGTGGGCGGCTGCGCCTCCTACACGACCGCCCTGCACCTGATGCGAACGGGCGCCGTCGGGGTCCTCGTGGGGGTCGGGCCGGGGAACGCGTGCACCACCCGCGGCGTGCTCGGGGTGGGGGTCCCGCAGGCGACGGCGATCGCGGACGCCGCGGCGGCCCGGATGGAGCACCTGCGCGAGACGGGCCGCTACTGCCACGTGATCGCCGACGGCGGCATGCGGACCGGCGGCGACATCGCCAAGGGCATCGCGTGCGGCGCCGACGCAGTGATGTTCGGCTCGCCGCTCACCCGCTCGTACGAGGCGCCTGGCCGCGGCTTCCACTGGGGGATGGCCACGTTCCACCCGACGCTGCCGAGGGGCGCCCGCGTGAAGACCCGGCAGGTGGCCTCGCTCGAGGAGATCCTGGTCGGCCCGGCGCACGAGAACGACGGGACGCTGAACCTGTTCGGCGCGCTCGCCACCTCGATGGCCACCACGGGTTACGCCACGATCCGGGAGTTCCAGAAGGCCGAGCTGCTCGTGGCGCCGGCCATCACGTCCGAAGGCAAGACCTACCAGGCGGCGCAGCGCGTGGGGATGGGCCGATAGGCGGTCGGGCGTGACGACGGCGGAGACCCGCGCCCCGCGCCCCGTCCTCGTCGTCGACTTCGGGGCCCAATACGCCCAGCTGATCGCCCGGCGGATCCGCGAGTGCCACGTGTACTCCGAGATCGTCCCGTACGACCGCTCGGCCGCCGAGCTGGCGGCGATGCGCCCGGCCGGGCTGGTGCTCTCCGGCGGCCCGGCCTCCGTGTACGAGGCGGGCGCGCCCTCGGTGGACCCGGCGTTGTTCGAGCTCGGCGTGCCGGTCTTGGGGATCTGCTACGGGCACCAGCTGATGGCCCGCGAGCTTAGCGGGGAGGTCGCCGCCACCGGGCAGCGCGAATACGGCGGCACGACGCTCCTCGTGGACGAGCCGGGCGTGCTCCTTGAGGACCTGGCGGCCGAGGAGCCCGTCTGGATGAGCCACAGCGACGCCGTCACGAGGGCCCCCGACGGGTTCCGGGTCACCTCTCGAACGAACGAGATTCCAATCGCCTCGATGGAGGACTCGGAGCGAGGGCTGTTTGCCGTGCAGTTCCACCCCGAGGTGGCGCACACGCCGAAAGGGACCGCGATCATGAAGCGGTTCCTCTACGAGGCGTGTGGTCTTCTCCCGGACTGGACGCCGGCCAACGTGATCGAACGCAGCGTCGCCTCGATCCGCCGGCAGGTCGGCGACGCCGAGGTGCTGTGCGCGCTCTCGGGGGGCGTGGACTCGGCGGTCGCCGCGCTTCTCGTGCACAAGGCCGTCGGCGACCAGCTCACCTGCGCCTTCGTCGACACCGGTCTCCTGCGCGAGGGCGAACCCGAGCAGGTGGAGGAGGCGTTCGGCCGGCATTTCCAGGTCCCGCTCGTCCACGTCAAGGCGGCCGATCGGTTCCTCGAGCGGCTCGCCGGCGTTACGGACCCGGAGGAGAAGCGACGCCGGATCGGCGAGGAGTTCATCCGGGTGTTCGAAGGCGTCGCGCGCGAGCGGCGCGACGCCCGGTTCCTGGTCCAGGGCACGCTCTACCCGGACGTGATCGAGAGCGGCTCGAAGACGGCGGCCCGGATCAAGAGCCATCACAACGTCGGCGGGCTGCCCGCCGACATGGACCTCGAGCTTGTCGAGCCGCTCCGCGACCTGTTCAAGGACGAGGTGCGTTCGGTCGGGGTCGAGCTCGGGCTGCCGGAGGAGATCGTGGCCCGGCAGCCGTTCCCCGGCCCCGGGCTGGCCGTCCGGATCGTCGGAGAGGTCACGGCCGAGTCGCTCCGGCTGGTCCGAGCCGCCGACCGCGTCGTTCGCGAGGAGATCCGCCGCGCCGGGCTCGAGGAGGAGACGTGGCAGGCGTTCTGCGTCCTGCTGGCCGACGTCCGCACCGTGGGGGTGATGGGCGACGGCCGGACCTATCAGCACCCGGTCGTCCTGCGCGCGGTCACGAGCGAAGACGCGATGACCGCCGACTGGGCCCGGCTCCCGCACGAGGTCCTCGACCGGATCGGCAGCCGGATCGTCCGCGAGGTCCCGGGGGTGAACCGCGTGGCGTACGACGTCACCTGCAAACCGCCCGGCACGATCGAGTGGGAGTAGCGACGAGGATGGTCCCGGGCGAACGCGGCCCGGTTCACGAATAGACGATCGGCTCGAAGGTCGCCACCCATTCGGCGTAGTCGGTGGCATCGGCGTAGACGTAGTAATCCCGCACGCCGAAGCCACCAGCGCCCACCCCGTCGCCGAGCAGGTCCGGGCCGGGGAACACGAGAG
>DASUTU010000153.1:0-72771 GCA_036374435.1 Actinomycetota bacterium | reverse complement strand
TGGAGCGGACGACGGGACTCGAACCCGCGACCCCCACCTTGGCAATTGGATGGTCGTTGTCTCATGCGTCTCCGCCCGTCTCAGGAGTGGCCCTGAGCTGCACGTTCTTGTCACTCTTGTCTCATGCGTCTCAGCAGATCGCTGGAGTCGACTCGATTTCGTTGGTGACTTCGTTGGTGTATCGGCCCGCCGTTCCGGCCACGAGCCTCAGGCATCGAACCGCGTCGGACAAATTGATCGCTCGGGGCAAGTCAACCAAAGTCCAAGCCCATGAGGCGCCAGACGGTGAGTGCGCGAGTCCGATCCGCCCAACCACGTGTGGCCCTCTGTCCGGACCGCGGGCGATCAACCTCCGGAGGCTGGTCGAGCTCCGCCTGGATCACTCCGGGCGATGGTGCTGGCTGCCTGAACCGGAGTGGCCGGAGCACTCGGCCGCCGACCCACCCCATCGGCGGCTCGGACCTCCTGGGACGCCGTCGGGACGCGTACAACGTCGCGCCGGTAGTACTCGAGACAGGAAGCGAAGTGATCGGTCAAGCCCTATGCGACGGCACGCTCAGTGGTCCTCGAAGAATGCCCAGATCAGACGGCTCGCCTGGAGCCGGTCGAACGACCCGGGCCAGGTATGACCTCCCTCGTGGACGTAGATCTCGAAGTCGGCGTGACGGCAGCGGTACGAGCGACGCTCGACGCGTGTGTTGACCTCTTGCACCGTCGGCTCGGCTCGGCACCCGTTCGTTGAGGCCCAGGCCGAGGCCTCGTCATCGAGCGGGCCGGGCCTGGCTCCTGGTGGGCCCCCACCGGCGGTCTGCGAGAAAATGTCCGGATCGAGACCGGCATCCATTCGATAGATCGTATCGGCTCGTCCGACGAAGGCGATGAGCGGCGTTGGGTCGGGATCGCAGACGGGATGATCGAGCACGGCCACGGATGCCACCGCCGCGAACGTCTGCGGCGACCGGCACGCCAGGTAGGCAGTAAGATTCCCGCCCATGGAGTACCCCGCCGCGTAGACGCGAGCCGCGTCGATGCAGACGAGCGTTCGAACGTCGGCGATCGTCGCGAGGACGTAGTCGACGTCGGTGCGATCGAAGAGGGACCAGAACCGCGCGAACACCGTCACCTCGCCCACGAACGCCCCAAACTCCGCTTGTGGCCGAGCCAGGACGAATCCCTTCTTCTCGGCGAGGCTCTCGAAACCACTGAGACGCTGGGTCGTCGCGTCTTCGCCGGCTGCGTGCAGGTCCACGACGAGGGGAGCCGGTCGATCGGCCCGGTAGGAGCGCGGGATGTATAGCTGGTAATCCCGACCGTCGGGGCCAACCTCGCGGTAGAACTCGGGATCGCCCAGGGGGAGATCTTGCTCCCTGTCGCACGCCACGGCTCGTTCCGCAGCCTCGGTCGGCGTCGGTCCCTGGTCGACGGGTGTCGCGGCAGCGGTGTCGGTGCTTCCGCCTGGTCCGTGATCGACTTCTCCTTGACAGGCCGCAAGCGTCAGCGCCATGAGAAGCCAGATCGCGTTCGCGCGGGAGCGCGCCGACCGAAGTCTCACCGGGGGTGGGCGGTCGGGCGTCTGGTTGCCCAGTGAACATGCGCGGATCATCGGAGTGACCGTTGCGCGGGTTTGCGTGACGCAAAGCGCCCAGGAACGCGCGTCGGATGGAGGTCATAATCCCTCGCCTCGGATCGAGCCTTGCGACCGAGACACGAGCGACGCGCGGCGTTGGCCGGCGTCGCCACGAAGAATCCGACGGCCATCCGCCCCCCGCGGGTCCGTCTCCCCATCTCGATCTCGGTGGTCATCTGGGCCTCCCTTCTCTCCCCGCGCCCCTCGGGCGCTCTCGGCGGCACGGTGCGATCGGCGCCTGACGGAGAGCTGGAAACGCGCTGGAGGCCGGCTGACGGGTTCACCCCCGACTGCGGCGAGCGTATCGTTCGCGCATGGACTTCCGAGTCCTGGGACCGTTGGAAGTGTCGGACGACACCCGCCGGATCCCGCTCGGGGGTCCGAAGCAGCGCGCGGTGCTCGCGTACCTGCTCACCCGAGTCAACCAACCAGTATCCCCCGACCGTCTGATCGACGAGCTGTGGCGGGAGCATGCCACCGAGGCGGCCCGCAACACCCTGCAGAGTCATATCTCGCATCTACGCAAGGCCCTGGGTGCCGAAAGGATCACCACCGGGCCGGCAGGCTATGCCCTCAAGGCCGAGCCTCAGGAGGTGGACGCCCGCCGGTTCGAGCGACTCGTGACTGACGCCCGGAAACAGCACGCCGACGATCCGGACGCCGCGGCCTCGACCCTGGAGGAGGCGCTCTCGCTCTGGCGAGGTCCGGCCCTCGCGGATGTGGCCGACGAGCCGAGCCTGGCCGGCGAGATCACTCGCCTCGAGGAGATCCGTCTGACCGCACTCGAGGACCGCCTCGCCGCGGACCTGGGCCTAGGCCGGCACCGCGACGTGATCCCGGAGCTCGAGGGGCTGGTGGCGAGGCACCCGCTCCGGGAACGGCTGTGGGCGCATCTCATGCTGGCTCTCTACCGTTCCGGCCGTCAGGCCGACGCGCTATCGGCGTTCGGTCGCGCCCGTCGAACGCTCGCCGAGGAGATCGGCGTCGATCCGTCGACAGACCTGACCCGGCTCCACGAGCGGATCCTCGCCCAGGATCCCGTGCTCGATCCCCCGAAGGCTTCCGCCGAGGCGACGGGCACCGTGCAGGTCTCCCGACCTCGCTACCGCGGCTCTCTGATCCGGAACCACCCGGTCGCTTCCCTCGTCGCTGCGACTGCCTTGGTCGTAGCCGCGGCCGTGCCGCTTACGCTCCTCGATCGGGGAGCCGTCACCGAGATCGGCGACGACGCCGTCGCCATCATCGATCCTCGAACCGGCGAGATCGCCGGGGCCATCGAGCTCGATGGGAGGCCCGGTGCCCTCGTCGTGGGGGAAGGGGCGGTCTGGGTGGCCCAACCCGACCGGGGCATCGTCGTTCGGATCGATCCGGACACGCGGGCCGTCGTCGACACGATCCAGGTCGGCCCAGATCCCTCGGCCATCGCTGTTTCGGGCGGCTCCGTGTGGGTCGCCAACGCCGGAGGATCTTCGGTCTCGCGGATCAGTGCCGACACGAACTCGGTGGTTGAGACCGTCGAAACCAGAGGAGGACCGGTAGGAATCGCCGTTGGAGGCGGCGCGCTCTGGATCGCGAATGCGTTGGATGACTCCGTGTCCCGGATCGAACCCGAGATCGGCGAGGTGGAAGCCTCGATCGCGGTCGGGGACCGGCCCAGCGGGATCGTCGTCGCCGACGACGCCCTATGGGTCACGAACTATGGGTCAGGCACCGTCTCGAGGATCGACGCTAAGAGAGAGGTCGAGGTCGCGACCGTATCTGTCGGGAACGGACCCCTGGGGCTTGCGAGCGGGGAAGGCGGCATCTGGATTGCCAACCAACTCGATGACACCGTGTCGAGGATCGATCCGAGGACCAACGCCGTCGAGTCGACGATCCGAGTCGGAGGCGGTCCAGCGACCGTCGTGCTGAGCGGGGGGTGGGTGTGGGTCGCCAACGAGCTGGACGGGACGGTATCGAGGATCGACCCTCGATCAAACGAGGTGGAGAGCTTCGCCGTCGGAGCAGAGACTGGTGGGGCGGCGGGCGTCGATGGCTCCCTGTGGGTGGGCGTGCGTGCCGCCGAGGAGGCCCATCGTGGGGGGAACCTCACGGTGCTCGTCGACTACGAGGTGGGCTCGCTTGATCCGGCGACGGCCTACTCCGGTGCTGCGTGGAGCATCCTGAGTCTGACCAACGACGGCCTCGTCGCCTTCAAGCGTGCCGGCGGCCTGGAGGGGACCACCCTGGTTCCGAATCTTGCCCGGTCGCTCCCCACCCCCACGGAAGGCGGGACGACCTACACGTTCCAGCTTCGCTCCGGGATCCGGTATTCGAACGGCGCGACAGTCCGGCCAGAGGATTTCCGTCGCGCAATCGAGAGGACCCTCATCCTGGGGTCCCCCCGGGCCGACCTCTACCGGAGCATCGTCGGGGCCGAGGGCTGCCTCCGCCAACCGCAAAGCTGTGATCTTCATCAGGGCATCGTGGTGGATGAGGAGGCCAACACCGTAACGTTCCTCCTCGAGGCACCCGATACGGAATTCCTGTCGAAGCTCGCCCTCTCCTTCGCCTTCGCCGTACCGCCCGGAGCGCCCGATCCGGATATCGGCGCGGAGCTCCTCCCCGCGACCGGGCCGTACATGATCGCAAGCTCCACACCCGAGCAGGTCGAGCTCGTGCGCAACCCGGAGTTCCAGGAGTGGTCCCCGGCCGCCCAGCCGGAGGGGTTTCCCGATCGGATCGTGTGGCGATTCGGCGTCCCCGCCGAGCGGGCGGTGGAGGAGGTCTTGGCAGGTCGGGCCGACGTGATGTTCCGCCCCCCTCCCCCCGATGGGGTGGGGCGGTTGATGGCGAACAACCCAGGTCAGATGCACACCTTCCCGGCATCGACGACGGCCTTCGCGGTCCTCAACCTGATGGCGCCTCCCTTCAACGACGTAAGGGCTCGGCAGGCCGTGAACTACGCCGTGGATCGACAGCGCGTGGCAGAGCTGGTGGCAGGAGGGCAGGCCCGTCCAACCTGCCAGGTCCTCCCGCCCACCTTCCCCCAGTACGAGCCGTACTGCCCGTATACCAGCCGGCCAGGGACGGCGGGCATCTGGACCGCGCCCGATCCAGTCCGCGCTCGGGATCTGGTGGCTGCCTCCGGGACGACCGGGGCTCGCGTTCGGGTGTGGGCGCAGCGAGCGGACGTGAGGGGGGCGGCGCCCTCCATCGCTCGGTACCTCGTCAAACTCCTGCGAGAACTCGGGTACCGGTCGAGCCTCAAGGTGGTGGACGACATCCCCCGGTACATCCAAGAACATGGCATTGCCCACCCAGAGCGGCGCATCCACATCTTCCCCAGGGGTTGGAGCGCCGACTTCCCTGGCGATTCGACCTTCCTATCGTTGCAGCTCGAATGCGGCGCGCCGGACAACGTCAACGGCTTCTGTGATCCGAGGATCGACGCGATGATGGACAAGGCCCGCACGTTGGAGACAACGGAACCGGCCGCCGCGGCCAAGCTCTGGGCGGCCGTCGACCGGCGGATCGTGGACCAGGCTCCCTGGGTCCCACTCGCGAACCCTTTCGACGTTCGTCTCGTCTCTGACCGAGTGGGGAACTACCAGGCCCATCCGCACTGGGGCGTCTTGGTGGGCCAGCTCTGGGTCCGCTAGGAGACAAGCTCTCGAGATACATCGAGCCGGGTGCCGTCGGGCCACTCACGGCAACGCTGCTCGCCAGCTCGAGGTTCTCGCATTCGCTCGGCATCTCCCCGCCGAGGCAGGTGTCCGTACCCGCCCCCCCGATGAGGTCGTCGTTCCCATCGAGGTCGAACGGAACGCCCAACACGAACGTGTCTCCATCGAGCAGATCGTCCCCGGCACCTCCGGAGATCGAGTCACTCCCCCCGTAGCCGACCAGGAGGTTGTCACCAGCACCCAGCAGCACGTCATCGAAGATCGTTCTGCCGACGGCCTCGATGGAGGCGAGCGCGTCGACGCTTGGGCGTCCCGACCGATGAGGACGTCATCCCCGCCTTACCCGAACAGGTCGTTGTCTGCATCCGAGAACGTCGTCGCCCTCGCTTCCTGCAACCGCCTCGACCCGACGAAGTGCGTCCCGCCCCCTGGGCGAACAGCACGCCTCGATCGAGATCGGCGAAGACGGGAGCCTGCTATCGACTCGCACCGACGCGCTCTCGACCCCCGCTCTCTTGCACGGAGGATGACCGATGCCCTGCTCCGACCCCGACGGCCGCAAGACTGGCGCGACCACAGCCCCCGGCAAGGACTGGCGCTGGGATCGTGCCGCTCAGGAACGCTCGTGGCCACGGTCCGGACGCCGAGCCGTCAGACGTTTCGTTGGTCTTTCGTTGGTGGATCGGCCCGCAAAGAAAGGCCCCCAGTCCGGGGGCCTTCGCATTGCCGCTGGTCAGAGGCAGTTCTCCTGGAGCGGACGACGGGACTCGAACCCGCGACCCCCACCTTGGCAAGGTGGTGCTCTACCAACTGAGCCACGTCCGCGTTGTGCCCATCGAGTCTAGAGAGCCGGACCCCCGCCTTCAACCGGCGCGTTGGCCAGCGCCGGATGCCAGCGGACCGCCCCCGACAGCGATCGCGCCCGTTCGTCCAGCGGCGCGAGCAGGAAGTTCTCCTCCACGACGACCTCCCCGTCAGGCATCGACATGCCCGTATAGGGGTTCGGCAGCCCGAACTTGATCCCGGGCTCGAACCCGAACCGTTGATAGAACGCCGGGTCGCCGAACAGGACGACCGCCGCTTCCCGGCGTGCCCGCGCCTCGTCCAGCCCCGCGCGCATCAACGCGGAGCCGATCCCACTCCCCTGCCGGTCCGGCAGGACGCCGATCGGGCCCAGCGCGAGGACGGGGACATCGCCCACCCAGGCGCGGCTGAACTGCATATGCCCGACCACGATGCCGTCCTCCTCGGCGACGAGGGCGAACGAGCCGTCCTCGTCCCGCACGGCTTCGACGATCGCCGCCTCCGCGTCCGAGCCGAACGCCAACCGTTCGATCTCAACGGAGACCGCCCGGTCGGCCGGCTCCTCGAGGCGGATCCGGACGGTCACTGCATCCCGGTCGAGCCGAACCCGCCCTCGCCGCGGGCGGACGGCGGGAGCGCCTCCACCCAGACCGGCTCGAGCTCCGGCACGGCCACGATCACGAGCTGCGCCACCCGGTCGCCTCTGGCGATCGTGACCGGCTCGTTCCGGTCGAGGTTGACCACGGCGCAGACGACCTCGCCTCGGTACCCGGCGTCGATCAGTCCCGGTGCGTTCGCGAGCGTGAGCCCTTGCCGGCTGGCCAGGCCGCTCCTCGGCAGCACCAGCCCCGCGTGCCCCTCGGGGATCGCCACCGACAGGCCGGTCGGCACCATGGCCCGCTCCCCCGGCCCCACGTCGACGTCGATCGCCGAGCGAAGGTCGAGCCCGGCGTCCCCCGGGTGAGCCCGCTCGGGCAACACCGCGCCCGGGTCCAGCCGCGTGAACGGGAGCGAGGGGGTCACGCCGGTTCGAGGAGCTCGAGACGGTTGCCGAAGGGGTCCCGGACGTGGAACCGGCGGTAGCCGTCGATCGGCGCGTCGTCCGCGGTCCGGTACCCGGCGTCCTCGAGGCGCGTCCGGAGCTCGTTCAGGCCCTCGACCACGAACGCCGGGTGGGCCTTGCGGGCGGGGGTGAAACCCTCGCGCTCCACCCCCAGGTGGACCTCGATCGGGCCCTCCCGGAACCACAACCCGCCCCGCGGGGCGAGGGCCTCGGGCTTCGGCACCTCGGGCAGGCCCAGGAGCTCGCCGTAGAACGTTCGCCCCGCATCCTCCTCCGCCGGCGGCATGGCCAGCTGGACGTGGTGCAGGCCGGTGACCCGGTACCCCATCGTCTTACGAGCAGCCGCTGGTCGAGCCGCAGCTCGGGCAGACGTAGCAGCTTCCCGCCGGCTGCATCTTCGAGCCGCACGCGTAACACAGCGGCGCGTCGGCGGCCTGCGCCTGCGGACCGGGCACGAGCTCGATCGGCCGCGGGTTCGAGGCCTCCGCCTTCGGCGGTGGCGGCATGTTCATCTTCTCCGCCGCCTCCGACGCCGCGGTTTCCTTGCGTTCCTCGATCGAGCGGATCCCGAGCCCCTCCCGCTTGTCCTGCGACAGGTGGTCGAGGGCCAGCCGGCGGAACACGTAGTCCACGATCGACGTGGCGAACCGGATGTCCGGGTCGTTCGTCATCCCACTCGGCTCGAACTTCATGTTGATGAACTTCGCCACGTAGGTCTCGAGCGGGACCCCGTACTGGAGGCCGATCGAGACGGCGATCGAGAAGGCGTCGGTGATCCCCGCGAGCGTCGAGCCCTGCTTCGAGGTCTTCAGGAAGATCTCGCCGATCCCGTCGTCGGGGTACGTGCTGGCCGTGATGTAGCCCTCGGCGTCGGCCACCTCGAACTTCGTGGTGATCGAGGGCCGGCTCCGCGGCAGGCGCTTGCGCATCGGCTCCGGCAGCGCGGCGGGCTCGGCGACGGTTGCCTTCGTCTTCTTGTCGGCCGAGAGCGGCTGGGCCACCTTGCAGTTGTCGCGGTAGATCGCGACGGCCTTCAGGCCGAGCTTCCACGACTCGAGGAACAGCTGCTCGACCTCCTCGACCGTGACGTGTTCGGGCATGTTGACCGTCTTGCTGATGGCGCCGGAGATGAATGGCTGGGCCGCCGCCATCATCCGGACGTGCCCCATGTACTGGATCGGCTGGTCCCCCATCGCCGTGTGGAACACCTCGTGGTGCTCCGGCTTGAGATGCGGGGCCTCGGCCACCGAGTTGTTCTCGGCGATGTAGGCCACGATGTCCTCGGTCTCCTCGCGCGTGTAGCCGAGCCGCGCGAGCGCCCGGGGCACCGTCTGGTTGACGAACTGCATCGTGCCGCCGCCGACCAGCTTCTTCGTCTTGACCAGTGCGAGCTCGGGCTCGATGCCGGTGGTGTCGCAGTCCATCATCAGCCCGATCGTGCCGGTGGGCGCGAGCACGGTGGCCTGCGCGTTCCGGTAGCCGTGCTTCGCTCCGAACGCGATCGCGTCGTCCCACGACTGTTTGGCCGCCGACAGCAGGCCCTCCGGCACGAGGTCGCCGTCGATCTCGTCGGCCGCCGCGCGGTGTTTGCGCATGACGCGGAGCATGGCGTCCGCGTTCGGCGCGTAGCCCTCGAACGGGCCCATCACCCCGGCGATCCGGGCGCTGGTGCGGTAGGCCTGTCCGGTCATGAGCGCCGTGATGGCGCCGGCCCAGGCCCGCCCGCCGTCCGAGTCGTAGGCGTTGCCCCGCGCCATCAGCAGCGCGCCGAGGTTCGCGTAGCCCAGCCCGAGCTGGCGGTACGCCCGCGCGTTCAGGCCGATCTTCTCCGTCGGGTAGTCCGAGTTGCCGACGATGATCTCCTGCGCGGTGAACACGATGTCCACCGCCTTGCGGAACGCCCGCACGTCGAAGTTGCCATCGGCGTCGAGGAACTTCAGCAGGTTGAGCGAGGCCAGGTTGCACGCGCTGTTGTCCAGGTGCATGTATTCGCTGCACGGGTTGCTCGCGTTGATCCGGCCGCTGGCCGGACAGGTGTGCCACTCGTTGATCGTGGTGTCGTACTGCATGCCGGGGTCGGCGCACTCCCACGCAGCCTGGGCGATCTCGCGCATCAGGTCCCGGGCCCGGACCGTCTCGACCGGCTCGCCCGAGAGCACGGCCTTGAGCTTCCAGTCCTGGTCCTGCTCGTACGCCTTCATGAACTCGTCGGCGACGCGCACCGAGTTGTTCGCGTTCTGGTACTGGATCGAGTAGCTGTCCCTGCCGTCCAGGTCCATGTCGAATCCGGCGTCGCGCAGGGCCCGCGCCTTGCGCTCCTCGAGGGCCTTGCACCAGATGAAGTCGCGGATGTCGGGGTGGTCGGCGTTGAGGATGACCATCTTCGCGGCCCGCCGCGTCTTGCCGCCGGACTTGATCGTGCCGGCGCTGGCGTCGGCCCCCCGCATGAACGACACCGGACCGCTGGCGGTCCCGCCTCCGTTCACCCGTTCCTTGGACGAGCGGAGCGTGGACAGGTTGATGCCCGAGCCCGATCCGCCCTTGAAGATGACCCCTTCCTCCGCGTACCAGTTCAGGATCGAGGAGATCTGGTCGTCCACGGCGAGGATGAAACACGCGCTGCACTGCTGGGCCGTGTTGGGGATGCCGAGGTTGAACCACACCGGCGAGTTGAACGCCGCCTTCTGGTGGACGAGCAGATGGGAGAGCTCCTCCGCGAACACCTGAGCGTCCTGGTCGCTCGCGAAGTAGCCGCCCTTCTTGCCCCAGCCGGTGATCGTGTCGACGATCCGACCGACGAGCTGGCGGACGCTGGACTCACGTTCGGGGCTGCCGAGGGGGCCGCGGAAGTACTTCTGCGCGACGATGTTCGTCGCGTTCTGGGACCAGGTGACGGGGAAATCGACGTCGCGCTGCTCGAAGGCGTTCCCGCCTTCCTTGAAGTTCGGGATGACCGCGTCGCGGCGCTCCCACTCGATCTCGTCGTACGGGTGCACCCCGTCCCGCGTGAAGTACCGCTTGAACGTCAGGCCGTCGCGGATGACCTGGACGTCCCCCTCCTTGGTGGCCACGGGCATCCCCCTTTCCAGTAGCTGTTTCCAAACCTGGGGAAGGACATGTGGATAACTACAAGGGTGTCATTCAACACCCGGCCCCGGCTCCCGTCAAGCCCGCATCCAGGATATCTAGTGGGCGGCACGACCGCCGACCACTAGATGTTGTGGTGGGTCGCTCCGACTACCTGGCCCGGCGCTTCGCCGGCTCCTTCTTCTGCAGGAGCAGGCCGAGCTCGCGCTCGAAGTCGCCCACCTCCTGGAAGTCCTTGTAGACGCTGGCGAACCGTAGATACCCGATCTGGTCGAGCTTCTGCAGCCCCTGCAGGACCTCCACGCCGACCTGCTGGGACGTCACCTCCGGCCCCCGGCGCCGCAGGCGCGACTCGACGCGGCCGACCAGGGCCTGCACGCGGTCCTCGCCCACCGGGCGGTTGGCCAGCGCCTTCTGCACGCCGGCCAGGAGCTTCGCCCGGTCCCACGGTTCCCTGGTGCCGTCGCGTTTGACCACCAGGAGGGCCGGCGCCTCGACCCGCTCGAACGTCGTGTACCGGCGACCGCACGACCGGCACTCGCGTCGTCGGCGGATCGCCTCGCCGCCGTCGGCCGGGCGCGAGTCGATCACCCGATCCTCCAATTGCCCGCACCACGGGCATCGCATGCGCCGTTACCCCCGCACTAGATGTGGTGGCTCGGGCGCACGGTACGGGCCCATGTGGGGTGCGTCAACGGCGGATCAGGGTTCGAACAGCCGGCGGAGCGACTCCAGGCGCTCGTCCCACTCGGCGCCGACGTCGGTCATCCACGCCATCGCCTCGGCCATCGGTCCCGGGGTGAGCCGGTAGTGGCGGCTCCGACCCGAGGCCGACGCCGAGACCAGCCCCGCCGCCTCCAGCGCGTCCAGGTGTTTGGCCACGGCCTGGCGCGAGACCGGCAGCCGCGCGGCGAGCTCGGTCACGGTGCTCGGACCGCCCTCGGACAACGTGCGGATCACGGTCCGGCGCGTGGGATCCGACAACGCCGAGAAGACGGCGTCCACCCTTCGCTCCCCCGTCACCGTTCGCCTCCCACGGCGACCAGCGCCGTCGGCTCCTCGGTCACGGTGAGCCGGGTGCCCCCGGGATCGTCGTCGAGCGCGAACGCGACCCGCGTGGCCTCGCCGACCTCCAGGCTCGGTCCGGCGCCGGCCAGCCGGCGCCACCGCAGGACGAGCGACCGGGCCGGCTCCACCAGCTCGACCAGCCCCCGGCGCGTGGTCCCGTCCCCGTCGCGGACGATCACCGTACCGCCGGCCCGTGCCTCGAGCTCGACCACCTCGCCCAGCCACGCCGAGGCGAGCTCCAGGCTGGTCAGCGCCCGCCACACCTCGTGCCGAGGAGCGGGCACCACCACCGAGCGCTCGACCAGATCACGCAACCGTTCGGTTGCCTTTCGGGCTCGTGCGTCGTAGGCTGATCCGCAACCGCACGGTTGCATCGTACCGGGCCCCAGCCGCAAGGAGGCGCCATGCCCGGCACGCTGGTCCCCACGGTCATCGAGGAGAATGCGCGGGGCGAGCGCGCGTTCGACATCTACTCGCGGCTGCTCCGGGAGCGGATCGTGTTCCTGGGCGAGCCGATCGACGACGCCGTCGCGAACACGGTGGTCGCCCAGCTCCTGTTCTTGGACTCGGTCGAGCCCGGCAAAGACATCGCGTTGTACGTCAACAGCCCCGGCGGCGCCTCGACGGCGCTGTTCGCGATCTACGACACGATGCAGTTCCTGAGGTCCGACGTGGCGACGTATTGCCTGGGCCAGGCGGCGTCCGCGGCCGCGATGATCCTCGCCACCGGGACCCGCGGCAAACGGTTCGCCCTGCCGAACTCGAGGATCCTTCTCCACCAGCCCCACGGCGGCATCGAGGGCCAGTCGGCCGACCTGGAGATCCACGCCCGCGAGATCCTTCGTCAGCGCCGGCGGGTGGAGGAGATCCTGGCCGAACACACCGGTCGCTCGGTCGATGAGATCCACACCGACACCGAGCGCGACTTCATCCTCGGGCCCGAGCAGGCCAGGGACTACGGGATCGTGGACGAGGTGGTGGTGCGGCGGGCATTGGTTGGGGTGCCGGCACCGATGGCCTTGCCGCGATAGCCCCGGACGTCGTCAGGGCGCGGCCGGGATCACCAGGACCTGGCCGGGCACCAGGGCGCCCGGGTCGAGGTCGCCGTTCGCCGCGACGAGCGCGTCGACCAGCGGCCGAGGGTCCGATCCCGGGGCGATGCCTCGGGCGATCGACCACAACGTGTCGCCGGACCGGACCAGGTGGGTGGCGCGCGAGACGGGTTCGGCCCGGTCCCCGCCGCCCAGGGCCGCCGCGGCCGGCCCCGCCCAGGCGGCCGCCATCAGCGCCAGGCCCATCGTGACGGCCAGGCGGCGGCCTCGAACGCGTGTTCGGCTCACGCCAGGTATCTTATCGAACGCACGTTCGGCGTCAAAGCCCCTACCGAACATATGTTTGAATCCTCCTCCTCGCCGTGGTACCTTCGCGAAGCCTAGGAGGGGGCACCGACATGGCGACCAACGAGGCCACCACGCAGGCAGGACCGGCGGCACCGCTCACCGCCCGGCAGGAGCGCATCCTGCGGTTCATCTCCCAGGCCGTTCGCGAACGCGGGTACCCGCCGACCGTGCGCGAGATCGGCGAGGCCGTCGGGTTGACCTCGTCCTCGAGCGTCCACGCGCAGCTGGCGAACCTCGAACGGCGGGGGCTCCTCCACAAAGACCCCACGAAACCCCGCGCCATGACCCTGGCCGAGCCACGCGTCGAGGGAGCGGTCGTCCCGGTGCTCGGGCGGATCGCGGCCGGCGCCCCGATCCTGGCCGCCGAGCACGTCGAGGACTACCTCACCGTCCCCATGGGGTTCGTGAGCGGCGCGGACCACTTCGCGCTCCGGGTCCGCGGGGACTCGATGGTCGGGGCCGGCATCCTCGACGGGGACGTGGTCGTGGTCCGCGCCGGTGCGGCCGCCGAGGACGGACGGATCGTGGTCGCGTTGGTTCCCGGCCCGGCCGAAGACGAGGCCACGGTCAAGCGCCTCAAGCGGACGAAGGGACGGGTGACGCTCGTTCCGGAGAACCCGGCGCTCGAACCGTTCGACCTGGACCCGCAGGGCCGGATCCTGGGCACGGTGGTGGCCGTGCTGCGGAAGCTCTAGGCTCCGCCGCACCCGCCGATCCTGGAGGTTCCATGCCCGACGACGTCGCGCCGCCCGCGCTCGAGGGCCACATCGCGTCCCAGCCGGCCGAGCTCACCCGGCTGCTGGACGAGCCGCTCCCCCACGACACCGTCGAGGGGCTCCGGCAGGCCCACCGCATCTGGGTGGTCGGCACGGGGACGAGCCAGCACGCGGCCGAGCTCGGCGCGATGATGCTCCACGACGCCGGGCGCGGCGCCCACGCCATGAGCTCGATGCAGTTCGTGAACTGGGCGCCCCCGATCGACCACAAAGACACCCTCATCCTCATCAGCCACAACGCCGGCACGGAGACCGCGTACGCCGGGGCGGCCTGGACCATCGCGATCAACGCGGGGCTCGGGGTCCTGCCGATCACCCGGCGCGGCGGCGCGATGCCGCGAGCGCTCCAGACCGTGGACAAGGAGACGTCCCACACCTACTCCGTCAGCTACACGGCCGTCCTGCTGCTGCTGGCGCGGCTGGCCGTGGAGCTCGGCGCCGAGACGCTGGACGGCGGCGCGCTGTCGAAGGTCCCCGGGGCGGTCCGGGCGGCGCTGGCCGCACCGGGGACCGAGTCGATCCCCGCCCCCGGGCGATTGCTGGTCCTGACGGGCGAGGGGCCGGCTGCGGTCACGGCCCGCGAGGGAGCCCTCAAGGTGCGCGAGGCCGCCCGGGTCGCGGCCGAGGGATACGACGTCGAGCCGCTGCTGCACGGCCACGCCGTGCCGCTCGGGGCCGAGGATCACGTGGTGGCCCTGTCGCCGCCCGACACCCACGGCCTCGTCGACGGCGTCGCCACCGCCGCCGAACGCGCCGGCGTCCCGGTGACCCGGCTGTCCGAGCCGGCCGACCTTCCGCCGGTCCTCGCGCAGATCCCGCTGGTGGTCCGCCTCCAGGTCCTCGCGCTCCGGCTGGCCGTCGAACGCGGCCACAACCCGGACGTCGCGATCGAGGGACCCTGGGCGGACGAGGGACTCTGGGCGATCGGCTCTCCGGGCGCCCGCTGACGGTCGACCGCCCGCCGGCGGCCGCCGCCGGCTCACCGCGAACGCGTCAGCCGCGGCCGGTGGGCGCGGCGTCCAGGCGGAACTCGCCCACGGCGGCGAACACGCGCTCGCCCACCCGGGCGCGGACGAGCGTGCCGTCCTCGCGGACCTGCTGCGAGACCACCTCGGCCTCGCGGTGCAGCAGCGCCGTGACGTCTTCGCGCCCGAAGGGGACGAGCAACGTGACGTCCAGGGGGAACCGGGGCAGCGCGTCCTCCAGACGCTGCAGGAGCCGCTCGAGCCCCGCTCCCGTCCGGGCCGAGATGGCCACGGCCTCGCCGCCCAGCCGCGCCAGCGCGCGGGCCCGGGCGTCGTCGTCCAGCAGGTCCACCTTGTTGACGGCCACGACCTCGGGGATGCGCGACGCGCCGATCTCGTGCAACACGGTTCGAACGGCCTCGACCTGCTCGGGGAGCTCGGGCGAGGAGCCGTCGGCGACGTGCAGGATCAACGTGGCGCGGGCCACCTCCTCCAACGTCGAGCGGAACGCCTCAACCAGGTCGTGTGGCAGCTTGCTGACGAACCCGACCGTGTCGGAGATCGTCGCCGCGCGCCCGGTGGGAAGCTCGATCCGGCGCACCGTGGGGTCGAGCGTTGCGAAGAGCTGGTTGGCCACCACCACGTCCGAGCCGGTGAGCGCGTTCAGCAGCGTGGACTTGCCGGCGTTCGTGTAGCCGGCGATCGCGATCTGCGGGACCCCGGAACGCTCGCGCCCGGATCGTTTGACGTCGCGGGTCCGCGCCAGGTCCTTCAGGTCCTTGCGCAGCTTCGAGATGCGCCGGCGGATGTGCTGGCGGTCCACCTCGAGCTTGGTCTCGCCGGGGCCGAACCGCGCGCCTACGCCGCCGCCGACCCGGCTCATGGCCTCGCCCCAGCCGCGCAGGCGCGGGAGCAGGTAGTTGAGCTGCGCCAGCTCGACCTGGGCCTTGCCCTCCCGGCTGCGCGCGTGCAGGGCGAAGATGTCCAGGATCAGGGCGGTCCGGTCCACCACCTTGATCTTGAGCTTCTCCTCCAGGTTGCGGAGCTGGCCCGGCGAGAGCTCCTGGTCGAGGATGACCGCGTCGGCGCCGGTGCGGTGCACCTCGCGGTGGATCTCCTCGAGTTTGCCCCTGCCGACGAACGTCGCGGGGTCCGGCTCCTGTCGCGTCTGGATCACGCGCGCCACGGCCACGGCCCCCGCCGTGTCGGCGAGCGCCGCGAGCTCGTCCAGGTCGGTCTCGTCCAGGCCGCGTCCCACCCCGACGAGCACCGCCTTCTCCGTGACGCGCGGGCGCCACGTCGCGGCGAGCGGCGACTCCAGCGTCGAGGTCTGGTGCACGCCGCGGGGCCGTTTCCGGCCGTTCTGCGACATCAGGCCAACACCCGCCCCAGGCGATCCATCGCCTCGGCCAGGCGCTCGTCGGGCACGGTCAACGAGAACCGCACGTATCCCTCGCCGCGTTCGCCGTAGCCGTTGCCCGGCGCGACGAACACCCCCACCTCGTCGAGCAACCGGTCGGCGAACGACACCGAGGTCTCGCCCTCGGGCACCGGCGCCCAGACATAACAGGATCCGAGCGGCGGCTTCAGCGACCAGCCGAGGCCGTTCAGCGTCCCGACGACGACGTCGCGCCGCCGCTGGTACACGGCGCGGACCTCGTCCACGTGCTCCTGCGGACCCTCGAGGGCGGCGATCGCCGCTCGCTGCACCGCGGTGAACTGCCCGCTGTCGAGGTTGGTCTTCACCACGCCGAGCGCGCGGATGGCCTCGGCCGAGCCGGCCGCCCAGCCGATCCGCCAGCCGGTCATGTTGAAGGACTTCGAGGCCGAGCCGAACTCGAGCGTCACCTCTTTCGCCCCCGGCGTGGCGAGCGCCGACGGCGCCACGTACCCGTCGAACGTGATCTCCTCGTAGGCGGCATCGTGCAGGAGCACGAGGTCGTGCTCGCGGCAGAACGCCACCGCCTCCTCGAACGTCCGGTCGTCGGCCACGGCCGCCGTCGGGTTCGACGGGAAGTTCAGCCAGAGCGCCTTGGTGCGTTCGGTGGCGCGGGCCGCCGACAGGTCCGGACGGAAGTCGCGCTCGGCCGGCATCGGCAGCGACGCCGCGGTGGCGCCGGCCAGGCGCGTCGAGATCCCGTAGACGGGATACCCCGGGTCGGGGACCAGGGCCTCGTCCCCGGGGTCGAGGACCGCGAACGCGATGTGCCCGATCCCCTCCTTCGAGCCGATCAGCGCCATCACCTCCGTGTCGGGGTCGAGCTCGACGCCGTGTCGCCGCCGGTACCACCCGGCCACGGCCGTTCGGAACTCGGGCGAGCCGTAGTAGCTCGGGTACCGATGCGTGGCCGGGTCGCCCACGGCCTCGCGCATCGCCTCGACCACGTGCGCCGGCGTCGGCCGGTCGGGGTCGCCCACGCCGAGCGAGATCACGTCGACACCCTGCGCTCGCTTTTCCGCGAGCTTGCGGTCCAGCTCTGCGAACAGGTAGGGCGGCAGGGTTTCGATCCGCTTCGCGACCTTCACGCGCCGAACCCTCTCGCCGCCAGCCAGGCCTGGTCGATCGTGGCCTCGAACACGAGCTCGGCCGGCCCGGTGAGCAAGACCTCGTCGGAGGCGCGCTCGACCACGAGCGTCCCGCCGGGGAAGCGGACCTCGGCCCGGGAGGGCACGAGCCCCGCCTCGTTGGCCGCCACCAGGACGGCGCACGCGCCGGTGCCGCAGGCCATGGTCTCGCCGGAGCCACGCTCCCACACCCGGGCACGGACGCCGCCGTCCTCCACCGCGACGAACTCCACGTTGGTCTTCTGTGGGAAGCGCGGGTCGTGTTCGATCCTCGGGCCGATCGTGCGGACGTCGACCTCGGCCGGGTCGCGCTCGACGAACAGCACCAAGTGGGGGTTGCCCATCGACACGGCCGTCGCCTTGAACGTCCGTCCGTCCACGTCGAAGGGTTCGGTCAGGAACGGCTGACCGGCGGGGCCGGCCATCGGGATCTCTCCGCGCGCGAACGCCGGCGGTCCCATCCCCACGGTGACCGTATGCACGACGCCCTCGCGCACGTCGAGCGAGAGATGTTTCACGCCGTCGCGCGTGTCCACGTCCAGCTCGGTCGCCGACGTGTGGCCGCGGTCGTAGACGAGCTTGCCGAGACATCGGATGCCGTTGCCGCACATCTCGGCGAGCGACCCGTCCGCGTTGCGGTAGTCCATGAAGAAGTCCGTGCCGTCCCGGCCGCGGACCACTCGGATCACCCCGTCGCCGCCCACGCCGAGGTGGCGGTCGCACAGCGCGGCGACCAGGTCCGGGTCGAGCGGCCGTTCGTCCTCGAGGTCTTCGAGCAGGACGAAGTCGTTGCCCGTCCCGTGGTACTTCCACATCGTCCGTTCAGCCATCGAGGTGCTCCGCGATCTCGTCCACGACCCGCTCGGCGCCTCCCCCTTCCGTCTCGAACCACCGGATCCGGGGATCGCGCCGGAAGAAGGCCATCTGTCGGCGCGCCAGCGCCGTCGTCCGCCGCCCGGTGCCGGCCACGGCCTCCTCCAGCGTCAGCTCGCCGGCCAGGTGCCGCGCGAACTCAGCGTACCCGATGGCCTGGGACGCGGTGAGCCACTCCCCAAGTCCGCGCTCGACCAGACCCGCGACCTCCTCGAGCAGGCCGAGCTCGAGCATCCGCGCCACGCGGTCCCGGATCCGTCCGGCGAGCCGGGGCCGAGGAAGCTCGACGCCGGCGGCCCGCAGGCGCGAGGGCTCGAACCGTTCCCAGGCGGAGGCGAAGCTGGAGAACGGCCGGCCCGTCAGCTGGGCCACCTCGAGCGCGCGGACCGTCCGCCGGACGTTGGCCGGCTCGATCTTCGCCGCGGCGACGGGGTCGCTGCGGGCCAGCCGCTCGTAGAGCTCGATCGCGCCGAGGCGCCCGGCTTCGTCCTCGAGCGCCGCTCGGATGCCGGGGTCGGTCGGCGGGAGATCCAGGTCGTCCGCCACCGCCCGGAGGTACAGGGCCGTCCCGCCGACCAGCAGCGGACGCCGTCCCCGCTCACGGATGCCGGCGATCGCCTCGCGCGCGAGGGCCTGATAGCGGGCCACGCTGAACGGCTCGGAGGGCTCGGCCACGTCCACGAGGTGGTGCGGCACCCGACGCCGCTGCTCCGGGGAGGGTTTGGCCGTGCCCACGTCCATCCCCCGGTAGACGAGCATCGAGTCGACCGAGACGATCTCGGCTCCGAGGCGTTCGGCCAGCGCGATCGCGGCGTCGGTCTTCCCCGAGGCGGTCGGCCCGACGAGCGCGAGCAGCCGCTCCGCCTCTCCGTTGCCGCCCATCAGGCCGCCGGAACCCGCTCCTTCACGCGTTCACCATCCAGGTGGTGGGGATGGGCGCCGACGATCGTCGCCACGACGAACTCGCCGGGCTCGTGCTGGCCGTCCAGGTGCACCACCCGGTTCGTACGGGTCCGCCCCTGGACCCGGCCCTTGCGCCCACGACCCTCGACGAGCACCTCGACGGTCGTCCCGATCTGCTCGCGCATGCGTTCGAGCGAGATCGACTCCTGGAGCGCGACCAGCCGGTCGAACCGCTCCTGCACGGTCTCCTTCGGCACGTGCTCGTCCATCGTCGCGGCGACGGTGCCGGGCCGGGTCGAATACTGGAACGTGTACGCCTGGTCGAAGCGCGCCCGGCGTACGACGTCGAGCGTGTCTTCGAAGTCGCCTTCGGTCTCGCCGGGGAACCCGACGATCACGTCGGTGCTGACCGCGACGTCCGAGACCGCGGCGCGGATCCGCTCGAGCCACTCGAGGTACCGCTCGCGCCGGTAGCTGCGGCGCATGGCCTTCAGGATCCGGTCGGAGCCCGACTGGAGCGGGAAGTGGAGGTGTTCACACACCTTGTCGCTGTCGGCCATGGCGTCGACCACGTCGGGCGTGAAGTCGTGCGGGTGCGGGCTGGTGAACCGGATGCGGCGAATCCCGTCCACCTCGTTCACGGCTCGAAGGAGATCTGCGAACAGCGGACGGCGCGAAGATCCGGGGACCGTCAGGTCGCGGCCGTAGGTGTTGACGTTCTGTCCGAGGAGCGTGACCTCGACGACGCCCCGGCGCGCCAGGGCCTGGACCTCGGCGAGCACGTCGCCGATCGGGCGCGACAGCTGCGGGCCTCGAACCAGCGGCACGATGCAGAACGTGCAGGCGTTGTCGCATCCGACCGCGATCGAGACCCACGCGTGGTGGGCGAGCTCGCGGCGAGCCGGGAGGGCGCTGGGGAACACCTCGGTGAACTCGCGGACGTCCATCTGCGGCCCCTCGACGTCGGCGCGGTGCAGCAGCTCGAGGAGCCCGGGCAGGGCGTGGGTGCCGATCACCACGTCCACCCACGGCGCCCGCTCCTGGATCCGTCCGCCGTCCTTCTGCGCCAGACAGCCGGCCACGACGATCCGCATCCGGGGGTTGCGCTCCTTGAGCGGCCGCAGGTGGCCGAGGTTCCCGTACAGACGGTTGTCCGCGTTCTCCCGGATGGCGCACGTGTTGAACACGACCACGTTCGCCTCGGCCGCCTGCTCCGTCGGGACGTACCCGTCGGCCGTGAGCAGCCCGGCGATGCGTTCGGAGTCGTGCTCGTTCATCTGGCACCCGAAGGTGCGCAGCAGGTAGCGGCGGTCGCTCATCCAGGGCAGGGTACCGAACGTCACGCCTCGAGCCGGTACCCCATCCCCCGCACCGTGGAGATCAGGTCGTCCCCCAGCTTGCGGCGCAGGTACCCCACGTACACGTCCACGACGTTCGACCCGGGATCACGGTCGTACCCCCAGACCAGGCTGAGGAGCTGCTCCCGCGACAACACCTGGCCCAGGTGGCGGAAGAAGGTCTCGGCGAGCGCGAACTCGCGGGCGGACAGGTCCACCTCCCGCTCTCCGACCCGGGCGCGTCGGCGACGCAGGTCGAGCGCGACGTCCCCGGCGAGCAGCTCGAGCTCCTGCTTCTCCCCTCCCGTACGGAGCCGGGCGCGGATGCGAGCCAGCAGCTCCTCGAAGCGGAAGGGTTTTGTGACGTAGTCGTCGGCGCCCAGGTCCAGCCCGGCCACGGTGTCCTCGAGCTCGGACCGCGCCGTGAGGACCACCACCGGCAGCCGGCTGCCCGTACGGCGGAGCTCCTCCAACACCGACAAGCCATCCAGCGAAGGGAGCCCGAGGTCGAGCACGAAGAGGTCGAACTGATCCGTCCGGGCCAGCGCCAGGGCCGAGGCCCCGTCGGCAACGACGGTCGGGGTGAACCCGTTGGCCCGGAGCCCCTTGTCCAGGAACGACGAGATGCCGGCCTCGTCCTCCGCGATCAGGATCCGCGCGCCGCCCATCAGCTGGGCTCCGCCGGGCCGTCCTCGCGTTCCTCCGGCAGCTCGGCGCCGGCCCCGTGGTCCACCGGCACCTCGATCCGGATCGTGGTCCCGACCCCGACCTCGCTGTCCAGCCGGACCCGTCCGCCGTGGCCTTCGGCGATCGCGCGCACGATGGCCAGGCCGAGGCCGACCCCCTCCGAGCGCCGGACGCCGGCCCGGGCGAACCGTTCGAAGATGCGCTCACGTTCTTCGGGAGGGATGCCCGGCCCGGCGTCCCGCACCCACAACTCGGCGACCCCGTCGCGGATCCGCGAGCCGACCGCGATCTCCGCTCCGTCCGGCGTGTGATCGACGGCGTTCTGCAGGAGCTGGATCAGGGCCTGCTCCAACCGCTCTCCGTCGCCCACGATGGCGCCGCCGGCGATCTCGTCGACCCGCCAGTCCCGATCGGCGAGGGCCCCGGCTTTCTCGTTCACGCGACGGGTGAGCGAGCCGACGTCCACGAGGTCGAACTCGAGGAACTGCGGCTGCTCGGCCTTCGCCAACAGGAGCAGGTCGTTCACCATCCGGCTCATCCGGTCGAGCTCGCTCGTGACGAGCGCCACCGCGTGTTCTCGTTGTCGTGGATCGTCGCCGAGCACCTCGAGCTGGCCGCGGATGATCGTGATCGGCGTGCGCAGCTCGTGGCCCGCGTCGTCCACGAACGCCCGCTGGGCTCGGAACGCGCCCTCGAGGCGGTCGAGCAGGTCGTTGAACGTCTGCGCGAGGTGGGCGATCTCGTCCGAGCCGCTCACCTCCACCCGGCGGCTGAGATCGGACTCGGAGATCGAACGTGCGCTGAACTCGACCGCCTGCACGCGGTCGATGATCCTCCTCGCCACCAGGAACGCCAGGAGGGAACCGACCAGGAGGGCCCCCAGCCCGACGAAGCCCGCCGCGCGAACGGCCGGCTGGATCGACTCGGCCTCGAGATCGCGGAACACGGCGGCCACGAACACCGCCTCCGTTCGACCCGACACCTGCACGGGCATGGCCAGGTACCGGACCGTGCCCCCCGGCGTCTGCACCGCGTCCATCTGGACGTCCGAGGCCTCCACCCAGCGGCGAACCAGGTCGTCGTCTTCGTCGAGCCGGTAGGGCAACACGTTGCGGCTGCGCACGAAGAGCTCCCCGCCCACGAAGGACAACAACGCTTCGTTGCGGGCCGGGACGTTCCGCTGGAGGAAGACCTCGAGGATCCGCCGAACGTCGGTCCCGAACGGCTCGCCGGTGTCCGGGTCGTTCCCGCGAGCGAGGCGCGTGAGCTCGCGCGATTCCTGAACCAGGTCGGAGTCGATCCGGCCGTCCAGCCCGGCGAACAACACCTGCCGCACCAAGATGACCGAGACCACCGTAGCGACCGTCATGAGCGCCGCGAACGCGAGAAGGATCCGGACGGCGATGCTCGAGCTCAACCGCCGCCGCGAAGGAACGGGCCCCCGGGAGTCGCTCCCGGGGGCCACGTCGGGATCTCGATCGGATGGATCAGGTATCGCTGCCTCCGGAGACGCTGTCCCGCGAGACGCTGGGGGCCCCGCCCCCGTCGTCGGTGGCCGTGACGACCCCGCCGTTGGTGTCGCGGTCCCCTCCGGTGTTGGTCGCGACCGCGACGCTGTCGGCCGTTCCCGTCCCGCGTGCCCCGCGGGTGTCGCCCTCGCGGGTTCCGTCCCGGCCGTCGTCGGTGCGAGAGGCGTCCCGTGCACCGCCTCGGGTGCGGGTCCCGGTGTCGTCGCCATCGTCGTCATCGTCCCCGATCTCGCCGTCGGGAGCATCGCCATCTTTCCAGGCTTGATCGAGCTCCAGGGCGTCCACCGGGTTCGGCCCCTTCCACGGTTGCGTCGCCACCAATCCCAGGCCGAGCGTGACCAGCGTGGCCAGCCCGACCACCGCGATCTTCCCCCAGGGCATCTCCCCTCACTCCTTCCTCGTTCTCGGTTTCAGCTGGTTGAGCACCAGGCGCCGGGGGTGCCGCAGGAGCGGCTCGACCAGGTCGGCGAGCTCTGCCACGGCCGGCCGGTCCGCGGGTTCGTACGCCAACGCGGCCTCGGCCGCGCTCCGCAGCTCCTCGGGCACGTGCTCCGGGAGCGGCTCCACGCCACACACGAGCTGCGGGAACCGCTCTTCTGCCGAGGCGCCGTCGGGATCACCCGCCGGGAAGGCGGGGCGCCCGGCCAGCGCCTCGTACAACGTCACGCCCAGACCCCACACGTCGGCGGGCGGCCCGACGCGCCCGGGTGAAGGCGTGCACTGCTCCGGCGCCATGTAGGCGTCGGTCCCGATCGCCACGTCGAGCCGAGCCGCCGATTCGATCGACCGGGCGATGCTGAGGTCGATCAGGCGCGGGGGTGCGCCCATGATCAGGTTCTTCGGCTTCACGTCCAGGTGGACCAGGCCGAGGCCGTGCAGGTAGTGCAACGCCGAGGCAACCTCGACCGCCAGGGGCGCCGCCTGGACCGACTCGACCGGGCCGAACCTGCGGATCAGCGTCGACAGGCGCGGTCCCTCCACGAACTCGAGCACCAAGTGCGGGCGCTCGTCGTCCAGACCGGCCCGGAGCATGCGCGCGATCGCCGGGTGGTTGACCGCGGCGAGCACCTCCGCCTCTGCGCGGAGCCCGCTCCGGGCCGCCTCGTCGCCGATCCGGTCGGGGCGAAGGACCTTCACCACGACCAGGTGATGCAGGCGCTCGTCGAACGCCAGGTACGCCTCGTACCTCGACCCGCCGCCCAGCAGCTGCTGGGCGAGGAGCCCCGGGGCGATCTCGTCCCCGGCGCCGAGCTCCCAGGCCCGGCGGAGGTCGCTCGTCGCGGTCACCATCTCGTCCGTCCTCTCGGGTCCGGGTCAGCGGGTGTCGTGCCGCGACCGGTCGTTGGTGTGGTGTCGTGACCGGTCGCGGGTGCTGGAGCCGGGCCCGTCCTTCGTCCGGTCCCGCGTGAGGTCCCCGCGGCTGCGATCGTCGCCTCGAGAGACGCTCGTCGCTCGGCTGTTCGTGCCGTCGTTGCTGTCGACCCCGCTCGTGAACGAGTTGGTGCCGTTCGTGTCGCCGCCGTCATCGTCCCCGTCGTCGTTGGAGACGACCTCGCCGTCGACGTCTTCCTCGCGAGCCACCACGACCTCGTCGTCGGCGCGTCCTGCGGCCGGCGTTGCGACCGGATACACGAAGGCGACGAGCGCCGCCACCATGAGCCCCATCAGGATCTTCGGAATCATGCGGATACCTCCCCCTCTTCTCGCTCGATCCGTCGAGTCGAAGGTATCCGGGGGGCGTGAGGCCCCCGTAAGGAGCGGATGAGACTCCTCTCATCCGCTCATCTGCTCATCCGCGACGAGCGGGGCGAGCGGCTACTTCGCGTATTCGACCGACCGGGTCTCGCGGACCACGGTGATCTTGATCTGGCCGGGGTACTGAAGCTCCTCTTCCACCTGCTTGGCGATGTCTCGCGCCATCACCTGGGCGGACAGGTCGTCGATGTCGGTGGGCTTGACCATCACACGCACCTCGCGGCCGGCCTGCATGGCGTAGACCTTCTCCACCCCCGGGTAACTCGTGCAGATCTCCTCGAGGCGCTCCAGTCGTTTCACGTACGTCTCGAGGCTCTCCCGGCGAGCGCCGGGACGGCCGCCCGAGATCCCGTCGGCGATCTGCGCGATGACCGCCTCGATCGTTCGCTGCTCGACCTCGCCGTGGTGCGACTCGATGCAGTGCACCACCTCGGGGGCCTCCTTCATCCGCCGAGCGATCTCGGCGCCGATGATCGCGTGCGACCCCTCGACCTCGTGGGTCACGGCCTTGCCGATGTCGTGCAGGAGCGCGCCGCGTTTGGGGACCGTGGGGTCGACGCCCAGCTCCGTGCTGATCGCCGCGGCGATGTGCGCGGACTCCACCAGGTGCCGAAGCACGTTCTGCCCGTACGACGTCCGGAACTGGAGCCGGCCGAGGAGCCGGATCATCTCCGGGTGCATGTCCGTGATGCCGACGTCCATCACGGCCTCCTCACCGGCGCGACGGATCCGCTCCTCGATCTCGCTCGACGAACGGTCGAACGTCTCCTCGATCCTCGCCGGGTGGATCCGGCCGTCCTGGACGAGCTTCTCCAGGGTGAGGCGGGCGGTCTCGCGACGGACGGGATCGAAGCAGGACAACACGACGGCCTCGGGCGTGTCGTCGATGATCAGGTTCACGCCGGTGACGGCCTCGAACGCCCGGATGTTCCGGCCCTCCCGTCCGATGATCCGTCCCTTCATGTCCTCGCTCGGCAGCGAGAACACCGAGACGGAGGACTCGGCCGTCTGCTCCGAGGCCACGCGCTGGATCGCGATCGTCACGATCTTGCGCGCGCGCTCCTCCCCCTCCTCCCTGGCCCGCTGCTCGATCTCGCGGACGGTGGCCATCGCCTCGCGTTTGGCGTCCTCCACCACCTGCCGGCGCAGGGCCTCCCTGGCCTCCTGCGCGGTCATGTGGGCGATGTCCTCCAGGCGTTTGCGGTGTTGCTCCGCGGCCTGCTCGAGCTGCTGACGCACTTGCTGGAGCTTTCGGTCGCGGTCGTCGAGCTCCTCGGCCCGGCGGTCCGCCCCGTCGAGCTTGCGATCGACCGACGACTCCTTCTGCGCCAGGCGCTCCTCCTGACGTTTGACCTCCTCCCGCCGCGACCGCAGGTCCTCCTCCGCCTCTCGCCGGAGCCCTCCGATCTCGTCGCGGGCCTCGACGAGCGCCTCTCGCGTCAGGTGTTCCGCCTCGCGTTCGGCCTCGAGGATGACCTTCTGCGCCCTCGCCTCCGCGCTGTGGACCTGCGACTGCGCGATCACCTTGCGGACGAGGAACCCGATGCCGATCCCGACGGCGAGAGCCACGGCACCCGCCACGAACGCTTCCATCGTCGCCTCCCGAACAAAACGACAACACGGCCGAACCGAGGCCCACCGGGCCCTGTTCGGCCGTGCGTCCGATACGGATGATCTAGGGACGGCGCTGCCTGTGCGGCCCTTCGCCTCCCCGGATCCGGTCTGCTACCTGGGAACCTTGTGTCTTCGATCTCGACGTGTCAGGCGCGTCTCGAACAGTTGACGATCCGATGAACCTTCTGCGCCGAGGGTACGGCCTCTCGCACGATGAGGCAAGGGTGGCCTCCACACCCCTCACTCCTCCGTCCCGGCCCCGAGCGCGGCCCGGGCGGCGCTGTGGGCGATGCCGGGCTCATAGCCCCGCCTGGCCAGGAACGACACCAGGCGGGAGTAGGCCTGTTCGGGCCGGAGGCCGCCCAGCCGGCGGGCTCGATCCCGCGCCAGCTCGAGAGCACGCTCCTCGTCCGGAACGCCGACGTCCTCCAGGGCACGGTCGATCGTGGCCCGGTCCACGCCTTTGGCGGCCAGCCGGTTCTCGATGGCCCGCCGCCCGGACAACCGCACCGAGAGCTCGTGTTCGGCCACCCGGCGGGCGAACTCGTCGTCGTCCACGAGCCCCACCGCTTCGAGCCGCTCGAGCTCCCCGTCGACCTCGCCCGCCTCGAACCCTGCCCGCAGGAGCCGGGTGCGGAGCTCGCGGCGCGACCGCGGCCGGACGGCCAGCAGGCCGAGGGCCCGCTCGTGGCAGTCCAGCGGCGTCTTGGCCATGGAGGCAGCGAGAGACCGGGGCCGGCCGACCCTTCCCCTAGCCGGCCGGGGCCCCGGTCGTCTCACGCTCCTTCTTGTTCGGGCGCGACGCCGGCTCGTCGTCGGCGACGGCCTCGGGAACGTGGATCGGCGCGTCGTCGGCCGCGCCGAACGCCGCCAGTCCCACCGCCTCGCGCACGCGCCGTTCGATCTCGGCGGCGATGTCCACGTGTTCGGCGAGGAACTGCCGGGCGTTCTCGCGGCCCTGGCCGAGCTGGTCCCCTTCGTACGTGAACCAGGCGCCGCTCTTCTTGACGATCTCGAGGTCGACCCCGACGTCGAGGAGGCTCCCCTCCTTCGAGATGCCGGTCCCGTACATGATGTCGAACTCGCACTGCCGGAACGGCGGGGCCACCTTGTTCTTGACCACCTTCACCCTCGTGCGCGAGCCGACCACCTCCGTGCCGTCTTTGAGGTTCTCGACCTTGCGGACGTCCAGCCGGACCGAGGAGTAGAACTTCAGCGCCCGGCCGCCGGGGGTGGTCTCCGGGTTGCCGAACATCACGCCGATCTTCTCCCGGAGCTGGTTGATGAAAATGGCCGTGGTGTCGAACCGCGACAACGTCCCCGCCAGCTTGCGCATGGCCTGCGACATCAGCCGGGCCTGGAGACCGACGTGGGTGTCGCCCATCTCGCCCTCGATCTCCGCGCGCGGCACGAGGGCGGCGACCGAGTCCACCACCACGACGTCGAGCGCCCCCGAGCGCACCAGCATGTCGGCGATCTCGAGCGCCTGCTCCCCCGAGTCGGGCTGGGACACCAGCAGCTCGTCGATGTTCAGGCCGAGGCGTTGGGCGTAGGTCGGGTCGAGCGCGTGTTCGGCGTCCACGAACGCGGCGATCCCGCCGTGCCGCTGCGCCTCGGCGATGATGTGGAGGCAGACCGTGGTCTTGCCCGACCCCTCGGGACCGAAGACCTCGACGATCCGCCCCCGCGGGATCCCCCCCACGCCGAGCGCGATGTCCAGCGCGAGCGACCCCGTGGGGATCATCGAGATGCCCGCCCCCATCGGGTGCTCGCCGAGCTTCATCACCGCGCCTTTGCCGAACTGCTTCTCGATCTGGGCGAGCGCGACGTCGAGCATCTTGTCTCGGTCCATGCGCGAAGCCTCCTTCTGATCCCTCGCCCACCGCTTCACCACGCCGGTGAGCCCCTCCCCGAGTGCGGGACGGACGTTACCGTGAGGGTCCGACACGAACCACGCTCCTGTGATTACACCCCTGAAACTAGGCCCGGAACCGGGCCACGTGCAACCCCGACCTTAGTCGAACACGTGTTCGAGGTCAACGACGTCCGAGCGAGAACGTCTCGAAGGCCTCGTAGACGGGGGCCGGGCGCCGCAGGTGGCTGCGATACAAGACGATCCGGTCCACCGTGAACGGGTCGCCGAGCGCGTCCGCCGGCGGCAGGTCCCCGATCGGGACGGACGGGTCGAACCGGGCGAGCGTCAGGTGCGCGGTGAACGCCCGCTTCTCGGGCGTGAACTCGCGGGCCAGGGCCTCGTCCAGGCCGGCCGCCAGCCGGGCCAGGACGCGGTCGCCGTCGTCGAGGCCTGCCCAGAGCACCCGGGCGCGCCGCGCGTTCGGGAAGACGCCGAGCCCGGTCACGCGGGTCGGCACGGGCTCGGCGGCGGCAGCGGCAGTCGCCACGGACGTGAGGACCCAGTCGACGAGCCTCGGCCACGTCGAGCCCAGGAACTTCACCGTAACGTGGCGGTTCTGGCGCGGCACCCATCGCGCGCGGGGGAACTGCTCGCGGAGCGGCGCCTCGGCGGCCTCCACGGCGTCCAGCACCGGCTCGGGCACGTCGAACGCCACGAACAGCCGGAGCGGCTTCGCCTCCGGACGCGACGCGCGATCCCGGGCCATTCAGCGAACCACGGGTTCGGCGTCCGGCAGCGGCCGGCCCTCGAGGTGGCGCCGCACCAGGTCGAGCGCCGCCTGTTCGGACCAGCGGACCACCATCGGCCGGTCGCCGGGCGCCCGGATCTTCCGCTGATGGGCGATCTCCTCGCCGTCCAGCGCCACCCAGGCGGTGCCCGGCTCCGCGCCGTCGTGGGGCTCGGGGCCCGCCGCTCCCGTGAGCGCCAGGCCGAGATCGGCGCCGAAGGCCCGCCGGGCTCCCGCGGCCATCTCGGCGGCGCACTCGCGGCTGACGACGCCGGGGCCGGCCAGGGTCGCCTCGGACACCCCGAGCAGGTCGCGCTTGGCCCGGGCACCGTACGTCACCGCCGAGCCGAGCAGGTAGTCGGAGGCCCCCGGGACCCTCGCCAGCCGGGCCGAGAGCGACCCGGCCGTGAGCGACTCGGCGCAGGCGACGGTGGATCCCGCGGCCCGCAGCAGCCGCCCCACCACCTCCTCGAGGTCCTCGTCCGACGTCGAGGTGACGAAGTCGCCGACGCGCTCGACCACGGTCTCGATCGCGGGCACGAGCATCGCCCCGGCCTCCTCGGCGGTGGGGGCCTTGGCGGTGAGGCGCACCTTCACCTCTCCCCCGCCGGCCAGGTAGGCCACGGTCGGGTTCGTCGACCCCTGGAACACGTCGTCCAGGAGCTCGGCCACGCGCGACTCCGCGATGCCGACGCAGCGAACGATCCGCGAGACGATCGTGGCGGGGCCGGCCGCCGCGGCGAGCTCCGGGAGCACCGTCCCCTCCATCATCTCCCGCATCTCCGCCGGGACACCCGGCACGGCGTACACCCGCCGGTCGGCGAGGTCGACCACGATGCCCGGCGCGGTTCCCCGCCGGGGGACGATGGCTCGCGCCCCCGCGGGCAGGTCGGCCTGGACGAGGTTCGACAGAGGCATCTCGCGGCCCGCGCGCGTGAATCGCTCGCGGATCATCTCGGCGAGCTCGGGCCGGCGTTCGAGCGCCACCCCGGTCGCCTCGGCGAGGGCGTGCCGGGTGACGTCGTCCTGGGTGGGGCCCAGCCCGCCGGTGACGATCACGGCGTCCGATCGGGACAGCGCCAACGTGAGCACCTCCACGATGCGCCCCACGTTGTCGCCGACCACCTGATGGTGCAGCACGTCCACGCCGATCTCGGCGAGCCGCTCCCCGATCCAGGCGGCGTTCGTGTCGACGATCTGCCCGAGGAGCAGCTCGGTCCCGACGCCGACGACCTCCGCCTTCACGGCGACGGCGTGCCGAAGGCGAAGGTGTCCTCCCAGGGGCGGCCCTTCACACCGGGAAACCCGAGGTCGCGGCCGTTCACCGTGACCCTGGCCACGCCGCCGCTCGAGAGCCAGACCTTGATCGAGCCCTTGCCGTCGAACGAGCGGCCCTCTCCGGCCTCCAGCCGGTAGCGGTCCGGCTCTCCTCCGTCGGCCACGATCGTGACGTCGACGGGTTCGCGCGCCGTGATCGTCACCGTGATGGAGAGCTCGGGGTCCACCGCGGCCGCGGGAGCCTCGGTCTCCGGTTCGGCCGGCGCCGGCGCCGGCTGGCGCGCCGAGAGCACCCCGAACGCCGCTGCGAGCACCAGGATCGTCGCCGCGATCATGCCGAGGAGGCGATGATTGTCGCGAAGACGGCGACGCCCCAGCGTCGGCATCTCCGGCGGCGCGAGGCCCTGCGCGCCGGCCGCCTCGACGCTCCGCGCCGGCATCGACGACTCGTACGCGGCGATCACCTTCTCAGGCGAGAGGCGGAGATACGACGCGTAGGTCCGCAGGCACCCCCGTGTGTGAACGTCCCCGAGCAGGCGGTCGAAGTCGTCTGCCTCGATCGCCTGGAGGAACTCGGAGCGGATGCGCGTGTCCCGCGCCGCCTCCTCGAGCTCCAGATCGCGCGACTCCCGCACCTTCTTCAGGGCGTGCCCAACGCCGATCGTCATCCGGTCCTGCAACGGCGCAACCCCTCATGTGAGCCGTGTGATCCGCCCCATCCTAGCCAAACGATCGGAGTGGACCGCTCAGGCCGTATCTGGGATCCACACCCGGAGCGACGTTCCCTCGCCGGGTGCGCTGTGGACCACGAACCAGCCGCCGCCGAGCTCGGCGCGTTCGCGCATCGACGCCAGGCCGAGGTCGAACCCGCCCGCGTGCACGGCGTCCACATCGAACCCCGGGCCGTCGTCGCGGATCTCGAGCAGGTGGCCGCCGTCCCGCCCCGAGAGCATCAGCTCGAACGACGCGCCGGCGACGTGTTTGCGGATGTCGCCAGCGCCTCCTGCGCCACGCGGTACAGGATGGTGGAGCTCGGCCTGCGTGAGTCGCATGGATCGATTGCGCTCGCAGACGAGCGCCGGCAGGCCCGCCTCGTGCGGCGGGACGGGGAGGTCGCGACATCCGGCCATCCGAGCCGACAGGGACATCCGCGTGACCGTGCCGGCCGGCCCGCCGCCCATCCGGCTGGTGAGCGCCAGGTCCGCCCCGATGACCTCGCGAGCCCGGTCCGTCACGAGCTGGATGAGATCGTCGAAGGGCCGGTCCGACCCCAACGCCAGCGCCAGCTCGGCCAGCGCCAGCTCGGCCAGCGCCAGGTCGGCCAGCGCCTGCTGCTGATGGAGCTCGCGCTCCGCAGCTCCAACGGAGGAATCCGCGACCGCACCTCGTCCTTTGGACGGCGACGTTCGGTGGGAGGGGTCGTCTTCGAACACGGCTGGTAGCTGCAACGGCCGATTCGGATCCCGAGCCGAGAGCAGAAACACGCACTCTCACCGTGTGGGGAGCCCACGACCGCCGCCCAAGGTCTGAGGGCGCACGGCCGATGCCATGGAACGGGTCAGGGGATACCGTCTTGCCGGACGGATCGGTTCAGGGGGACCGACGCCATGATCACCGAACGAACCCAGATCGGGGCCAGGTCTCCGTTCTCGATCGTCCGCCTTCCCACCACCCCGGAGCTGACCGACGAAGGACGCGTCCGGTACCTGTTGATGCGGGGCAAACAGGACGATGGGGTGTGAGGCCCGTCGGGGCGTTGTGGCTCTCGGCCGACGGCGAGCGGGGAGGGTTCCTGGTCCATCCGTGGGCCCTGTGGGAGGGCAGCGAGTTCGCCCGCGGCCACCGCTCCGCGCTGCTTCGCGGGTGGACGCCGGCGACGATCCATCGCTACTGGCAGGAAGAGGTCTGGCGCGGCACCTACGCCGCGGACGACGAGGTCCAGGCCGAGACCCTCCTGCTGCTCAACGAGCTGCTCTCGACCTTGTAGGTCAGGCCGACGCCGAGCGGGACTCCTCCCACTCCTCCGGCGTGATCAACACGTCGCGGGCCTTCGATCCCTGCGATGGCCCCACCAGCCCGCGCTCCTCGAGCAGGTCCATCAACCGGCCGGCGCGGGCGAAGCCCACCTTCAGCTTGCGCTGGAGCATGCTGGTCGAGCCGAGCTGCGAGCGGATCACCAGGTCGGCGGCCTGCTCGAGCAGCTCGTCGTCGCCCCCCAGGCCCGCGTCGCCTTCGTCGTCGACCGGTGGCCGGCCGAGACCCTCCACGCTTATGGCGTAGTCGGCGGCCCGCTGCGCCCGGACCCACTCCGCCACCTGCTGGACCTCCTTCTCGGTGACCCACGCCGCCTGGAGCCGGGTGGGCTTGGAGGCCGACGAGGGGGCGAACAGCAGGTCGCCGTGCCCCACCAGCTTCTCGGCCCCGTTCATGTCGAGGATCACCCGGCTGTCGGCCTGGCTCGAGGTCATCAGCGCGATCCGGCTGGGGATGTTCGCCTTGATGAGCCCAGTCACGACGTCGACGCTCGGCCGCTGCGTGGCGACCACCAGGTGAATGCCCACCGCCCTCGCCATCTGCGCGATCCGACAGATCGCGTCCTCGACGTCGCGGGGAGCGACCATCATGAGGTCGGCGAGCTCGTCGATCACGACCAGGAGGTAGGGGAACTCGACGGCCCGCTCCTCCTGCCCCGGCGGGATCCGCAACGTCCCCTCCGCCAGGCCGGCGCGGTACCCGTCGATGTCGCGGACGCCGACCATGGCCAGCACCTCGTACCGCTGCTCCATCTCCCGCACCACCCACGACAACGCCTCGGCGGCGCGTTTGGGGTGCACGATCACCGGGACCAGCAGGTGCGGCAGGTCCGCGAAGTGCGTGAGCTCGACCCGTTTGGGGTCCACCAGGACGAGCTTGACCTGGTCCGGCGTGGCCCGCATCAACACCGAGCTGATGAACGAGTTGATGAGGCTCGACTTGCCGGCGCCGGTCGCCCCGGCGATCAGCAGGTGCGGCATCGCAGTGAGGTTCACGAGCTGGGCCCGCCCGTGCACGTCTTTGCCGAGCGCGACGGCCAGCGGGTGCCGGTCCTCGGCCGCCGTGCGAGACCGCAGGACGTCCCCGAGCATGACGAAGTCACGGACCTTGTTGGGCACCTCCACGCCGATGGCGGACTTGCCCGGGATCGGCGCGATGATGCGGACGTCGGGCGTGGCGAGCGCGTAGGCGATGTCGTCGGCGAGCGAGAGCACCTTGTTGACCTTCGTCCCGGCCTCGACCTCGACCTCGTACAACGTCACCGTGGGGCCGCGGTGCGAGGCCACGACGTGGGCCGGCACGCCGAACGTGTGGAACGTGCGCTCCAACGCCTCGGTGGTGTGTTCCTCGTCCCGGGTGCTCCCGGCAGAGGGAGGTGAGATCCGCAGCAGGTCCAGCGGGGGGAGCTCGTACCGCCCGCCCCCCGGACGCGGCCGAACCAGCTCGGGGACCTCGATCGGCTCGGGTTCGGGTTGGGGCTCCGACGGCGGCGGCTCGTCGAGGAGCTCGACCACGGCCTCGTCGTCGGCGTGGATCACGCGAGGCGGACGCCGGGCCGGACGCGGCTCCTCGTCCTCTTCTTCCTCGGCCTCTTCATTCCGGGCCACGCGTTCGCGCACCCAGGTGAACACCGACGCGAGCGGGGTCCCGGTGAAGATGAGCAGGCCGAGGACCACGGCGCCGGACCACACGATCGCCGTCCCGGTCTTGGAGATCAGCTTGCCGAGCGGCCACGACGCCAGCGCGCCCACCACGCCGGCGGCCTCGCTCACCTTGGCGTGGCCGGCGATCGGACGGGGGTTCCCGTTCCACAAAGAGAGCAGGGCCAACGCCGCGACGAGCGCCAGCGCGAACCCGATGAACATCCGGACGCGCTCCTCCTCCGGACGCCCTCGCAGGAGCACGACCCCCCAGTACAGGGCGATCACGGGGAAGCTAGTCGCCGCCACCCCGATCGAGCCCCGCAGCAGCCAGTCGACGCCCCCGCCCACGGGCCCGGCCGCCTCGAACCACAACGCCAGCACGGCCAGGAGCCCGAGCACCACGAGCCCGATCCCGAACGCGTCGCGCGCCCACGGGGCGACGTGTTGACGCACCGGCGTGCGGCCCGTTCGGGTTCGGCCCGAGCGGCCCTTCGACCTCGTTCCCACTACACCTCCAGGATGACCGGCAGGATCACCGGCTTGCGCTGGGTCTGCTCGTAGAAGTACCGGCTCAGCGTGCGCCGGACGTTCTGCTCGAGCACGCCCCGGTCGACCACCTCGGCCTCGGCCGACTCCCGCAACGAGAGCATGACGCGTTCGCGGGCCGCTTCAAGGATGTCGCCGGAGGTCTCGTCGAACACGAACCCGCGGTTGACGATGTCCGGGCCGGCCACGAGCTGTCCGTGGTGCGCGTCGACGGCGATGACCACCACGACCACGCCCTCGGAGGAGAGCTTGCGGCGGTCGCGCAGGACCACGTCGCCGACGTCGCCGATGCCGAGCCCGTCCACGAACGTCATGCCGGCCGGAACCCGCCCAACGATCTCCACCTTCTCCCCCACCTCGAGGACGTCTCCGTCCTCGCAGATCAGGACGTGGTCGGGCGGGATGCCGACCTCGGTGGCGATCTTGGCGTGATGCGCCAGGTGGCGGCGCTCGCCGTGGATCGGGACGAACCATCGCGGCCGGACCAGCGACAACATGAGCCGCAGCTCCTCGGCGGCGGCGTGCCCGCTCGCGTGGACCGGATAGGTCGGCAGGTGGAACACGTCGGCGCCCGTCCGGTACAACCCGTCCACCACCCGGTGGATGGCGGGCTCGTTGCCGGGGATCAGGCTGCTCGAAAGGACCACGCTGTCGCCCTCGCGGAGCGTCACCCACTTGTGCTCGCGCGCCGCCATGAGGCTGAGCGCCGACAGCGGCTCGCCCTGGGACCCCGTGCAGATGACGACGACCCGCGCGGGGTCCAGGCGTTCCACCTCCTCGATCGGCACGACGTCGCTCTCGGGGGCGTGCAGGATGCCGAGCGTCCGGGCTGCCTCGACGCTCTGGTGCATGGAGCGCCCGAGGAAGGCCACGACGCGCTCGTCGGCCCGGGCGGCGTTCACCACCTGCTGGATGCGGTGGATGTGGCTGCTGAAGCACGCCACCACGACGAGTTGCGGCGCGCGCGAGATGATCTCCTGCAGCACGGGACCGACGCTGCGTTCGCTCGTCGTGTAGCCGCCCTCCTCCGCGTTCGTCGAGTCGGACAGCAGCAGGTGGACCCCGTGGCCCGCCTCCTCGGCCAGCCCGTGCAGGTCGGTGGGCCGGCCGTCCAGCGGGGTCTGGTCGATCTTGAAGTCGCCCGTGTGCAGGATCGAGCCGAACGGCGTGTCGATTACCACGGCCATGCCATCCGGGATCGAGTGCGTGACGCGCAGGAACCGCATCGAGAACGGCCCCACCCGGGCGGCCTCGCCGGGCACCACGCGCCGCGGCTCGGCCCGTTCGCGAACGCCGTGCTCCTCGAGCTTGCCCTCCAGCAGGGCCAGCGTGAACGCCGTGCCGTACACGGGAACGGGCCGCGCCAGCTCGCGGAGCAGGTACGGGATCGCGCCGATGTGATCTTCGTGTCCGTGGGTGAGGACGACCGCCTCCACGTCGCCCAGGCGCCCTCGGACGTATTCGAAGTCCGGGAGCACCAGGTCGATGCCCGGCATCTCGGCGTGCGGGAACGACAGGCCGGCGTCGAGGATCAGCAGGCGCCCGTCGAGCTCGACGCAGGCCATGTTGCGGCCGACCTCGCCGACGCCGCCGAGGAAGACGACCCTGGCGGGCCCGTCCGGACGTCGGAGCGTCTCGGGGGGTGCGGGAAGGACCGGCTCAGAGGAGCGCGGCATCGGCCAGCGCCCGGCGGATCCGCTCCCGCTCCTCGCGGGTGGCCGGGACGAGCGGGAGGCGCGGCGGCCCGACCGGGCGCCCCACCATCTCGAGCGCCGTCTTGACCGGGATCGGGTTGCTCGTGATGAACAGGGCGTTGAACAGCGGCGTGAGCTCCTCGTGGATCTTGCGGGCCGCCGGGATGTCTCCGGAGAAGATCAGGTCGCACATCTGCCGGATCCGATCTCCGACCAGGTGCGCCGCGACCGACACGATGCCCACCGCGCCGAGGCACAGGTAACCGAAGGTCGCCCAGTCGTCGCCCGAGTAGACCTCGAACTCGGGGGGCGCCTCGCTGATGAGACGCGAGATCGCCTGGAAGTCGCCGGTCGAGTCCTTCACGCCGACGATGTTCGGCACCTCCGCCATCTCCAGGAGCGTGGCGTGTTCGATCCGCGTGGCGGTCCGCCCGGGGATGTTGTAGGCGATGATCGGCAGGTCCACCACCGCCGCCACGCGACGGAAGTGTTCGAGCAGGCCCCGCTGCGGCGGCTTGTTGTAGTAGGGCGTGACCAGCAGCAGCCCGTCCGCGCCCAGCCCCTCGGCCTCGCGCGAGAGCTCGATCGTCTCGGCCGTGTTGTAGGTCCCGGTGCCACAGATCACCTTGCCGTCGTCGCCGGCGACCTCGATCACGGCGCGGAAGAGCTCGAGCTTCTCCTTGTGAGTGAGCGTGGGGGACTCGCCGGTGGACCCGGCCACGACGATCGACTCCGTGCCGTGTTCGAGCAGGTACGCGGCGAGGCTGCTCGCGGCGTCGAGGTCCAGCGAATGGTCCTCCCTGAACGGCGTGACCATGGCGGTGACCACCGCCCCGAACCTCCCGGCCATGTTGCCTCCTTCCGTCGATGAGCTCGAGGGCTCCGGCCGACCGGGCCGGTCAGCGTAGCACCCGAGCCTCCATCCTCACAAGAATCACATGTGCCACACGTTGCACGAGTATAGGTAAGGATCACGAGAGGCCTGAGGGCCACGCGAGATGCACGCGCTCCTGGTGCATTCTGTGGAACGTGTGTCCCTTGCGGCAGTCGTCATGCTCGAGCCCCTCGAGATTGCCGGGTCACTCGTGCCGCCCGAGGGCGGGCGGTCCTGCGGCTATCCTAGCCGGATGCCTCGCATCTACACGAGGACCGGGGACGACGGATCGACCGGGCTGTTGTACGGGGGCCGGATCACCAAAGCCGACCCGGTGGCCGAAGCCGTCGGCACGCTCGACGAGGTGGTGGCGGCGCTCGGCGTGGCCCGGGCCCGGACCGAGGATCCGAAGCTCGCGGAGGACCTCCTCGGGCTCCAGCGGGAGCTGTTCGTGCTCGGCGCCGACCTGGCCACGAACCCGGCCGAACGCGCCCGGCTGGAGGCCGGCGTGTCGCTCACGGCGCCGGACATGGTGGCCGGGCTCGAGGCCTGGATCGACGACCTCGTCGGGGCCCGTCCCTTGCCCGGCGTGTTCGTGGTGCCGGGGGCCAACCCGGTCTCGGCCGCGCTCGACCTGGCCCGGGCGGTGGCGCGCCGGGCGGAACGCCGCGTGGTCGCCCTGCGCGACGGCGGGGCCGAGGTGAACGAGTCGGTGCTCCACTACGTGAACCGGCTGTCGGACCTGCTGTTCGTCCTGGCCCGGGCCGTGGCCGGCGAGGACGAACCCCCCAGCCGGGCCTGAGCGCTTCAGGCCGTTCGCACGAGCAGGCCGTAGTCCTCCTCGCCGAACAACAGCCCCAGGACGCCGATGTCCCCGACCGTGAGGCCCTCGAGCTCGATCTCGAAGGTCCCGGTCTCGCCGGGTGGGATCGGGGCGGGGTCGGTCACGACGCCGTCGGTTCGGGCGCCGGTGAGCGCGTGGCGGGCGTAGAAGCCCGGGTCGGGCAGCTCGTGGTCCGTGCCGTTGTCCACTTCGAGGCTCCCGGCGGCCCCGTCCAGCTCGAGCACGGCCACGAGGCCGGCGTTCGAGTATTCGTAGGTGCCGGCCGTGTCCGACCCGGACTGGACCGGGGTCGGCCCCTCCCCCCCGGTCGCGCCGGTCGCCCCGGCCGTCGCCCCGGTCGCGCCGGTGTTCCCGTCGTCGTCGCCGTCTCCGGTGCACGACGCCGCCAACACGGCGAGGGCGAGGGTGAACACGGCGACGGCGTGGGTACGCTTCACGGGCGCGGGCATGCTACACGACGCCCCGACGAGGAGATCCACGCGGATGAAGCGACTCGAGATCCGCCGCCACGCCCAGCGCGACCCGGCCGCGGACCGGCTCTCGGCGGCGGGGCGGGCGCGGGCCGAAGACGTCGGCCGCGACCTCGACGGCGGCTACGACGTGGTCTTCATCTCGCCGGCCCAGCGTGCCGCGGAGACGGTCGCCTGGATGTTGCGGGGGTCCGGGGGCCAGCTCCCGCCGCACGCGGTGGTCCCGGGGTTGGCCGGCAAGGACAACGACGCCTCGCCGCTGGCCATGGCCGGCGTGGTCTCCGCGCTGCTCGATGCCGTCCCGGACGGCGGGAGCGGGCTCGCGATCTCCCACACCCCGCTGATCGAACGCGCCGTGCTCGGCCTGACCGCTCGAGAGGTGGAACAGCTCGCCGAGTGTGAAGGCGTCGTGATCACCCGGGCCGGCGACGACGCGCCCGTGGAGGTCGAGGAGATCCGGCTCTCGCGGTGAGGGGGGTTCAGAACACGTAGGGAGACCAGGGGGCCGGGTCCCAGGTGAACATCGCGTCCGCCCGGGCCAGCGCGCCGTCCGAGCGCTCCTCCACCAACCCGGCCCGCTGGAGCCGGCGGAACGAGGTGCCGCCGAGATACGCGGCCCCGAGCTCGCTCACCGGGCACACGAGATCCGGCTCGCGGTTCGTCGGCCCGGCCGAGGCGGTCCCGTCGGGCGCGACCTCCAGCAGGTACCGGCCGTCGTTCCACGAGCAGAACCGGTCCTGGACCTCGAGCACGACCTCGCCGGGCGACGCGTACCGCCGAGCGGCGAGCGCGGCGGCGACGTCCACCAGCCGCAGCCACAGGTTGTCGCGCACGGTGGCGCGGAGCCGCCGCGGCTCGGCGACCAGGTGCAGCAGCGGGTCGTCCACGGCCCGGTTCCAGGCCCCGACCTTCTCGGTGAGGTCCACGTCGAACACGTATCGCCATAGGTCCGCGTTCGCGCCGGGCGTCGTCGCCTGGAGGTCCTTCACCATGAGCGTCGACTGCGGCATTCCGGCCGGCCACTCGTGGCGCACCCGGTACAACACGTAGCCGTCCATCCCGTCGTCGCCTTCATGGAGGGCCACGAACAGCGGCAGCTCCTTTTCCGACCCGTGTTCGTGCAGGGTGTCCTGGAGCCGAGCCTCGTCGAGCGCGACCATCCCCGGCCGCCGGGGACGGACGGCGTGGTGGACGGCGAGGATCCGGGGCAGCGCGTCTCCCCACTCGGCCAGGTGGATCGAACCCGACGGTCGATACCCACGCACGAACGCCGCTCGGGCGCTGTCGACCTCCATGGCCAGCCCGAACGTCGCCAGGCCGTAGCCGAACCGTCCGTAGATGCCCCCCTCCGAGGCGTACAGGACGTCCACGGGCTCGCCTCGCTCCCGCGCCTGCTCGAGCTGCGTCCGCATCAGCCCCGTGTTGATCCCGCGCCGCCGGTGGGTCGGCTTGACCCCGACGCCGGTGACGTAGCCGACGTCGAGCTCGCCGCCCGGGATGGTCATCGGCATCGTGAAGACGGCCGCGGTGCCGACCATGTCGGTCCCGTCCAACGCGACGAAGCAGCGGTCGAGCTCGACCAGCTTGCGGGCGCGCTCGATGTCCTCTTCGGACGGCGCCGAGCTGAAGGCGGCGTCGTTCGCCTGGAGGAACGGCACGAGCTCCTCCTGCGTGATGGTCCGGATGGTCACGTCCATGGCGTTCGAGCTTACGGACCGGCCAGCCCGTCGAACAGCCCGTCCAGGACCGGCGCCTCGGGCTCGCGCTCCGGGAACGCCGGGACGAACGCCTCCACCGAAAGGAGCTCCGGCCACATCTCGAACGGGACGTCCTGGAGCTCGGCCTGGGTCCGGTGTCGTCGCAGCGCCTCGAGCTTCCGGTCGTAGACCGACGAGCAGTCCACCAGGACCCCGATCGACTCGTCGGGCACGCTCCGGGGCTGGAACTCCTGGGTCGGGTCGATCGGGTTCAACCCCCGCTCGCGCAGGAGCTCGTTCATCCGGTCCATCCGGGACTGCGGGATGGCCACCTGAAGGAGGCGGTGGAACCCGTCCGAGCCGGCCGCCCGAGCGGCGTGGAAGGCCGCGGCGGTGACGGCGCCGATCGCGACGTGGTCGGCGTGCCCGGTGACGCCGTCGGGGCCGAACGTGACCACGACGTCGGGACGTGCCTCCTGGAGGATCGCCAGGACCTCCGCCACGAGCTGCTCGCGGGGGATCTCGGTGAGGCGGCCGTCGGGGTGCCGCAGGAACTTGACGGCCGGCTCGAGCCCGAGGGCCTCCCACGACGCGCGGTCCTCGGCCTCTCGGACCGCGGCCAGGGTCTCGCGGGTGGCCAGGCTGGCGTCGGCGATCAGCCCGGCCTCGCCGCTGGTGGCGAGGACCACGGTGACCTCGACCCCTCGATCGGCTTCCAGGGCGAGCGATCCGGCCACGCCGTACGTGTCGTCGTCCGGGTGCGCGAAGACGCACGTGACGCGGCGCGTCACGGGGAGGACAGGAGCGGCTCGAGGCCGACGGTCAGCCCCCGCCTGGTCAGCACGGCGCGGACGGCGAGCAACACGCCCGGCATGAACGAGCTGCGATCCGTCGAGTCGTGACGGATCGTGAGGGTCTGCCCCTGCCCCCCGAAGATGATCTCGTGGTGCGCCACCAGCCCGGGGAGCCGCACCGAATGGACCCGGATCCCGTCTTCTTCCCCGCCCCGGACCCCCCGGAGGCTCTCCGCCGTCGGTCCCCGATACGGCTCGGCGCGTTCGGCATCCAGCCGACGGGCCATGGCGAACGCCGTGCCGGACGGGGCATCGGCCTTCTGGTCGTGGTGCAGCTCGATGATCTCGACGGCCGGAAGGTGCCGGATGGCCTCGGTGGCGAACCGCAACATCAACACGGCGCCGAGCGCGAAGTTCGAGGCCACGATCACGTTGGACTCGGCCCCTTCGTCGCCGATGGCGACATCGATCTCGCGCAGGTCGTCCTCGGTGATGCCGGTGGTGCCGACCACGAGGTGGATCGCGTGGTTGACGCACCAGCGGACGTTCTCCATGACGACGTCCGGATGCGTGAAGTCGACCGCCACCTCGACCTCGGCCTCCAGGAGCCGGTCGAGCTCGTCCGAGACCGGCACGTCGATCTCGGGGTGGCCGATCAGCGGGCCGATGCTCTGGCCGATCCTCGACCGATCGATGGCCGCGACGAGCGCCAGGTCGTCGGCGTCGGCGACGGACCGGCACACCATCTGCCCCATCCGCCCGCAGGCGCCGACGACGCCCACCCGGATCATCTGATCGACCGCCGGTCGAACGGACCCAGCACGGTGGTGGTCATGGGTTGCGAGAGTACCCGGTCGGCCGCCCGGCGCGAGTCCTCCGGCGTCACCGCGGAGATCCGAGCGAGCATCTGGTTGAGCGTCAAGGTCTCGCCGTGGCCGATCTCGGACTTGCCCAGCCGAGACATCCGGCCGCCGGGGTCCTCGAGCGACAGGACGAGCGCCCCTTTCATGTGGCCCTTGGCGCGCTCGAACTCGTCGGGCCGCAGGCCGTGCTCGGCCACGTCCTGGAGCTGGCCCCGCACGATCGACAAGACGTCTTTGGCCCGGCCCGGCGTCGTGCCGGCGTACGCCGAGAACACGCCCGCCTCCGCGTACATCGAGTGGTAGCTGTAGACGCTGTACGCGAGGCCGCGCCGCTCGCGGACCTCCTGGAACAGCCTCGAGGACATCCCGCCGCCCAGCGCGTTGTTGACCACGCCGAAGGCGAAGCGGTCCGGGTCCGTCCGGGAAAGGCCGCTGGTGCCGACACAGATGTGGGCCTGCTCGGTATCGCGCGACTTCACCACGGTGCGGCCCGAGGGACTCGGCGGAGGGCCGGCCCGCCGGAGGTTCCACGCGGCCGGCCCCTCGGCGCGGACCGGTCCGATGTCCATCACGTCCGACAGGAGCTCGAGGAGCCGGTCGTGGTGGAGGTTGCCCGCCGCGACGACGACGAGGTTCCCCGGGACGTAGTGCTTCCGGTAGAACCGGCGAACCTGGTCGCGCGTGGCGGCCCGGATGCTGCGCTTGGTCCCCAGCACGGGCCGACCCAGCGGGTGGTGGGGCCACAACGACTCGACGAACAGGTCGTGGACGAGGTCGTCGGGGGTGTCCTCGTGGACGTTGATCTCCTCGAGGATGACGCGCTTCTCCGACCGGAAGTCGGGCTCGCGCAACACGGAGTTCTGGACCATGTCCGCCAGGTGCTCCACCGCCATCGGGAGGTCCCGGTCGCGAACGCGCCCGTAGAAACACGTGTACTCCTTGGCGGTGAACGCGTTGACGTCGCCGCCGACCGCGTCGAACGCTTCGGCGATGTCGCGGGCGCTGCGCCTCTTCGTCCCCTTGAACAGCAGGTGCTCGAGGAAATGGCTCGAGCCGCTGATGGGCGGCGGCTCGTCGCGCGAGCCGGCCAACACCCAGAACCCGAGCGCCACCGAACGCACGTCCGGCATCCGCTCGGTGACGACGCGAAGGCCAGAGCCGAGCTCGGTCCGACCGATGGCCATCGGCGGGTGCCTCAGCCCTCCGGCGATCGGGGTTCGCGAGGACGGCGATCGCGGTCGCGCGGGCGGCGGTCCCGGTCGCGCGGGCCGCGCCGGTCACCGCGGTCGCGCCGCGGCGGCCGGTCCGTCGAGACCTCGGGCTCCTGGCCCTCGGGGATCTCCCACTCGGCGCCGACCGGCTTGAGCGAGATCTTGCCGCGGTCGTCGATGTCCTGCACCTCGACCTCGAGCGTGTCGCCCACGGAGACGGCCTCCTCGACGTTCGCGATCCGGCGACCCCGGCCGAGCTTGGAGATGTGGATCAGCCCGTCGCGGCCCGGAACCAGGTTCACGAACGCGCCGAACGTCGTGGTGTTCACCACGGTGCCGGTGAACCGCTCGCCGACCGTGATCGGTCGTGGGTTGGCGATCTCGTCGATGATCCGAGCGGCCTCGTCGGCCCCGGCGCCCTCGCGGGCCCCGATGAACACCGTGCCGTCGTCCTGGATGTCGATGTCGGCGCCGGTCAATGCGACGATCTCGTTGATCTTCTTCCCCTTGGGTCCGATCACCTCGCCGATCTTGTCCACGGGGATCTGGAGCGTCAGGATGCGCGGCGCCTTCGGGTTGACCTCGGTGCGCGGCGTCGGGATGGCGTCGATGATGACCTCGAGGATCTTCAGCCGCGCCTCCCTGGCCTGCTGGAGGGCGTCGGCCAGGACCTCGCCGGGGAGGCCGGTGACCTTCATGTCGAGCTGGATCGCGGTGACGAACTCGCGCGTGCCCGCCACCTTGAAGTCCATGTCGCCGAGGGCGTCCTCGGCGCCGAGGATGTCGGTGAGCGTCACGAACGTGTCACCTTCGGCGATCATGCCCATGGCGATCCCCGCCACCGGCGCCTTGATCGGCACGCCGGCGTCCATCAGCGACAACGTCGAGGCGCAGACGCTGGCCATCGACGTGGAGCCGTTGGAGCCCAACACGTCGGAGACCAGCCGCAGCGCGTAGGGGAACTCCTCCTCCGGAGGGATCATCGGGACGAGCGCCCGTTCGGCGAGTGCGCCGTGTCCGATCTCGCGCCGCCGGGGGGAGCCGATTCGCCCGACCTCGCCCGTCGAGAACGGTGGGAAGTTGTAGTGGTGGATGTAGCGTTTGGTCTCCTCGGGATCGAGCGTGTCGATCATCTGGGTCATCCGCAGCATCCCGAGGGTGGTGACGTTCAGGACCTGCGTATCGCCCCGCTGGAACAGGCTCGAGCCGTGGGCGCGGGGCACCAGGCCGACCTCCGCCGAGAGCGGACGGATGTCCTTCGGGCCGCGGCCGTCCAGGCGCACCCCGTGCTCGATGACCCGGGCGCGCATGACCTTCTTCTGCAGGTCCTTCCAGGCCGGACCGATCTCCGCCTGGCGCTGAGCGAAGACCTCCTCGCCCCAGGTCGCGAGCGCGTGCGCCTTGAGGTCCTCCTTCGCCTGGTCGAGCGCGGCCTCGCGCTCGACCCGGTCGGGGACGAGGGCCGTCTCCACGCGCTCCTTGGCGAAGGACTGCACGAGCGACCACGTGTCGGCGCCGTACAGCGGGGTCGGCTCGAACGGCCGGGGTTTCGCGTCCAGGGACGCCACGAACTCGAGCTGGAGGTCGACCAGCTCGTCGATCGCCGCCTTGGCGACCTCGAGGCCGCGCGCGACGACGTCTTCGGTCGGCGCCACGGCGCCCGTGTCGGCCGCGATGAGCTGCCAGGCGTCGTCGGGGGCCTCGCCCTCGATCATGAGGATGTCGATCTCGCCGGCGTCGTTGCGGCGGCCGGCCACGACGATGTCGAACGTGGCCTCCTCGACCTGCTGGAACGTCGGGTTGATCACCCACTCAGCGCCGATCAGCCCCAGGCGCACCGACCCCACGGGACCCTCGAAGGGGATCCCGCTGATCATCGTGGCCAGGCTGGCCGCGTTCATGCCGGGGATGTCGTAGGGATTGGCCATGTCCACCGACAACACGGTGATGACGACCTGGACCTCGTCTCGGTACCCCTCGCGGAAGCTCGGGCGCATGGGCCGGTCGGTCAGGCGGGCGGTCAAGATAGCCGTCTCCGACGGCCGCCCCTCGCGCCGGAAGAAACCGCCGGGGATCTTCCCGGCGGCGTACATCCGCTCCTCCACGTCGATCGTGAGGGGGAAGAAGTCGATCCCCTCGCGGGGTTTCGCGGTGGTACAGGTGGCGAGCACCTGGGTCTCGCCGTAGGTCACGACGCACGAGCCGCCCGCCTGCTGGGCGAGCTTTCCGCTCTCGAACGTCAGGGTCTGGTTCCCGATCTCGCGGGAAAGGGTGGTGGCCATCGGCCGGGTCCTCCTTCGAGGTTCGGCGCGGCGCGGACGCGCCGCGGTTGCGGTGGAGGATCGGTGCGGCCGGTTGTCAGTGGTGAACCGCCGATGGGGGCATCGGAGGCTCGCGACTGAGAACCGACCGGGACCGACCGTCACTCCGGATCGGTCAGTGGTTCGTTGGCATCCCTCCTACGGGCGGCGGCCGGGCCCCCGCCTACCGCCTCAATCCGAGCTTGGCCACGATGCCGCGGTATCGCTCGACGTCCTCTCGCCGCAGGTACTCCAGCAGGCGGCGGCGGCGGCCGACCAGCATCAGCAGGCCCCGCCGCGAGGCGTGGTCCTTCTTGTGGGTCTTCAGGTGTTCGGTGAGGTCGGAGATCCGCTTGCTGAGCACCGCGATCTGGACCTCGGCGGAACCGGTGTCCGCGCCGGAGCGGCGGTGCTCGGAGATGATCTCGGACTTCTGCGTCTTCGTGAGGGTCATGACCAGCGCAAAGGCTACCAGACGACTTTCGGATACCCCTCAACGGAGCTCCGGGTGGCCGGGAGCGGTGATGAACGCCGGGAGGAGCCTCCCCCGGACCCGCCCGTCCGCCGAGACCCGGACCTCGGCCACGGCCGTCGTGGAGCCCTCCACCGAGAAGTTCGGCCACACGAAGTTCCCGAGGCCGTAGAAGATCGGGCGGCCGCGATACGTGTCCATCGGCTGCAGGCGGTGCGCGTGGTGCCCGAAGATCGCGTCAGCTCCGGCCTCGATCATCTCTCGGGCCTGCTCGATCTGGTAGTCGCGCGGCTCCGTGTCGAGCTCGACCCCCCAGTGGATCGTCACCAGCACCAGGTCGGCTTCCTGCTCCGCGGCTCGGATGGCCCGGAGGGCCCGGTCGAAGTCGTGGCCCACGGCCGTCCCCGGCCTGTCCCCTTCGGCCACCTGGTTCACGGGGTCGAGCACCTGGCTAATACCGACGACCGCGATGCGCCACCCCCCGACCTCGACGAAGGCGGGTCGGTCCGCCGCCCGCTCGTTCGGGCCGGCTCCCACGGGGACCAGCCCGGCCCGGCGGATGTTGCGGATCGAGTCGAGCAGCGCCTCGGGGCCGTGGTCGTACCCGTGGTTGTTCGCCAGGTTGAGGACCTCCACCCCGGCCCGTCTCGCGGCGGGCAGCGCCTCCGGGTCACACCGGAAGTTGAACTGTTTGGGAAGCGGCGCGACGATGTCGGTCGAGGGGCACTCGTGGTTGATGACCGTGAGGTCGTCTCGACGGAACAGCCCGCCCAGCCCGCTCCACGCCCACCCGTATCCGTTCGACCGGAACGCCGAGATGTACTCCGGGTCCAGGCTGACGTCGCCGGTCCCATGGACCACGAGCGGCCATCTCGGCTCCGCGGAAGGGCTCGGGGTCGGGGGCGTCGCCGCGGCCGGCCCGGGCGGGCTGCCCTCCGCGGCCGCCGCGACCTCGCTCGGCGTCGGGGGATCAGGCGAGGTCTGGACCCGATCCGACCCGTCGCGGGGTCGCGTGATGGCCCAGGCGCCGGCCCCCACGGCGGCCAGGATCAGTGCGCCCACGAGGAGACCCAACGGCAGCCGGGACGGGCGAGCGTGGCGGCCCCAGCTCACGGCGCGTGGGGGTCGACCAGGGCCCGGGTGCGATCCACGTCGTCGTCCATTGCGGCCACCAGCTCCTCGGGGGACTCGAAGCGGACCTCGGGCCGAAGGAACGCCCAGAACTCCACGGCCATCGGGCGCCCCACCAGATCGCCGTCGAAATCCAGCAGGTACGACTCGACGTGGAGCGGTTCGGTGCCGAACGTCGGGTTGGTGCCGACGTCGATCGCGGCGACGTGGGCCCGACCGTCGACCTTCGCGCGGCCGGCGTAGATGCCCTGTCCCGGCAGCAGCAGCCGCGGCCAGGTGCGCAGGTTCGCCGTCGGGTAGCCCAGGCCCTGCCCCCGTCCCGCCCCGCTCACGACGGTGCCGTCGAGCACGAACCGGCGGCCGAGCGCGCGCCGGGCCCACTCCAGATCTCCGCGGGAGACGGCGTCCCGCACCGCCGAGGAGGACACCGTGAGCCCCTCGAGGTCGCGCAGCTCCACCCGTTCGGCGCCGAACCCGTACCGGCCGCCCCGCTCGATCAAGGTGTCCACCGTCCCCAGCGCCCGGTGGCCGAAGGTGAAGTTCGCCCCCATCACGCAATGCCGGGCGTGCAGGCCGTCCCGGAGAACCTCGCCCATGAACCGATCGGCCGGCCATCGAGAGAACTCTTCGGTGAACTCGAGCACGACCAGCAGGTCGACGCCGAGCCCCTCGATCAGGGCCGCCTTGCGCTCGACGGTCGTGAGCAGCCGCGGCTCCCGCCCCGGCGTGAGGATCTCGCGCGGATGGCGGTCGAACGTGACGGCCACCGCCGGCAGGCCTCGATCGCGGGCGGCGACGACCGTGGCCTCGAGGACGGCGCGATGCCCGAGGTGCACGCCGTCGAAGAAGCCGACCGTGACGACGCTCGCCTCCGGGGTGATCGGCAGGCCACCGAGCCCGTCCGCTCGCTCCACGTCGGAAGGGTAGCGAACGGATGCGCGGCCTCCGGGTCCGCTACTGTCACGTTTGTGCGGTCCCGGCTGCTGGTGCTCCTCGCGGCGGCGATCCTGACTGCGTGCGCTCCGGTGCCGCCCCGGGAGCCCCAGGCCCTGACGGACGACGCGCTCACCGTCGGCTCGTTCAACTTCGGCGAGAGCGTTCTGCTCGCCGAGCTCTACGCGCAGGCCGTCGAGGCCGAGGGCATCCGCGTCGTCCGGCGGTTCGACATCGGGCCACGCGAGCTGGTCCAGCCGTCACTCCAGCGAGGCCTGATCGAGCTCGTGCCCGAATACGCCGGCAGCCTGCTGGAGTTCGTCACCGGCGGCTCGGCCTCCTCGAACCTCGGCGTGGTGCGAGGGGCCCTCGCCGTCGAGCTCGACGCGCGCGGGCTCGTGGCCTTCGAGTCGGCCCGAGCGCAGAACCGAAACGCGTTCGCCGTCTCGGCCGACCTGGCCCGCGCCGCCCGGGTGGCCCGGCTCTCGGACCTCGCGGGGGACGAGGGGCTCGCCCTGGGCGGCCCAGCCGAGTGCCCCCGCCGTCCGCTGTGCCAGCCGGGGCTCGAGGAGACGTACGGGATCACGTTCGACTCGTTCGTCCCCCTGGACTCGAGCGGCCCGCTCACCGCGCAGGCGTTGGTGCGGGGCCTCGTGGACGTCGGCCTGATGTTCACGACGAGCCCCGAGGTCCTCCGAAGCGACCTCGTGCTCCTGGAGGACGACCGCCACCTGCAACCGGCCGAGCACGTCACGCCCGTGGCCAACGCCGCGGCGGTCGAGCGGTTCGGCCCGCGGCTCGAAGAGGCCGTCAACCGCGTGTCCGCCTCCCTGACCACCGCGGAGCTCCGCCTGATGAACCTCCGGGTCGAGGTGGCCGACCTGACCCCCGCCGAGGTCGCTCGAACGTGGCTGGTGGGGCGCGGCCTCGTGGCGGGCGAGGGCTAGAGTGCGCGGCGTGGAGCGGGTGGAACAGCCTTCGTCGATCGGCCAGCGGAGCCTTCGCCGCCTCCGGCGGCGCCCCTCGGGGGAACCCCCGCCGCTGCCCCGCGAGATCGGCCGGACCGGACGCCTCCTGCTGATGCTCGTCGCCATCGGGGCCGGCCTCACGGTGGCCGCGGCCCTGATCGGCACCCGGGCCACCGCGATCGACCAGATCGACTCGTCGCTCGTGCGCGCGTTCGCCCGCATCCGGGTGGGCGCGGTCACGGACGTGATGCAGCTCCTGGACGGCCTGGCGAGCCGATGGCCGCTCCGGGGGTTGCGCTGGGCCACGCTGCTGGCCCTGGTGCTCTTCCGGCGATGGCGGCACCTGGCCGTGTTCGTCGGTTCCCTGCTCACGGTGGAGTACGTCACCTACGCCACGTCGCTCGCCGTGGGCCGGTCGCGGCCGTTCGGCGTCGAGATCGCCACGGACTGGGTCGGGTTCTCCTTCCCCTCGCGGCCGATCGCCTCGCTCGCCGTCACCCTGGCCGGCATGGCGTACGCGCTCGTGCCGGCCGGCCGGCCGAGGTTCAAGGCCAAGGCGGCGGCGGCGATCGTGGTCGGGACGGTGGCGTTGGCGCGCTCCTACCTCGGCGTCGATCACCTGAGCGACCAGGTCCTCGGGGTGTTGATCGGCGTGACCGTGCCGATCGTCGCCTTCCGCTGGTTCGCGCCCAACGACGTGTTCCCGGTGACGTTCCGCCGCGGCAAGACCGCCCACCTCGATGTCTCGGGGCGGCGCGGGCAGGCCATCGTGCGGGCCGTCCGGGACCAGCTGGGCGTGGACGTGGCGGAGGTCCGGCCGATCGGCCTGGCGGGGTCGGGGGGATCGACGCCGCTGCGCCTGACGCTCGTCGACGAGACGGGTGGGCTCCGCCGGTACGCGTTCGCCAAGCTGTACGCCAAGAACCACGTCCGGGCGGACCGCTGGTACAAGCTCGGCCGTCAGATCCTGTACGGCGCGCTCGAGGACGAGACCCCGTTCCAGACCGTTCGGCGGTTCGTGGAATACGAGGACTACACGCTGCGGCTGATGGCCGACGCCGGGTTGCCGACGCCGCATCCGTTCGGGGTCGTCGAGATCACGCCGGAGCGCGAGTACATGATCGTCATGGAGTTCTTCCCCGGCGCGGTGGAGCTCGGCGACGCCGAGGTGGACGAAGACGTCATCGACCAGGGCCTCGGCCTGATCCGGCGGTTGTGGGAGACGGGCCTGGCCCACCGCGACATCAAGCCGGCCAACCTGATGCTCGAGGACCGGCGGCTGCGGCTGATCGACGTCTTCTTCGTGCAGGTCCGTCCCTCGCCGTGGCGGCAGGCCGTCGACCTGGCGAACATGATGCTCGTGCTCGGGCTGCGGTCGGACCCCGAGACCGTGTACCGCGTCGCGTCGCGGCATTTCACCCCGGAGGAGATCGCCGAGGCCTTCGCGGCCACCCGCGGCGTGGCCAGCCCGACGCAGCTCCGGGTGATGATCCGGCGCGACGGCCGCAACCTGCTCGAGGAGTTCCGTCGCCTCGCTCCCGCTCACGACCCGATACCGATCCAGCGGTGGAGCGTGCGACGGGTCGCGCGGACGTTGGCCGTGGTGATCGTCGGCCTGCTGCTGCTGGGGCTCGTGGCCAGCAACTGGGCGGTCTTCGCGTGAGGCGGAGAGCGGCCGTCGCGATGATCACCGTGGCCGCCCTCCTTCCGGCGTGTGTCCAGGCGGTCGACGTGGCACCCGAATGCCGGGTGGGCGACGAGTCCACCCGCGTGTTGACGCTCGCCGCGCAGGCCGTGCCCACCGCCACGATGTTGCCGTGCCTGGACGTGTTGCTGCCCGGCTGGTCGTTCGAGGGGATCCAGATCACCGACGGCGCCTACCGGTTCTGGCTCAGCTCCGACCGCACCGGGATCCGGACGGTGCGCGTGGAGCTCGTCTCCGAGTGCGATCTCTCCGCGGCGGTGGAGGTCGTCCCCGCGCCCGGCGAGGAGGGGACCCGACGGTTCGAGGAGCCGCTGTCGCTCGACCCGGTCTTCGCCGCCAACCGGTACTACACGTTCGCCGGCGGGTGCGTCCGGGTCGAGTACCGGTTCGGATCGGGCGACCCCACGGAGGTCCTCCAGGCCGACCAGGCGATCGGGTTCCGCCCTCGCGCGAGCCTGGTGCGACGGCTGGCCGATCTCGGCATCGTGTTGTGCGGGGCCGGCGCGCCGCCCTGTCCCGGGACCGACTGACCGTGCTGGCCGATCACCGGCGGGCCCTGTGGTATGCGGTCGGCCTGCTGGCGGTCGTGGCGCTGATGTTCGCCGGCGTGGGCGTGCACCCCACCGCCCGCGCCCCGGCGACCAGCGTGCGGTTCATCGGCGAGTGGGACCGAGCCGTCCACGGCTGGATGGAAGACGTCAGGAGCGCCCCCCTCACCGCCCTGGCCCACGCCTTGAACGTGCTCGGGGCCGGCATCGTGACGATCCCGCTCCGGATCGTGGTGGGAGCCTGGCTGGCCGTCCGCACCAGGTGGCGCGCATTCGCGGTCTGGGCGGTGACGGCGGCGATGGCCGAGCTCCTGCTCACCCTGTCCAAGAGCACCTTCCACCGAGGGCGGCCCTCCGGGGCCCTCGTGGACACCGGCGGCAGCTTCTCGTTCCCCTCCGGTCACGCCGTGGCCGGCGCCGCCATCGCCGTGGCGCTCGTGCTCGTGGTCATGCCGGCGGGACCGGCCCGTCGTCGCTGGGAGTGGGCGGCCGCCGGGTTCGCGTTCCTCATGGGCCTCTCCCGCGTCTACCTCGGCGCCCACTGGTTGTCCGACGTCGTGGCCGGGGTCCTCCTCGGATCGGGCGTGGCGGTGGCCACCGCCGCGATCGTCACCGAGATCCGCGACCTGGCGCTGCACCGCGGGCCGCACGCCCCGGCACCCGAGCCGGACGAGGCGGCGCGTTCGTCTTAACCCGGCGCCGGCGGGGTGGCGGTTGGCGTCGGGGCTTCGGACCGGCGCCAGCTCGAGCGGCCTCGCCAGACCAGATACGTCGCGCCGCCGAGCGGGATCGGCACGCCGTAGGTCAAGACCCGGAACAGCAGGACCGCCGCCACCACCTGCGGCTCGTTCCCACCGGCCGCGACCAGGCCGCCGATGTAGCCGAGCTCGATCACGCCGAGCCCCCCGGGCGTGATCGGCAGCGCCGTCAGCAGACGGCCGAACGCGAACACGGCCAGCGTCTCGAGCGTGCTCACCTCCTGCTGCGACACTCCCACGTGGCGGAGCGCAGCAAGGAGCACGACCCACAACATCAGGTGCGACACGACCGTCGTGAGGGTCAGCCAGGGCCACCGGTCGACCACGAGGGCGATGGTCCGCTTGCGAAAGGCCACCGCGTGTTCGCCCCAGTCGCGGATCGGCGGGCGGCGGACGATCCGACGGAGCGCGGAGGCGGCGCGCCCGAGCCCGTCCCCGATCCGGCGGGCGAACTCCTTCTTCCACAAGGCGAGCGCGAACAACGTCACGGCCGCGCCGAGGACCCCCAGGCCGACGAGCGCGGCCACCACCAGCGCCGCGGTGGCGCCGCCCACGAGCGCGAGCAGCGACAGCGCGAAGATGGGCAGGGCGAGCTTCAGGAAGATGTTCCAGACGCCCGTAACGCCGACGTACAACGCGATCGACTGCCGGTGGAACCCCCACGACCGCAGGATGGTGTACGTGAGCCCGACCGCCACGGCCCCGCCGGCCGGCAGGGTGTTCGCCACCGACGTCGTCGTCTGCGTGAGGACCGCGGACTTGCCGAGCGTCAGGCCGGGGAGCGCCGCCATGTTCGCGAACCAGTACGTGGCGAGGTTCAGCACCGTGATCCCGATCAGCGACCATAGCTCCAGCCACGAGAGGTCGGACATGGTGCCCCAGACCGCCGAGTAGTCGGCGATCCGCGGGATGGCGAACGCGAAGATACCGACGACGATCGCAACCGAGACGACCACCTGGAGGACCCGTTTGGTCGCACCGCCCCTGGCCGGGGTGACGAGCGCCTCTCGCGCGGCGGTGATCGGTTCGGTCATCGGGGCAGTATGACCTCTGGACGGGCCTTCGCGCCCTGGTCCCGGTAGATCCCGATCAGCCGACCACCCCGATCGAACACCGCGTACGGCGCGTCGAGGCCGGCCGGCGCCAGGATGCTCCCGTTCGACGCCGCCCGGGCCTCCTCGTCGGACAGATCGATCTTCGGCAGGTGGGCCACCGCGGTCTCGAGGGACAGCGGGGAGCCCAGCGTGCCGAGCGGGTCGGCGTCGGCGACCCGGTAGGGCCCGATCCCGGTCCGTCGCAACCGCCGCAGGTGAGCGCCGCATCCGAGCGACACCCCGGCGTCGGCGACCAACACCCGCACGTACGTTCCCCCGGAGCACACCACGGAGAACTCGACGTCGGTCCCGTCGAACGCGAGCACGCGGATCTCGTCGACCCGGATCGGGCGGGGCGGCGCCTCCAGGGCCTCGCCGGCGCGCGCCGCCTCGTAGAGCTTCCGGCCCCCCACCTTCACCGCCGAATACGCCGGCGGGCGCTGGAGGGAGGGGCCAACCAGCGCCACGAAGGCCCGCTCGACGTCGTCCAGCGTGACCGAAACCTCGGACGTGCGGACGACCGTGCCCTCGGCGTCCAGGGTGTCGGTCTCGACCCCCAGCCGCGCGGTGCCCTCGTACACCTTCGGCAGGTCGCCGAAGTACCGGAGGAGCCGGGTGGCGCGGCCCACCCCGACCAGCAGCAGCCCGGTGGCCATGGGGTCGAGCGTGCCGGCGTGCCCCACCTTCTTCGTCCCCAACGCCCGGCGCACCGCGTCCACGACGTCGTGAGAGGTGACGCCCGCCGGCTTGTCGACGAGCAGGAGCCCGCCACGCTCGCCGCTCACGCCGGTCAGGCCCCGTGGCCCGGAGCCCGAAGGGCGGCCTTCAGCCGGTCGACGGTCTCCGCGAGCCCGTGCGGCGACGTGTAGCCGGCGGCCAGCCGGTGCCCGCCGCCGCCGAACTGCGCCGCGACCGCCGCGACGTCGTGCCCTCGCTTCGAACGCAAGCTGACCTTGAAGCGGCCGTCGATCTGCTCCTTGATCACGGCCGTGACGTCCGCCTCCCTCGCCGTGCGGACGACGTCGATCAGGTCGTCGGTCTCGGCCGGGTGCACCCCCGCCGAGCCGAGGTCGGCTTGCGTCAGGTAGCTCCAGACCAGGTCCGCGTCGGGCTCGAGCGCGATGCGTTCGAGGGCCACGCCGAGCAGCCGCAGGTACGCCAGGCCGTTGTCCTCGTACAAGCCCTGGACCAGCCGCGTGTGGTCGAACGCGTATTCCCGGAGCTCGGCGCCCAGCCGCAACGTCTGGGGCGTCACGGCCTCGTACTGGAACCGGCCCGTGTCGGTGACGACGCCCGCGTACAGGCACACCGCGGAGGCCTCCGAGATCTCTCCGCCCATCTCGCGGAGCAGCCGCCACACGACCTCGGCGGTCGAGCTCGCGGTGGGGTCGATCAGCGGGATGGTCCCGTGGCCCTCGTTGCTCACGTGGTGGTCGATCCACACGAGCGTCTCCGCCTTCGCCGCGGCCGGCGCGAGCATCCCCAGCCGGTCCGTCGAGGCGACGTCGCAGGTCACCATGACCGCCGGCGCTTTGGGGAACTCGCGCGGCGGGACCAGCGCGTCGTTGCCGGGGAGCAGCTCGACCCATCTCGGCGGGTGGTAGGGCTCGTTGGGAAACGAACACACGGTCGACGCGCCGCGGGCCCGGAGGAAGTTCGACAGGCCGAGCGCCGAGCCGAGGGCGTCCGCGTCCGGGTTCACGTGGGCCGCGATGGCCACCTCGGACGCGTCCGCGAGCGCCCGAGCCGCCTCGGCCAGCAAGTCCTTCACTCTCCCTCCCCTTCCCTCGGCTGCCCCTCCGACGTGTGGAGCTCGCGCAGGACCGACTCGATGCGGTCCGCGGCCTCGGCCGTCTCGTCCTCCTCGAACGCCAGGTCCGGGAGCACCTTCATCCGGACCTGGTCCCCGATCACCCGGCGCAGATGCCCGCGCGCCGACCGCAACGCCGCGGCCGTGGCCCGGCGAGCCCGCTCGTCCCCGAGCGCCGTGTAGAACACCCGGGCGTGCCGCAGGTCGCCCGTGACCTTCACCCCCGTCACCGTGACGAACCCGATCCGCGGGTCCTTCAGCCGAGGGATCTCCTCGGCAAGGATCTCCCGGAACTCCTCGGCCACGCGGCTCGGCCGGCTCCCGTCCGTCACCGGCTCAGGTCTCCGGGTAATGGAGCGAGACGTCCGTGTCGATCACCTCGACCTCCAGCCAGCGGTCCACGAGCTTCTCCACCTCGTGCAGGACCCGCCGGGCGTGATACCCGTCGCCCGCCGCCACGGCCACGGCGAGGGCCGTTCGCTGCCACAGGTCGTGGTGGTCCACCTCGGACACCGAGACGTTGAACTTCGACCGGATGGCGCTCGTGAGCGTCTTCACGACGTGCCGCTTCTCCTTCAGGGAGCCGCAGGCGGGGATCCGCAGGTCGAAGCGTTCGAGCGCCACGAGCATCGCGGGCCCTCCGACGGATCAGAGCTCTCGGGCGACCTCGCGCACCTCGTACGCTTCGATGACGTCGCCCTCTTTGATGTCGTTGAAGTTCTCGATGCCGATCCCGCACTCGAACCCCTCGGCGACCTCGCGGACGTCGTCCTTGAACCGCCGCAGCGATCCGATCCGGCCGTCGTACGCGACGACGCCGTCCCGCACCACCCGCGCGCGAGCGTTGCGCTGCACGGTCCCGCGGGTGACGTAACAGCCGGCGATGACGCCGGCCCGCGGGACACGGAACAGGGCCCGGACCTCCGCCGCTCCGAGCTCGGTCTCCCGCTCCTCGGGCGAGAGCATCCCGGACAGGGCGGTCCGAACGTCGTCGATCGCATCGTAGATGACCCGGTACAGGCGGACGTCGACGCCCTCCTTCTCGGCGAGCTCGCGCGCCTGCACGTCGGGCCGGACGTTGAAGCCGACCACGATGGCGTTGGACGTGAGGGCCAGGTTGATGTCGCTCTCGGTGACGGCGCCCGCGGCGCTGCGGATCACGTTCACCCGCACCTCGTCCTGCGGGAGCTTCCCGAACGCGTCCACGAGCGCACCGATCGAACCCTGCACGTCGGCCTTCACGATCAGGTTCAGCTCCGGCACCTGCTCGTGCCGGGCCTGGGCGGTGAGCTCCTGGAGCGTGACCGGGCGGGTCGTGACGAGATCGGCGGCGCGATGTTTGGCCTCCCGCTCCTGGGCGAGATGGCGCGCGGTTCGCTCGTCCGCCACCTCGCGAACGTCGTCGCCGGCCTCCGGTGTGGCCGACCACCCCAGGATCTGCACCGGCTTGCTCGGTCCCGCCACCTTCACCGGCCGGCCGTTCTCGTCGAGCATCGCGCGGATCTTCGCCCAGGCGACGCCGGAGACGAGAGTGTCTCCGACCTCGAGCGTTCCCTTCTGCACGAGCACCGTCGCCACCGGTCCGCGTCCCTTGTCCAGGTGGGCCTCGAGCACGGTCCCTCGGGCCCGGCCTTCCGGATCCCCCTTGAGGTCCTCGAGGTCGGCCACCAGCAGGATCGTCTCGAGCAACGCGTCGAGGTTGGTCCGCGCCTTCGCCGAGACGTCCACGAACTCGTACGAGCCACCGAACTGCGTCGGCACGATGTCGAGCTCGACCATCTGGGTCCGAACACGCTGCGGGTCGGCCTCGGGTTTGTCCACCTTGTTGACCGCGACCACGATCGGGACCCCGGCCGCCTTGGCGTGGTCCAGGGCCTCCACGGTCTGCGGCTTGACGCCGTCGTCCGCCGCGACCACCAGCACGGCGATGTCGGTCACCTGCGCCCCGCGGGCCCGCATGGCGGTGAAGGCCTCGTGCCCGGGCGTGTCGATGAACGTCACCTCGCGGTCGTCCACGTGCACCTGGTAGGCGCCGATGTGCTGGGTGATGCCGCCGAACTCATGGCCCACCACGTCGGTCCTGCGGATCGCGTCCAGCAGGAGCGTCTTTCCATGGTCGACGTGGCCCATGATCGTGACGACGGGCGCCCGCGGCACCAGGCGGCTCTCGTCGACCGGCTCCTCCTCCTCTTCGAGCTCTTCCTCCTCGACCCCCACGATCTCGGCCTCGAACCCGAGCTCGGCCGCGACCAGGGAGATGGCGTCGTCCGACAACGACTGCGAGGCGGTGGCCATCTCGCCGAGCCCGATCAAGGCCTTGACGACGTCGGCGACCCCTCGGCCGGTCTTCTCGGCCACGTCCTGGGGAGTGGCGCCGTGCGAGAGCTTGACCGTCGGCCGCTCGGTCTCGATGACCGCGGTCGTCGTCGGCACGGCTGCGGCGGCGGGGGCGGCGGGCGGCGCAGGCGCCGCCTCCTCCACGGGGGCCGGGGCGGGTGCCGTCTCGGCCGGCACCGGGGCCTCGGCGCCCGGCGCCGAGACCTCGGCGGGCACCTTCTTGCGCCGCGGCCGCGGCAGCGGTTCCTCCACCGCCTCCTTCAGCTTGGCCTCCGGCACGGCCTTGCCGCCGGAGGCGCGCAGGCGCGGCACGGCCTGGTCGGGAACCGACGACGAGGCCGTCAGCCCGTCGGCCCCCATCTCCTTCAACGCGGCGAGCAGCTCCTTGCTCGCGACGCCGAGCTCTTTGGCCAGCTCGTGAACCCTCACGTCCGGATTGCCCCCTCGATCTCCTGCGTAAGCCTAGCGGCTGCGTCCAGGTCCGCCCCCGTCCGCAACATCCGCCACAGTCCGCCGCGCGCCAGCGCCGCGTCGACGCACCCCGGATCGCGGTGCACGTACGCCCCACGCCCCGGCGCCTTCCCGGTCGGATCGACGATGACCCGCCCGTCGGGCAACCGCGCGATCCTGAGCAACGAACGTTTCGGCGCCGCCGTGCGACATCCCACACACGTCCGAACCGGCTCGCGCGCGGCCCCCACGGTGGTCAGGCCTCCGCACGCTCCTCCGCCGGCGCCTCCTCGGCGGTCTCCTCCACGACCACGGGTTCCTCGGTCTCACCGACGGCCGCCGGGGGGACCTTCTTCGGAGCCCGCTGCTCGTCGACGAACTGCGTCTCGCTCTTGATGTCGATCCGCCACCCGGTCAGGCGGGCCGCCAGCCGCGCGTTCTGGCCCTCCTTCCCAATCGCCAGCGAGAGCTGGTAGTCGGGCACGATGACCAGCGCCGTCTGCGTGTCGGGATCGACGCGCGCCTCCTTGACCTTCGCCGGCTGGAGGGCGTTCGCCACGAGCGTGGACGTGTCCGCGCTCCAGGGGACGACGTCGATCTTCTCGCCCCGCAGCTCGGTCACGACGTTGCGCACACGCGACCCCTTCGGTCCGACGCAGGCGCCGACCGGGTCCACCGCCGGCTCGTTGGACGCGACGGCGATCTTGGACCGGTGCCCCGGCTCGCGGGCGACGGCCCTGATCTCCACGATGCCCTCCTCGACCTCGGGCACCTCCATCTCGAACAGCTTCTTCAGCAGGCCGGGGTGCGTTCTGGACACCACGATCTGCGGCCCCTTCGTGCCCTTGCGGACCTCGGTGATGTAAGCCTTGAGCCGCTCGCCGTTGCGGTAGGGCTCGGACGGGACCTGCTCGGCCTGCGGCAGCAACGCCTCGACCTTGCCGAGGTCGAGCAGCGTGTACCGTCGCTCGGACTGCTGGACGATCCCGGTTACGATGTCGCCCTCGCGCCCGGCGAACTCCTCGTAGGTCATCTCGCGTTCGGCATCGCGCAGCTTCTGGAAGATCACCTGCTTGGCCGTCTGCGCGCCGATGCGCCCCTTGAACTCGTCGGTCACCTCGACCTCGTCCTCGGACAGCACGCGGTACTCGGTGGTGATCTCGCCGGTCTCCTCGTCCTCGTGCTCCATCTCCTCGAGCTTCTGCAGCCACACCCGCAGGTCGCCCGACTCGGGATCGATCTGCGCCCGCACGCCGACGGTCTCCTCCTCGAGCTCGGGATGCTGCTGCTTCCACCACGACTTGTAGGCGGAAGCCATGGCTTCCTCGAGCCCGGCGAGGATCGTCTCGAACGCGATCCCCTTCTCGCGCTCCAGCTCACGGAGCGCCGCGATCATCTCCTGGTTCATGTCCCTGCTCCCGTCACGATCCCCATCGAAACACGGTGCGGGCGGACGCCACGTCCGCGTAGGGGACGCGCAGCTCTCCGCCGTCGGATGCGACCACGATCGCCTCCGCGTCGGCCGAGACCAGCGCGCCCTCGACCACCCGGCGCCCCTCCACCAGCACCGCCGTCTTCACCTTCACCCGCTCGCCGACGCTCCGCCGGAAGTGCCGCGGCTCGCGCAGCGACCGCTCCACGCCCGGCGAGCTCACCTCGAGCGAATACGCCCGGTCGCCGGAGAATCCCTCGAGGTCCAGGCGCCGCGAGAGGCGCTCGGAGACCTCGGAGATGGTGTCGAGGTCGACGCCGCCGCCCTCCCGGTCCACCACCACCCGCAGGACCGAGCGGCCGCGCTGCTTGCCGAACGACACCTCCCACAGCTCCAGGCCGGAGGCCTCGACGACGGGCTCCACCAGCTCCTCGACCCGCACCTGCACCGCGATCCCCTCCCGGACCTGCGAAAAAGAAAGTGGGCGCGAGCCCACTTCCGGGTGAAACCGCTCCGTTGACCAGTAGGAGTATAGCCGAGCCGGCGCGAATGGTGCCCGAATCCGCAGGTCAGAGGCTCCGGACGCCTAGCGCGCCCGGCGCTGCCCGCCGGGTTGGCCCCAGTGGTCCCGACGGCGCATCCGCCGGACCAGGCGCTGGTCGTCCCACCCGCGGTGCATCCGGATGCCGAGGTCCAGGCACGCGGCCTCGGCGGCCTCCTCGCTCTCGAACTCCTCGCGCACCCACAGCCCCTCGACGTCCACGAGCACCAGATCCCAGGTCCGGCGCCCGACGTGCTGGAGCACGGCCTCGACCTCCGGCCGCATCTTCACGAACTCGCGCAGGTGGGAGGGCGCACGGACGGACATCGGGGCGAGCCTACGGCGCGGAGGCGAGCAGGTCCATCGCGGCCCCGGCGGCGTCGGCGAGCGGCACCGTGGATCGGTCGCCGGTGGCCCGGAGCTTCAGGTCGGCGGTTCCGGCCTCCACCCCACGGCGGCCCACGACGACCTGGACCGGGTGCCCGACCAGGTCGGCGTCGGCGAACTTCACCCCGGCGGTCTCCTCCCGGTCGTCCAGCACGACGTCCGCGCCCCGGGACCGAAGCTCCTCGTACAGGCGCTCGGCCTCGGCGACCACCCGGTCGTCGTCGCGGTTGGCGATCACGACCACCACGTCGAACGGGGCCAGGACCCTGGGGAGCCGGAGGCCGACCTCGTCGTGGAACTGCTCGACGGCCGCCGCGAGGATCCGCGAGATCCCGATCCCGTGCGAGCCCATGTAATACGGCCGCTCGATGCCGTCTTCGTCCACGAACCGCGCCTTGAGCGGCTCGGAGTACCGGGTGCCGAGCTGGTAGATGTGCCCAACCACGATGGACCGCCCCACGTGGAGGCTGCCGCCGTCGACCGGGCACCGGTCACCATCGCGCAGGGACACCAGGTCCTCGTACGCGTCGACGCGGAAGTCCCGGGGGGTGTTCGCGCCGGTGACGTGGTGGTCGATCTCGTTGGCGCCGGTGATCCAGTTCGCGCCGCCGCGGACGGAATGATCGGCCAGGATGCGCACGCCCTCGCCGAGCCCCTGCGGGCCCACGAAGCCCTTGACGAAGCCGCGGGTCTCGAAGTCGACGTCTTCGAACGGCCGGACCGGCGCCGGGAACAGCAGCCGCTCGAGCTTGGCCTCTTCGACCTCTCGATCGCCCGGCACCAGGGCGGCCACCGGCTCGCCGCCGGCGTCGAACAGCAGGCACTTGAGCGTCTCGCGCGCGGGGCGCTGCAGGAACGCCGAGAGCTGCTCGATGGTCGAGGCACCCGGCGTCGGCACCCGGGTCAGCTCCTCGAGCGCGTCCGGCGCGGCCGGCTCCGGCGGCATCGGGGTCGCGGCCTTCTGGTCGGCGAGGTAGTCCCCGTTCTCGCACTCGACGAACAGGTCCTCCCCCACTTCGGCCCGCGCCATGAACTCGTGGTTCACGCCGCCGCCGATCTGCCCCGGCTCGGCCTCGACGACCGCGTACGACAATCGGCACCGGTCGAAGACGCGCTTGTACGCCTGGAGCATCACGTCGTACGAGCGAGCCATGCCCTCCTCATCGCGGTCGAACGTGTAGGCGTCCTTCATCAGGAACTCGCGGCCTCGAAGCAGGCCGAACCGCGGGCGGTACTCGTCCCGGTACTTCCACTCGATCTGGTACACGTTCATCGGCAGGTCGCGGTACGAGGGCAGCTCGCCGTCGATCAGGAGCGTGGCCACCTCCTCCTGGGTGGGGCCGAGGAGCATCTCCCGCCCGTGCCGGTCGGTCAGCCGGAACAGGAGGTCACCGTAGAGGTCCCACCGGCCGGTCGCCTTCCACGGCTCCGCCGGAAGCGTGATCGGCATCCGGATCTCGTGGGCCCCCGACCCGTCCATCTCCTCCCGGACGATCTCGGAGATCTTGCGCATCGAGCGCACGCCGAGCGGCAGGGTCGTGTAGATCCCGGCCGCCACCTGACGGATGAACCCGGCCCGCAGCAGCAGGCGGTGCGAGGGGACCTCCGCCTCGGAGGGGTCCTCGCGCAGCGTCGGAACGAACGCGTTGGACAGCCTCATGGAGGGCTCAGGATACCGGCCGAGCGGGCCGCCCACGCCCGCTCCGGCCCCCGAGCTCGACGAGGGACGTTCTTCAGACCCGCGCGACCTCCAGCGTGTACCGGCCCGTGTCGAAGAATGCCTCCACGTGGAAGTAGTAGATGCCGGCCTTCCTCGCCTTGAACACCACCAGCTCGTCCCGGCCGGCGCCGTCTCCGCTCACCCCGGCAAGCTGCCTCAGGCCCTGGAAGATCTGGAACGTGCCCGGCTTCCACACGAACAGATCGAGGTCGGTCCGCCTCGGGACGTCGAGGAACACGGCGTACCGCGCGCCCTTCCGCAGCCGTTTCTTGAACACGTCGTTCACGTTCCCGGGGAACGAGACCCTGCCGTTGGCCCTGGACCTCAGGGTCTGTGCCGTCTGGATGTTCCCGGAGCTGACGGGGTAGGTGGTCGCGGTCGACGCATTCAAGGCCGCCGCCGCGTTCACGCGCCCATCGGTCAGAGTGAGCCCGTCAGCCAGAAGCGTGAGGTTCTCCGCCGTGTCCACCGAGTTGAGCAGCGCGTTCCGGAGCTGGAGCGGCGTGTAGTCCGGATGGAGCGACTTGACCAGTCCGGCCACCCCGGCGACGTGCGGCGAGGCCATCGACGTCCCGTTGAAGTAGGCATACGCGCTGCCGGGAACCGTGCTGAGGATGTCCACGCCCGGAGCGAACAGGTCGACGGCATCGTGCCCGAAGTTGCTGAACACACAGTCGAAGAAGTCGTTCCCGGCGAGGGCGCAGCCGCTGAAGTACCCGATCTCGTCGTAATCGTTACTCGCGCCGACCGAGACGATCCCCGGCAAGTCGTAGGCGGCCGGGAACGACGGCGAGAGACCGGGGATCCAGATGTCCAGATCGGCGAACTCGTTCCCAGCGGCAGCGACGAACAAGATCCCGGCATCGTTCGCTCGTCCGATGGCGTTGCGCTCGGCCTTGGAGAACACGTCGCCGCCGAAGCTCGCGTTGATGATGTGGGCGCCGTTTGCGATCGCGTAGTCGATCGCCCGGAGCTCGGTGAACACGTCGAGGTCGAACCGCAACGGCATGATCCGGCAGCCGGGGCAGACCCCCGCGACCCCGATCGTGTTGTTCATCGCCGCGGCGATCGTCCCGGAGACGTGGGAGCCGTGGGCGTCCGTGTCCTGCGGTACGGCGTCGTCATCGATGAAGTCCCAGCCGTTCACGTCGTCGACGTAGCCGTTCGCGTCGTCGTCGATCCCGTTCGCCGGGATCTCGTCCGCGTTCACCCACAGGTTCGGCGCGAGGTCGGGGTGGCTCAGGTCGATGCCGGTGTCGATCACGGCGACGACCGTGGCCGACGACCCGGTCGTGGCGTCCCAGGCGTCGCCGGCGTCGATGTCGGCGTCCGACAGGCCGGGGAAGGTCGGAGGTGGCGGGTCGGTGAGCCCGTGCGCCTGGCCCGTGTTCCGCAGTCCCCAGAGCTCCGGGAACAAGGGGTCGTTCGGCACGGTCTCGAGCAGCGGACGCTCGACGTTCGGCTCGACGAAGGCCACTGCCTCGCTCCGCCGGTACGCACGCATCGCGACGGCCGGCTCCACGCCCTCGGGCACCCGCACGAGCGTGAGCCCGCGGCCGGCCACCCGGTCGACCACGAGCGCTCCGGCGGCCAGATGCGCCGCGGCGCGGTCCCGGTCGGCCGCTCCGGAGCGGAACCGCACGATGAGCTCGCGGCCGAGGGCGACCCGCTGCGCCATGGACGGTTTCTCCGCAGGTGGCCGCAGCGTCACCGACACCGGCTCTCGGGTGCGGGCCGTTTCGGGAGCGGTCCCGGCGGAGGCGGGAGCCACGGATCCCAGCGCCAGGACGGCGGCGAGCGCGATCAGCTTTCGAACGTTGGACACGATGCCCTCCTCTCCCGTGTGGGAGTGGTTTCCTCGTGGGGGGTGGTTTCGTCGCGAGGCTACGCCGGCTTGAGCCGCGAACCAGGGACGCCGCCCCCCTCCGCCCCGGGACCGGATCGTCTCATCCGTGTTCGACGAAGTGAACGACCTGCTGCCAGCTCACCGGGTCGAGCGCGTACTGGTTGAACGTGGCCAGCCGAGCGGGATCCAGAGGGTCGCGGTTGATCGCCGTGAAGTCCCCCCAACGTTCGGGCCCGGGGAGCGCGTCGTAGGTGGCCAGGCCGGGCGCGAGCAACGTCTGGGTCGCGGCCCGGCGCCCCGGGAGGATCTCGGCGACCCAGGCCGAGAGGAACTCGCTGCGAACGGCCCCGGCCCGACTGTATGCGACGAACAGCGAGCCGTTCCCGTCGGTCGCTACGGTGGGCCACCCCACGTCCACCTCCGGAGCCCCGATCGTCCCCTTGCGGATCAGCGACGATCTCCCCAGCCTCCGGGTCGGTCGCACCTCGTACCACCGGATCGTGGACTCGGGGTAGGCCCCGGTGAGCGTATCGGGACGGAGGTCCCGGAACACCGCGTGGGCGGCGTACAAGGCCCTCGTGTCGACCTCGTGGTACGCGTTGATCAACCGCTCGTCCCCCGCGTCCCAGAACGTCTCCGGATCGGCCAGCCCTCCCCCGCCCTGGGTGCCGAGCGGAGGACGGCCCGCCCGGCCCACGCCGATCTCGGCGCGTTGGAGCCGAAGCCCGGCTCGCGTGTTCTTGATCCGCCACACCACGAGGTAGGACCGCTTGCCGAAAAGCTCGAACGACAACAGGTGCTGGGGCCCGGATCCGTCGACCGACTGCGCCGGCTGGAGCGTGAACGACTGCCGCCCGGACGGGTCGGCGGTCTGGGTGCCGGCGAAGACGTCCGGAACCACCGGGACCGCGCAGTCGTAGAGCTCGGCTTTCGGGATCGACAGGACCTGCGCGTAGCGGAACCTGGCCCGGAGCGCCGGGAACGTGAACTGGTTCGTCGTGATCGTGACGCGATCGTGGTTGTAGCCGAGGCCCGGGTAGTCCGCCCACACCCGTGGTCTGCCGGGCACCAGGTCGCCGAGGAACGCCGTCGCGCACCACGTCAGCGGGTCGTCCGCCGTCGCGTTCGGGATCGCCACCACGATGATCCGCGAGTACTTCGGACGATCGCGCTGGACCAGATAGGTCAGCACGAAGGTGTCCGCGTACTGGTCGTAGACGACCCTGGGGTCGAACGCGAACCGGCCCAGGGACTCGGGATGCAGTGCGGCCAGCTGGATCGGGGAGCCGACGAGCGCACCCGTGCGGTCGTAGACCGCGGCCTGCGTGTTGACGGCCGCCAGCACGAAGTCGACCCCCAGGGCCCCGGTTGGGTCCGCCGGGACGGCGAACGGGTCGGACAACGCGTCGAACCCCGACACGGGCTGCGGGGTTCGCGGGGCCGGGCCCGGGGCCGCTCCCCCGGCCCGGGCGGGCCGTCCTCGCCGGGCGAAGACCTCGAAGGAGGTGGGACGCCGCTCCGACCCACCGGGATCGCGACCGTGGACCACGGCAGCGCGCGCCACCGACCACGCCGGTTCGCCCACGTCGTGTTCGGCCGTGGCGGGCCGGGCCACGACGCCGGCGACGAGGACCGCTGGGACCGCCAGCGCGGCCATGAGGGAAGCGGATCGGGTGAACGTGCGCATCGAGCTCCCTGCCCGGGTCGGGGGGACCCTACCGAACCGGGGGTTGCGCGTCCCACGCATTCGACGCTCGAGGGCGGTCGCCGTTGACGCCGCTCCGGCCGGCTGCGACCATCGGCCACACATGAACGAGCGCGTGCGGCGCTGGTCCTGGTTCACGGGCGTCTGACGCCCGGCTCCGGCGCGCTCGGCACCACCCATCGGCACGGCGACGAGAGCCCCGGGCGAGCCCCGGGGTTTCGCGTCTTCGAGGGGATCGAGGAGGTGCGGACGTGAACGTGCAACCGGACCGAGCGACGTTCGAGGCGCTCGCCTCGGATCACGCCCTGGTTCCGGTCTGGACCGAGCTCCTGGCCGACGTCTCGACGCCGGTCGGGGTGTTCCCCGCCCTGGCCGGCGAGGGACCCGGCGTGCTCCTGGAGAGCGTGGAACGTTCCGAGCGGTGGGGGCGGTACTCGTTCGTCGCGGGTGACCCGGCGGCCCTCGTCGTGGCCGACCCGACGGGCCTTCGGGTGGAGGCGGTGGTCCGGGACCTCGGGTTCGACGGACCCCGCACCGGAGACGCCCGGGAGGACCTCGTCGCGTTGGCACGGAGCCTTCGGGCCCCGCGGCCGGACGGGTTGCCGCCGCTCACCGGGGGGCTGATGGGGTACCTGTCCTACGAGGCGGGAGCGCTCCTGGACGGGCACCCCTTCCCGGCCGGGGACGTGCCCGCGCCGCCGATCGGCCTGCTGGTGATCGACCGGGCCGTGGTGTTCGACCACTGGCGACAGCGGCTGTTCCTCGTGGCGCACATGCCGGCGGGCGGCTACGACGCCGGCGTCGAGGCGCTGGACGAGCTGGCCGGTCGCCTCGACACTCCCCGGACGCCCCGCCCCGAGCCCCCCGGCGCCGGGGGGGCCACCGACCGCGACGGCGACCCGAACATGGCCGACGAGCGGTTCCGAGCCATCGTCCGGACGATGCAGGAGCACGTGTTCGCGGGCGACATCTACCAGGGCGTGCCGTCGCGCCGCGTCAGCTTTCTCTCTTCGCGCGGCGGCTTCCCCGTCTACCGACGGCTCCGCGTCACCAACCCGGCCCCGTACATGTTCTACCTCCGGATGCTGGGGATGGAGCTCGCCGGCTCCTCACCGGAACCGCTGGTGCGGGTGGAAGGCCGGGCGGTGTCGACGCGGCCGATCGCCGGAACGCGGCCGCGGGGCGAATCGGAGCTGCGGGACCGCTTGTACGAACACGAGCTGCTGGCCGACCCGAAGGAACGCGCCGAACACGCCATGCTGGTGGACCTGGCCCGCAACGACCTTGGACGCGTCTGCACCCCGGGCACCGTTCGGCCCACCGAGCTGATGGTGGTGGAGCGGTTCTCGAAGGTCATGCACATCGTGAGCACCGTCGAGGGCGAGCTCGCGGAGGGCCAACACGCGCTCGACGCGCTCGCCGTGACATTCCCGGCCGGCACGGTGACGGGTGCGCCCAAGCGGCGGGCCATGGAGCTCATCGCCGAACACGAACCCACCGCTCGGGGCCCCTACGCGGGGGCCGTGGGTTACTGCACGTTCGCCGGCGATCTCGATTTCTGCATCACGATCCGGACCGCGGTCGTGGCCGACGGCCGGGCGCACGTCCAGACCGGCGCGGGGATCGTCGCCGACTCCGACCCCGACGTCGAGCTCGCCGAGACCAAAGCCAAGGCCGCCGCGCTGCTGCCCGCCGTCGTCGATGCGGAGGGAGTGTGGGGGGCGCCGTGATCCTCGTCGTGGACCACTACGACTCGTTCACGTACAACCTCGTGCAGCTCATCGAGAGCCTCGGCGAGCACACGGAGGTGGTGAAGAGCGACGAGGAGCCCGCGGATTCGCTCCTTGGCCGGCGCCCCGACGCGGTCGTGCTCTCCCCGGGCCCGGGCCGGCCCGAAGACGCGGGCTGTTTCCCCGAGCTCATCGAGCGGCTCCCGGCCGAGACCCCCGTGCTCGGGGTGTGCCTGGGCCACCAGGCTCTCGGCCTGGCCGCCGGTGGCGTGGTCGAACGCGCCACGCCGGTGCACGGCAAGGCCTCGCTCGTCCACCACGAGGGGGCAGGCATCCTCGCCGGCGTGCCGAACCCGTTCGAGGCCGGCAGGTATCACTCGCTGGTGGTCCGGCGGGAAGACCTCCCGGAGGAGCTCGACCTCATCGCGTGGAGCGAGGACGGCCTGGTCATGGCCATGCGCCACCGAGAGCTGCCGCGGTTCGGGGTCCAGTTCCACCCCGAGTCGATCCTGACGCCGGACGGCCCGACGATCGTGCGGAACTTCCTTCGGCTCACCCGGCGCTGACGGCGCGCGCGATCAGCCGGCGTCCGAGGGTTCGGCGGCGCGCTCGGCGGCGATCTTGCGCGCCTCCTCGATCAGGCGGTCGACGAAGCGGTCCTCGGGGATCTTGTCCACCACCTCGCCCTTGACCACGAGGAACCCCTGGCCCTTGCCGGCCGCGATGCCGAGGTCGGCCTCGCGCGCCTCGCCGGGGCCGTTGACCACGCAGCCCATGACGGCCACCCGGATCGGCACCGTCAATCCCTCGCGCTCGATGGCCTCGTTGACCTGTTTGGTCAGACCGAGGACGTCGACCTCCGCCCGGCCGCAGCTCGGACACGCCACCAGGTCGAGCCCGCGCCGCCGGAGACCGAGCGACTGGAGGATCTGGATCCCGACCTTGACCTCCTCGACGGGGTCGTCGGTCAGGCTGACCCGGATCGTGTCGCCGATGCCCTCGGCCAGGAGCGTGCCGATCCCGACCGCGCTCTTCACGCCGCCCATCGGCATCGGTCCGGCTTCGGTGACGCCGAGGTGGAGCGGGTAGTCGCACTTCTCGGCGAGCTGGCGGTACGCCTCGATCATCACGCGGGGGTTCGAGTGTTTGACCGAGATCTTGACGTCGAGGAAGTCCTCGTCCTCGAGGATCCTCGCCTCGTTCAGCGCGCTCTCCACGAGGGCCTCGGCGGTGGGGGCGCCGTACCGCTCGAGCAGGTCCTTCTCCAGGGAGCCCGCGTTCACCCCGATGCGGATCGGCACCCGGCGGGCCCTGGCCTCCCGCGCGATCAGCCGCACCTTGTCCTGGTACTTGATGTTGCCGGGGTTGATCCGGAGCCCGTGGATGCCGGCCTCGAGCGCCGCCATCGCGTATTTCCACTGGAAGTGGATGTCGGCGACGACCGGCACGGTGGACTTGGCCGCGATCGCCGTCAGGGCCTCGGCGTCCTCCCAGTGCGGCACCGCGACCCGGACGATCTCTACGCCGGCCGCCACCAGCGACGCGATCTGCTGGAGCGTCGCGTTCACGTCGGCCGTCTTCGTCGTGGTCATCGACTGGACGCGCACCGGCGCGTCGCCGCCGACGGTGAGACCGCCGAGGTGGATCTGCCGCGTCCTCCGTCGCTCCATGACGCCAGTCTCTCAGGTGTGGCTCAGACGCCGAACACGTGGAAGACGACCTGGCGTTCCTTCGGTTCGTCCATCTCGAACAGGATCAGCCGCTGCCACCGTCCGAACATCGGCTCGCCGGTGGAGATGGGGATGGCGTGCGACGTCGCGGACAGGAGCATCGTCTTGACGTGCGAGGGGCCGTTCCGCCGCTCGTGCGACTCGTCCAGGTTCTGGGTCCGCCGGGCCAGGTCGTCGTGGGCGTAGTAGACGTCGTCGGGGACGAGGTGGAGCATCCGGGCCCGGAAGTCCTCGAGCGCCCCGTCCTCCCACTCGTTGACCAGCAGCGCCGCGGTCGTGTGCGCGCAGAACGCCACGACGGCTCCCTCGGTCACCCCCGAGTCCTTGATGGCGCGCTCCAGGTCCTCCGTCAGATCGAGGTACGCGTACTGGCTCGGGGCGGCGACCTCCACCGTGGTCGTGGCGGACTTCATGGGACTCCTCCTCGCACTCATCCGGATGTGGTGACGGGAAGCTCGAACGTGAACGTGCTGCCTTTGCCCGGCTCGCTTTCGGCCCAGATGCGGCCCCCGTGCGCCTCGACGACGGATCGGGCGATGGCCAGGCCGATCCCGGTGCCCCCCTCGCCGCGCGACCGGGACGTGTCCACGCGATAGAACCGGTCGAACAGCCGCGGGAGGTGCTCTTCCTGGATGCCCGGCCCGGTGTCGGCCACCGCCACGTCGACGGAGCCGTTGTGGCCTGCGGCGGTGACGCGGACGCGGCCCCCGGCCGGCGTGAACCGGACCGCGTTGTCGAGCAGGTTGAACAGCACCTGGTAGACGCGCTCGGCGTCGGCGAACACGGTGGGGAGGTCCTCGGGCACGTCCTCGGACAGCTCGATGTCGCTTCTGCCGCGGGTCACCTGGACCTCCGACAGCACCCGAGCCACCAGCGGCGCCAGCGCCACCGGCTCGCGGTGCAGCGGAAGGTCGCCGGACTCGAGCCGCGACAGCTCGAGGAGCTGATCCACCATCCGGCCCAGGCGTTCGGACTGCGCCAGCATGACCTGGAGGGTCTGGGGGTCCGGACGCTCCACGCCGTCCAGGAGGTTCTCCAGGTGGGCGCGGAGGGCCGAGATCGGCGTCTTGAGCTCGTGGGAGACGTTGGCCACGAGATCCCGCCGGACGCGTTCCAGGCTCTCCAGCTCCGAGCTCATCCGATTGAACGCCACCGCGAGCTGGCCGACCTCGTCGCGCGAGACGGTCACGACGCGCTGGCCGTAGTCGCCGCGCTCCATCTTCCGCGCGGCGCCGGCCATGTCCCGCAGCGGCTGCGTCATGCCGCGCGCCAGCCAGCGGGCGACCACCAGGGCGATGGCAGCGGCGATCGCCCCGGCCACCAGCAGCTGCCACCAGAACTCGAACAGGAAACGGGTCGAGGCCACGAGGAACTGCGGCTCGCGGCGAACCGCGTACAACATCCCCCCGGAGCCGTCGCGCAACGGAACCGCGGCGTATTCGATCCCGTCCGTGACGCCGACGTGCACGCCACCGGCGAACCGGGGTGGCTCCGCGAGCTCGGTCCCGATCCATTCGAACTCGCCGGCCTCGAGCAGCGCCAGCGATACGCCGCGCGGGAGCGCCGACTCGGTCTCGGTGCTGCGGGTCTGGGCGGTCCGCAAGAGCTCCACGAGATCGGCGTCGCGGAACGAGCTCCCCAACGCCAGCGACAGCAGGAAATACACGAGCAGGACGGTCAGGCCTACCGCCAGCACGATCACCGAGCCGAGCTTGGCCCGGATCGTCGGGAGCATCGCGAACGGGCGCATCGTCAGGTGTCCTCGCGGAATGCGTACCCGACGCCGTGCACGGTTCGGACGAACCGCGGCTCGACGCCGTCCTCCCCCAGCTTGCGCCGGATCCTCGCCACGTGGGAATCGACGACGCGTCCGCCCGCGTAGTCGCGATACCCCCAGACCCGGTCCATGAGCTGCTCGCGCGTGAACACCACCCCCGGCTCCCGGGCCAGGCTGAGCAGGATGTCGAACTCGAGCGGCGTGAGCTGCACCTCGGCGCCGTCCACCGTGAGACGGCGGCGCGCCGGGTCGATCTCGAGACCACCGCGCGCCACCGGTTCCATCGACGCCGACTGCCCGATCCGTTCCATGCGCCGCAGGATGGCCCGGACTCGCACGGCCAGCTCGCGCAGGCTGAACGGCTTGGTCAAGTAGTCGTCGGCGCCCACGGCGAACCCGGCCACCTTGTCGGACTCCTCGGTCCGGGCCGTGAGCATCAGGACGGGGACCCAGCGTTCCCGCTGGAGCTCGCGGCACACCTCGAGGCCGTCCATGCCGGGGAGCATCAGGTCGAGCACGACGAGGTCCGGTCGCTCCCGGGCCGCCACGTCGAGCGCCCGGGGGCCGTCCGGCGCCACCAGGACCCGGTACCCCTCGCTCTCCAGGCGGGCCCGAACGGCTTCGGCGATGGCCTCCTCGTCGTCGACCACCAGGACGGTCTGACTCACGTCAAGCATCGTATCCGCAGGTGATGGAGGCCCTCCGGCCGGGGTGTTGAGAAATCGTAGCGGCGGGCCCGCCGTGGGCGATGACCCGTCAGAACGACGGCGGCTTGACGATGTCCACGTAGACAACCATCACCGTGAACAGGATGAAGAACGCCGCCACGGCCGCCGACACCGGGATCACCCGTCGCATGTCCACGGGACGTCCCCGGATCTTCTCGATCAGCAACACGGCGAGATGGCCACCGTCGAACGGTGGCAGCGGCAGGAGGTTCAGCAGGCCCACGAAGACGTTCACGATCGCGAACAGGAACAAGATGTCCCAGAAGCTTCCTTCGGGGTCCGAGGCGATGCTCCCGGCGATCCGCCCGACGCCGACGATGCTCGCCGGATCGCGTGCCTCTCGCGGGGCGTCGGTGAACACCAGGTCCAGCAACCGGCCCACCCCCTCGGGCCCGAACACCCGAGCCACGTTCCGCACCGTCTCCGCGACGTAGTCGGCGGTCATGGTCACCCCGCCGGTCACCGCCCCGATGGGCCCCTCGATCTCCCGGAGCACGTCCCCGCCGAGCACCACCCCGATCCTGCCCACGTCCACGCCCTCGACCTCGGAGAGCACCGGCGCCACCTCGACCGTGATCGCCTCGTCGCCCCGCCGTACCGTGAGCGTGATCGGCTCGCCGACGTGGGTCTGCGTGTAGTCGACGAGGAACTCCTGTGAGGGATCGGCGATCCCGTCGACCGCGACGACGCGATCACCCGCTCGCAGCCCTGCCGCGGCCGCCGGCGAGGTCCGCCCGTCGAGCTCCTGCGCCACACCCGTGATGCGCGGGTTGACGACCGTGGGTTCCCCCACCAGCCCGAGCCACAAGGTGAAGCACAACAGCGCCAGCACGAAGTGTGTGAAGGGTCCGGCCACGATGACGAGCGCGCGCTGCCAGCGGGGTTTGGCCCCGTACGTCCTCGGGAGGTCCTCCGGGGCGACCTCCTCGTACGGGTTCATCCCGGCGATCTTCACGTAGCCGCCGGCCGGGATCCATTTGAACCCCACCTCCGTCTCGCCGCGCTTGGTGGACCAGATCTTCGGCCCGAACCCGACGAAGAACTCGGTGACCTTGATCCGGAACGCGCGGGCGACGCCGAAGTGCGCCGCCTCGTGGATCACGATCACCAGGATGAGGGCGAGGAAGAACGAGACCTGCCCGAGCGCTCCCATCGACGGCTACCGGCTCTCGATGATCTCGGCGGCGCGGCGTCGCGCCCACGCGTCGGCCCGCTCCAGGTTGACCACGGACAGGACCGACGACGGGGCCTCGTGTTCGTCGACCACCGCCTGGACCACCTCGATGATGCGCGTCAGCGGGATCTTGCCCTCCAGGAACGCCATCACGGCCACCTCGTTGGCCGCGCTCATCACCGCAGGGAAGGTCAGGCCGAGCTCCCCAACGCGATAGGCGAGGTCGACGGCCTGGAAGGCCTCGCGGTCGACGGGCTCGAACGTGAGCGGACGTTCGGTGAGCGGCACAGACCCGATACCGGTGGGCAGCCGCTCGGGCCACCCCAGCGCGAGCTGGATCGGCAGCCGCATGTCGGCCTGCGCGAGCTGGGCCAGTATCGTCCCGTCGCGGAACTCCACGAGCGCATGCACCAACCCCTCGGGGTGGATCACCACGTGGATCTGCGAATACTCGAGCCCGAACAGGTACCTGGCCTCGATGACCTCGAGGCCCTTGTTCATCAACGTGGCCGAATCGATCGTGATCTTCGGCCCCATCTGCCAGACCGGGTGCGCCAGCGCCTCCTTGACCGAAGCCTTGGCGAGCTCGTTGCGCGTCCACCCCCGGAAGGGACCGCCCGAGCCGGTCAGGATCACCCGCTTGACGTCTTCGCGACGTTCCCCGCGGAGCACCTGGGCCAGGGCCGCGTGCTCCGAATCGACCGGCACGAGGCGCTCCGGCTCGCCCTTGATCAGATCGAGCACCAGCTCGCCGCCCACCACCAGGCTTTCCTTGTTGGCCAGCGCCAGCGTCTTCCCGGCCTGAAGGGCCGCGAGCGTGGGCCCCAGCCCCGCCGACCCGACCAGCGCGTTCAGCACCATGTCGGCCTCGGCATCTCGCGCCAGCGTCTCGGCGGCGTCGGGTCCCACCAGGATGTCGACGCCTTTGATCCCGCTCAACCGCTCTCGCAGGTCGGCGGCCGCCTCTTCATCGGCGATCGCGACGTGCGGCGGCAGGAACTCCCGGATCTGGCCGACCAGGAGCTCGTGGTTGGTCCCGGCGGACAGCCCCACCACCTTGAACCGGTCGGAGTTGCGGCGGACAACGTCCAGCGCCTGCGTGCCGACCGATCCCGTGGAGCCGAGGATCACCAGCGTGCGCACGCACCAAGATTACCCCCCGCGGCCAACAATCACGGGGAGCACAC
>DASUTU010000152.1:0-4026 GCA_036374435.1 Actinomycetota bacterium | reverse complement strand
GACTCGTCGGCGTTGACCACGAGGTACTTCGGCTTCGGGTTGTCCTGGGGGATGAAGCCCCACTTCATGCCCGTCGGGAAGCCCGCGCCGCCGCGTCCGCGCAGGCCGGAGTCCTTGACCGCGGAGATCACGTCGTCCTGGCTCATGCCCAGGGCGACGCGGAGTGCGTCGTACCCGCCGCGGGACTGGTAGGACTCGAGGGTCCAGGACCGGTCGGCGTCCCAGTTGTCGGTGAGGACCGGGGTCAGCATGTCGGTCACTGGGCACCGCCCTTTCCGTCAGCCTCGGGGGTCGACCCCTCGCCGCCCTCGACGTCCGCCGGTGACTCCTCGATGACCGTCTCCGACTCGGCTCGGCGTGTGTCGGCCTCGCCGTCGAACGGCGCGCCCCGGACGCCGCTCTGCTGGGCCGCCGCGGGGACCGCCTTGCGGTGCGTCTCGGGGGCCTTCCAGCCGTTCTCCCGGGCGACCTGGAGGCCGGCCAGCGAGGCCGGACCGGCAGCCGGGCCCTCGTCGGCGCGGTCGTCGGGGAAGCCGGCGAGCACGCGCTCGGCCTCGCGCCAGGTGCAGATCTTCGGACCGCGGGTGGAGTGGACCTCCTTGCCCGCACGCAGGTCGTCGACGAGCTGGGTGGCCGTCTCCGGGGTCATGTTGTCCATGAACTCCCAGTTGACCATCATCACCGGCGCGTAGTCGCAGGCCGCGTTGCACTCGACGTGCTCGAGGGTGATGCTCTTGCCGTCCCCCTCATGAGCCCAGGCGGTCTCGTCGTTGCCGACGTCGAGGTGGTCCTTGAGCCGCTCGAAGATCGCGTCGCCGCCCATGACCGCGCAGAGCGTGTTGGTGCAGACGCCGACGTGGTAGTCGCCGACCGGTCGGCGCTTGTACATCGTGTAGAACGTCGCCACGCCGGAGACCTCGGCGGCGGAGATCCCGAGGATGTCCGCGCACGCCTCGATGGCCCGGGCCGTGACCCGGCCCTCGACGCTCTGCACGAGGTGGAGCATCGGCAGCAGCGCCGAGCGCGGCTGGGGGTAGCGCTCGGTGATCTGCCGGAGCTCGCGCAGCGTCTCCTCGGGGAGGCTGCCGCCGGCGGGGCCGGCTCCGTTCGTCGAAACCATGTCGGTCATCGGTCCACTCCGCCCATGACGGGATCGAGGGAGGCGACCGCGACGATGACGTCGGCGACCATGCCGCCCTCCGCCATCACCGACGTCGCCTGCAGGTTCGTGAAGGAGGGGTCGCGGAAGTGCGCCCGGAACGGCTGCGTGCCGCCGTCGGAGACCACGTGGGCGGCGAGCTCGCCGCGCGGGGACTCGATCGGCACGTACGCCTGGCCGGCCGGGACCCGGAAGCCCTCGGTCACCAGCTTGAAGTGGTGGATCAGGGCCTCCATCGACTCACCCATGATGTGCCGGATGTGGTCGAGGCTGTTGCCCATGCCGTCGGCGCCGATCGCGAGCTGGCTCGGCCAGGCGATCTTCTTGTCGCCGATCATCACCGGAGCACCCTCGAGGCCGGCGAGCCGGTCCGCGCACTGCTCGACGATCTTCAGCGACTGCCACATCTCCTCGAGGCGGATCCGGAACCGGCCGTAGGAGTCGGCGGTGTCCCAGGTGACCACGTCGAAGTCGTAGTCCTCGTAGCCGGAGTACGGCTGCGTCTTGCGCAGGTCCCAGGCGTACCCGGTCGAGCGCAGCACCGGGCCGGTGATCCCGAGCGCGAGGCAGCCGGCGAGGTCGAGGTGGCCGACGCCCACGAGGCGTGCCTTGAAGATCGGGTTCTCGTTGCACAGCGCGGCGTACTCGGGCAGGCGCTTCTTCATCAGCGCGATGAAGTCGCGGATCTCGTCGAGCGCGCCGGGCGGCATGTCCTGGGCGACGCCGCCGGGGCGGATGAACGCGTGGTTCATGCGCAGGCCGGTGATCAGCTCGAACAGGTCGAGCACGAGCTCGCGCTCACGGAAGCCGACCGTCATGACGGTCAGCGCGCCGATCTCCATGCCGCCGGTGGCGATCGCGACGAGGTGGGAGGAGATCCGGTTCAGCTCCATGAGGAGGACGCGCATGACCTGCGCCTTCTCCGGGATCTGGTCCTCGATGTCGAGCAGGCGCTCGACGCCGAGGCAGTAGGTCATCTCGTTGTAGAACGGCGAGAGGTAGTCCATCCGGGTGCAGAACGTGACGCCCTGCGTCCAGGAGCGGAACTCCATGTTCTTCTCGATGCCGGTGTGGAGGTAGCCGATGCCCGCGCGGGCCTCGGTCACGGTCTCGCCGTCGAGCTCGAGGATGAGCCGGAGCACGCCGTGGGTCGACGGGTGCTGCGGGCCCATGTTGACGACGATGCGCTCCTCGCCCTCCTCGGCCGCGCCGGACACCACGGTGTCCCAGTCCTGGCCGGTGACGGTGAAGACCTTGCCGCCCGTCGTCTCCGCGCCCTGCGCGTACGGGTCATAGGTGGTTGACATCAGCTGTACGACCTCCGCGTGTCCGGCGGTGGGATGGTGGCGCCCTTGTACTCGACGGGGATGCCGCCGAGCGGGTAGTCCTTGCGCTGCGGGTGTCCCGGCCAGTCGTCGGGCATCTCGATCCGCGTCAGCGCCGGGTGGCCGTCGAAGATGATCCCGAAGAAGTCGTAGGTCTCCCGCTCGTGCCAGTCGGCCGTGGGGTACACCGGCACGACCGAGGGGATGTGCGGGTCCTCGTCGGGGCAGGTCACCTCGAGCCGGATCCGGCGGTTGTGCGTCATCGAGAGCAGGTGGTAGACCGCGTGCAGCTCGCGGCCCTTGTCGCCCGGGTAGTGCACGCCGGACACGCCGGAGCAGAACTCGAAGCGGAGCGCCGGGTCGTTGCGGAGCGTCTCGACCGCCTTGACCAGGTCGTTGCGGCGGATGAAGAAGGTGATCTCGCCGCGGTGCACGACGACCTTCTCGATGACGTTGGCGAAGCCGGCAGACTCGAGGGTCGACCCGAGCTTCTCGGCGACCTCGTCGAACCAGCCGCCGTAGGGCTTCGGCGTGCCGCTCGGCATCACCACTGGGCGGACGATGCCGCCGTACCCGGAGGTGTCCCCGGACCCGTGGACGCCGAACATGCCCTGGCGCACGTCGATCACCTCGGGCTCGAGGGCGCCGGGCTCGACGGGCAGGGTGTTCTCCGGCATCAGGCCGGTGGCGTCGTCCTCGGTGCCCGGAGTCACCTCGTCGAACTCACCCGGTTCCTTGGGGCTCAACGGAGCAGACCCTTCATCTCGGAGGTGGGCAGGGCGTTCAGGCCCGCGTTCTCGTTCTCGACGATCTGGTTCTCGCGGTTCACGCCGAGCTTGCTGTGCTGGATCTGGTCGTGGAGCTTCAGGATCGCGTCGATCAGCATCTCCGGCCGCGGCGGGCACCCCGGGAGGTACATGTCGACCGGCACGACGTGGTCGACGCCCTGGACGATCGCGTAGTTGTTGAACATCCCGCCCGACGAGGCGCACACGCCCATCGCGAGGACCCACTTGGGCTCGGGCATCTGGTCGTAGATCTGGCGCAGGACCGGGGCCATCTTCTGGCTGACGCGGCCGGCGACGATCATCAGGTCGGCCTGGCGCGGCGAGGCACGGAAGACCTCCATGCCGAAGCGGCCGAGGTCGTACTTCGGCGCACCCGAGGTCATCATCTCGATGGCGCAGCAGGCGAGGCCGAAGGTGGCCGGCCAGAACGACGCCTTCCGGAAGTAGCCGGCGACGCCCTCGACGGTGGTCAGGAGTACGCCGCTGGGGAGCTTCTCTTCAAGACCCATGACTCATCGGCCTCCGGGGTTGGTGGTTTCGGGACGCACGGCGCTCACTCCCACTCGAGCCCACCGCGCTTCCAGACGTAGGCGTAGACGACGAACAGCGTGAGGATGAACAGGCCCATCTCGATCAGGCCGAACAGCGCCATGTTGTCGAACGCGACCGCCCACGGGTAGAGGAAGACGATCTCGATGTCGAAGATGATGAAGAGCATCGCGGTGATGTAGTACTTCACCGGGAAGTGGCCGCC